>JAZRDT010000125.1:0-30196 GCA_045660385.1 Bacteroidaceae bacterium | reverse complement strand
GCAACTCGCCACCGCAGATGCTGGTACCCCAGATACCTACGTTGTACGAGTATTTCAGTTTGGCAAAGTCTGCATTGAAACCACCAGCGTTGAGGTAGTCCACCTCCTCCTTGCGGGTGAGGGTCTTGTCGCGGGTAAGGGTGATGATCTCGTTGCCGGGAGCCATCACGAGGAAGGTCATGTCGAAACGGATCTGGTCGTTACCGGCACCTGTTGAACCGTGTGCGATGGCATCAGCACCAATCTCCTTGGCATAGCGTGCGATGGCCAATGCCTGGAAGATACGCTCCGAGCTCACCGAGATGGGGTAACAGTTGTTGCGGAGCACATTGCCATACACCATGTACTTGAGGCTCTTCTCATAGTACTCCTGGGTGACGTCGAGGGTCATATATTTGACTGCGCCTAACTTATAGGCATTCTCTTCGTTGGTGCGAAGTTGCTCTTCGCTGAATCCGCCTGTATTGGCACACACGGCATGTACTTCATAACCCATCTCCTTGGTCAAGTACATCACGGTGTACGAGGTATCAAGTCCGCCACTGAAGGCGACTACTACTTTCTTCTTTTGTTCCATATCTTTTAAGGTCAACGGTCGACGGTCAACAGACAATAGTCAAAAGCCGCAATCCGTGTATATTATTTATGAATTGATTATTTCTTTGATCTCAAGTGCAACATCTTGCGCAAACGATTTTGCCATTTCGACATCGTAGGAACCTCTACGTCGGGGTCGACGGGTGTGGCCTTGGGGTCGAAAAGCATGCCTGTGCAGAGGCAGCGTGTGCGGTTGTTGCGTTGCAGAATATCGTAGTTCTTGCAGCCTTCACATCCCCTCCAAAACTCTTCGTCTTGCGTAAGCTCGGTGAGTGTTACAGGTACGTAACCCAGTGCGGTATTGAGCTTCATTACGGGAAGTGAGGTGGTGATGCTGAAAAGCTTGGCATAGGGGAAGCGCTCGCGGGCTAGTTCAAATGTTTTCTTCTTGATGCGTCCAGCTAGGCCCATTTGGCGATATTCAGGGTCTACGATGAGTCCCGATGTGGCAACAAAATCTCCGTGGCTCCAGCTTTCGATATAACTGAACCCGATGAGACGGTCGCCATCGAGTGCTACCACAGCCTTGCCACCATTGATTTTTTCGGCCACATATTCGGGCGAGCGTTTGGCGATACCTGTGCCACGTTGCAAGGCCGATTCATATATCAGTTGGCAGATATGCTCGGCGTATACTGCATGCTCGGCATTAGCATATCTTACGATAATATTGTTTGCATCCATATTGGAGGGATATTCTTTAGTAGAACAATCTTTTACCTAAAATTTAACCTATTTTATAATACGGCTGCAAATTTACATAAAAAACAGAAATGTACAATGTTTTTTGCTGTTTATTATTCATTTTTTATACCATTATTTCTCTCTTATATGCTTTTAATATTCAAAAATTGCTGCATAAAATTAAGTATACACTAAAAATATGCAATAAATATGCAGTCTTAGGTAAACTTCGCAGTATTATGCTGGTTGTTAATATTTCGAGTGTAATGTTGCTATCCCTCAAATATGCCTTTGTGCAAGAACATCTTCATAGGATGCTTGTTGTATGCTGTATGAGAGAAAATCGATGTTTAACCCTAAAAAAATAGGAGATAATTGTATGACAGCACCATTAGAAGGTATCAAAGTCATTGACTGGACCCAAGTACAGTCGGGTCCTTCGTGTACACAGATGTTGGCGTGGCTTGGCGCCGATGTGATAAAGATTGAGCGTGTGGGCCTCGGAGATCCTACGCGTACTGAGCTGCTCGACTATCCCGACATGGATAGCCTCTACTACCTGCAGCTCAACTGCAACAAACGCTCTATTGAGCTCAATATGAAGACTCCCGAAGGCAAGGAGATCTTGACCAAGCTGCTCAAGACCGCCGACATCTTCGTGGAGAACCTCCACCCCGGGGCCGTGGCCAAGCTGGGTTTCTCGTGGGAAGAGGTACATAAGATCAATCCGCGTGTCATCTACGGCACCATCAAGGGCTTTAACGACGACTCACCCTTTGCTTCGGTCAAGGCCTTCGAGCCAGTGGCACAGTGTGCAGGCGGTGCTGCGGCTACCACGGGTTGGTGGAAGGGCGACTACAATATGCCCACCCAGTCGGGTGCTGCCCTGGGCGATAGCAACACGGGCATGCATCTGCTCATCGGACTTCTGGCGGCACTGATGCAGCGTGAGAAGACGGGCGAGGGCTGCTTCGTGGAGCAGTCGATGCAGGATGCGGTCATCAACCTCTGTCGTGTGAAGTTACGCGACCAGCTCATCCTTGAACACACCGGTGTACTCAAGCACTTCCCCCAATACCCCAACGGCACCTTTGGCGACACCGTGCCCCGTGGTGGTAATGTCGAGGGCGGACAGGTGATGGGCTGGTGTTACCGCTGCAAGGGATGGGAGACCGACCCGGGTGCCTTCGTCTACATCGTGTTGCAGAACGAGGAAAAGCCCTTTGCCGCTGCCGCCACAGCTATCGGTCATCCCGAGTGGGCCACCGACCCCAAGTTCAACACGCCCGAGGCGCGTAACAAGATCAAGGAGGAGATATATGCTGCCGTAGAGGCCTACACCATCACCCGCGAGAAGATGGAGATTGTGGAGACCTTGGGCAAGGCGGGCGTACCCTGCGGTCCCGTACTTACAATGAAGGAGATTGCCGAGGACGAGTCGCTACGCAAGTGCGGCACCATCGTCGAGGTGGACCAGCCCGGACGTGGCAAGTTCCTCACTATCGGTTGTCCGCCCAAGTTCTCGAACTACAAGCCCGAGGTGAAGCCCGCACCCGCATTGGGAGAGCATACCGACGAGGTGCTTCGCGAGATTGGCTACACGCCGGAGGAGATTGCTGCATTGCGCAAGAAGCAGATCATCTGCAAGACCGCTTGATTAATCTAATGAGTTATTCTGAGTTCTCGGAGTTCTCAGGGTCCTCCGAGAATTCAGGACTCATAATTCAGAATTCATCATTATTTCCCCATGAACTATCTCACCAACAACCCCAACGCCACTCTTACCGACGGCATGCACCTCCTGGTCGATGCCCTTAAGCGGAATGGCATAGAGACCATCTACGGTGTCGTGGGCATCCCCGTCACCGACCTCGCCCGCCACGCACAGGAGGTGGGCATACGATACATTGGATTTCGCCACGAGCAGTCGGCGGGTAATGCCGCCGCTGTGAGTGGCTACCTCACCCAGAAACCGGGCATCTGCCTCACGGTGTCGGCCCCGGGCTTCCTCAACGGACTTACCGCCCTTGCGGCAGCCACCACCAATGGCTTCCCGATGATACAGATCAGCGGCTCCAGCGACCGCAATATCATCGACCTGCAGCAGGGCGACTATGAGGGCCTCGACCAGATGAATATCGCCAAGCCCTTTGCTAAAGCGGCCTACCGCATCAACCGCCCCGAGGATATTGCCGTAGGCGTGGCGCGTGCCATACGTGCTGCCGTGTCGGGCCGACCGGGTGGCGTGTACCTCGACATCACCACCGCTATGCTCAGCACCACGATGGATGCCGAGGAGGCCGCGGCATCGCTCTTCACGCCCATTGACCCCGCTCCCAAGCAGTATCCCTGCTCGAATGCCGTGAAACGTGCCTTGAAGCTTCTCGCTTCGGCCAAGAAACCCCTCATCATCCTCGGCAAGGGTGCCGCCTATGCGCAAGCCGAGAATCAGGTGCGCACCCTCGTGGAGGAGACGGGTATCCCCTTCCTCCCCATGTCAATGGCCAAGGGCCTGCTTCCCGATGACCATCCCCAGTGTGCTGCCTCGGCGCGTAGTCTCGTGCTTGGCCAGGCCGATGTGGTGATGCTCATCGGTGCCCGCCTCAACTGGCTGCTCACCCACGGCAAAGGAAAGAAGTGGAATCCTGCGGTGCAGTTCATCCAGCTCGACATCGAGCCCGAGGAGATGGACAGCAACCGACCCATAGCAGCACCCGTGGTGGGCGACATCGTCTCTTCCTTGGAGGTAATGATAGCCAAGATGGACAACTTCAACATCCAATGCCCTAAAGAGTGGCGCGATGCTATTGACACCGTGAAGCAGACCAATGCCGTGAAGATGCAGGCCAAACTCACCACGCCCACCTCGCCTATGAACTACTTCAATGCGCTCAAGGCCGTGAGCGACGTGATGCAGGGCTACAAGGATATCTACCTCGTGAACGAAGGAGCCAACACGCTCGACGACACGCGTAACGTAGTCAACATGTACCGTCCGCGCTTGCGTCTCGACACCGGCACGTGGGGCGTGATGGGTATCGGTATGGGCTATGCTATCGGTGCTACCGTCACGAGTGGCAAGCAGGTCATCGCCATCGAGGGCGACAGCGCCTTCGGCTTCAGCGGCATGGAGGTGGAGACCATCTGCCGATACCATCTGCCCGTCACCATCGTAGTGATGAACAACGGTGGCATCTACCGCGGCAATGACCCCAACCTCGGAGGCGGTGCCGACCCATCACCCACCTCGCTCACACCCGATGCACGCTACGACAAGATGATAGAGGCCTTCGGTGGTATGGCCTACCACGTCACCACGCCCGACGAGCTGCGCACAGCCCTCACCGATGCGCTCGCCTCGCGCAAGCCCTCGCTCATCAACTGCGTCATAGACCCTGCCGTAGGTACCGAGAGCGGGCATATCGGGAACTTGAATCCGAAAAGTGTGGCCTCCCCCAGCCCCTCCAAGGAGGGGTGACTCAGAAAGCATAGCAATAACTAACCCTTAAAACATCCCTACATCTAACTTCCTCAAGGTATTGGACTTCTCCCCCTTGGGGGAGTTAGAGGGGGCCCCTACTATTATGTTCGACATTCTCATCAAAGATATCCTTCCCATCTTTGTCATCATGGCGTTGGGATATGCAGCCGGCAAGCGTGGCGTATTCTCCGCTGCCAATGCGCAAATCTTCAATAAGCTGGTACTCACCTATGCTTTGCCGGCAGCCCTGTTTGTATCCATTGTTAAGGCCAACCGCACGATGCTGTTCGACGATGGCAAGCTGCTCATCATCAGCCTCGTCATCCTCGTGAGTCTCTTCCTGTTGTCGTACCTCTCTACGTACAAGCTCTTCAAGCACACCCGTAGCGAGGCGGCCGTGAGCGCTCTCATCACCGGCTCGCCCACCATCGGTTTCCTCGGCTTTGCTGTGCTCTCACCCATCTATGGCGATACCGCCTCTACGGGACTCGTCATCGCTATCGTCTCCATCGTGGTCAATGCCGTGAGCATCCCCATCGGTATGGCGTTGCTTAATGCCGGACAGGCTGCCACGGCTACGACCACGGCCAATGGAGCTGCTGCCAAGAAGGGCAATCCCGTGCTCGATGCGCTGAAGGCACCTGTGTGCTGGGCACCTATACTGGCTGTAATATTGGTGCTGTGTGGCATCAAGTTCCCCCCTATTCTTGAGCCCAACTTCGAGCTTATCGCCAAGGCCAACTCCGGTGTTGCCGTATTTGCCGCAGGCCTCACCCTCTCGGGGATGAAGTTCCAACTCGACAAGGAGGTCATCTACAACACCTGCTTCAAGCTCTTGCTGATGCCTGCCGTGCTGCTCATCATCGGTCTCATCTTCAAGATGGATCCCACGAAGTTGCAGATGATGGTGCTTGCCGGTGCGCTGCCTCCCGCCTTCTCGGGTATCATCATTGGTAGCCGTTATCAACAGTATGTGCGCACGGGTACTTCCACACTCGCCTTCAGTATCTTCATGTTTGTACTCACCGCCCCGCTGTGGATCTGGATTACGCGCCTGGTAGCCTAAGTAGAACTTAACAGAAATGTGCATACCCGACAATACGATATTATTGTCGGGTATGTATGTTTGTTGCAGATAGCTTAGAACCTAGTTAGGAAACTATAGGTGCTGTTGATGCCATCATGGTTGATGTCCAGCTGAGCTGCCTCATCCAGGTAGTGCATGGCCTGCTCGCGTTCGCCCATACCTGCATAGCCCAAGGCAAGCATATATAGGCAGTGGATGCGGTTCTTCTGATTCAAATCAGCGTCCCACACGAGAAGATCGGGCAGTGACACGGCAAAGTAGTCCATAGTAACCACATCGAAGATATGTTGCTTACCATAGTTAATGAGTTTGTGGAAAAGCCCTTTGGCTCTCTCCTCATTGCCCAACTGGCGATAGCAGAGTGCCGCATAGAAGATTTTGTCGGGCTTAGCATCGTTGTAGTACATGGCAGCAGCTGGATCGGTTGGTCCTACGATACCGAGTTGCCAATGTTTGCGTGCCTTGTCGTCCTCTCCTAACAGTTCGTAAGCCAGTCCGAGATAGTAATGGAAGTCATTGTCCTGTGCCCCCTGTAGCTTTCCTTCTCCCAAATGGTGAGGATAGTGCAAGCACTCAGAGAGCAGACGTATTGCATGCTGTATGTCTGTCTTGTTTCCGCTTACCATCGCACTATGCAACAGTGCCTTCGCCTGCTCTACCCGCGCAAAATGATACTGTGCTGGCACCTTGCCTTCGCCGCCTTCCCAAGGGTGGAATATGTGGCTGTCGATGAGCGCTGCCGCCCTATCGTAGCACCCAGTTTGGTTGAGTAGGGTGGCCTGCTCGAGGATAAGATCGTCGCGCTGTACGACCAGATGTGCATAGGCCTCGAACCGTTCCAGTCGCTCGGTATGGGGACGTTGCATTCGCTTATATAACTGGTCGAGTTCCATAAATACACGGCTATCATTTTCGTCGAGTTGGAAAGCCCGCTCCATATACTCCTGTGCCTTGTGGCTGTCATGCTCCTTGTTGTAATAGTATAGTGCGAGGTTTCTCCATACGGTGGGGTAGCTTGGGTCGCGTTGGGCCGATAACTCCCAATATCTCTTGGCCAAGTCGTATTGGCGCTTGTCGTAGTAGAGGCAACCGAGGTAATAGGGTGCACGGGCACCTTGTGGCGGACAGTCCAACGCGATGGTGAGTACCTGTACATCTTCGAGGCGATTGGGGAAACAGTAGCGTGGATCGGTATGCTCGGCACGAGCAAAGTAGGCATTGGCCTCATTGATGAGGCCTTGACCTTGCAGGAAGTAGCCGAGGTAGTAGGAGGTGAGAGGTGATGCCTGGGCCAGCTGCTCTGCTACAGAGGGAATAGTAAGCACCTGAACGGCCTCAGCAAAGAGGCGGGCCTGGGCGTAGTCGAGAGCAAGCTCATGATAGTTGCACTCCTCGCCATGCATAAGGGTGATGAGGCGCTGCAGGGGCTCATTGCTACCGGTGATGAGGTGCTCCTCAAACATACAGCCGTAGTTGAAGGGATCGATGGCATAAGACTCCTGTATCCACGCGAGGGCTTCTTTGCACTTGCCCAACTTACGTAGCAAGGCTGCCTTCAGTGCACGTGCCTTATGGTTGTGACTATTGCTGATGAGGCAGCGATTGAGTTCGTCGAGTGCGCCATCGAAGTCGCGCATGCTGGTGCTGATGCACGCTGCCTCGAAGTAGGCTGCATCGGCCCACGCTTTGTTCCACGTAGCTTTCCAGAAGAGTTCGTGCGCCTCATAGGGGCGGAACTGGTACTTGAGACAAAGAGCAAGGTTATAGATGGGCTCACCGTCGTAGGGGTTGGGGTTTCGCTTCTGCAATACGCGTACTGCCGTACGTAAGAAAGGCTCCGCCTTGTCGAAGCGTCCACGACGTAGGTACCATAGGCCTATCTGATTGTTGCAGCGATAGTCCAGGGGGTCTCGGCGAAGGGCCTCCTCGTAGTAGTCGAGAGCCGACCATGTGGCGTGGCGATACTGCTCAAGGTGCAAGCCTGTAAGGTAAAGTTGGTCGATGGTCTTGATCTCCTCGGGGCGCAACGCGGCCTCAGCAGCATCGGGGATGGGGCGTATATCGTCGGGCTCGGCCTGCCAAGCCAGCACGGTATGTATGCGGTTAGGGTCGGCTACATCGGGGCGAGAGAGGTATACGGAGAGTTCGTTGATGCTGTGTCCTTGCAGATCGATGACCTCATCGAAGAGCACTTCGGGTGAGAGGGTCACGGTCTTGCGCAACAGATACTTGGCGTGGTGGGTGAGCACGGTAATCTCGACCTCCTGCTTGGAGGTGGCATATACCTGAAGGCGGCCATCCTCGTGGATATTCATCACGAAATCCTTGCTGGCCTGCTTCACGATGCCGAGGTCGCGGTAGGGCATGAAGTACTGCACAAACTGCTTCTCCTCGTAGGGCATGAGCCAGGTGAAGTCGGGCTGGTTCTCGGTGTAGATACCTGCCATGAGTTCGATATAGGGGCGGAACACACCGGGTGCACCCTCGTAGTCGTTGTCGGTGAGGCAGCGGTCCCACGCGCGGCCAAAGTCGCCATTGCCCCAGGTCCACTGTTTCTTGCCGGGACTGAAGTGATGGCTGGCCACATGGAGCATGCCGCCCTGGGTATCGTTCTCGTAGCCTCCCTCAAAATCGTACTTGGAGTTGACGGCCATATAGGAGGTAGGTACGGGGATGTTCTTGTAGTTGGAGATGTCTACACCGGCCGAATAATCCATCTTATAGTAGGTACCCGTAGCGATGGGGAACGATGATACGGCGCGCTTGCCATGGTCGAATACTGCATTCACATCGGGTGGGAACACGCTTTGATAGTGGTCACCCACCTCGACAGCGGGGTTGGCCCACCAGAGGAAGGTCTGCGGAAGGGGTGAGCGGTTACTCAGACGGCCTTGAATCTCAAGGTATGCACAGCCAGGACGCAGGGTGAAGCCTGCCATACCCTTCTGGTGAAACATACGCTCCATCTCGTTGATCCACACGGTGACACTGCCGTCAGGATGTTCTTCGATGGTGGCGTCAACGGGCATATAAGTTGAAGGACGATGGTGCTGGGGCCAGTTAAACTCGATACCGCCCGAGATCCAAGGACCAGCTAAACCCACAAGGGCGGGTTTGATGACGTGGTTGTAGTATACGAAATGGCGTTGTTTTACCTTATCGTAGGCCATCTGTACACGACCACCCAACTCGGGCAAAATCATCACTTTGATATATTCGTTCTCCAAGTAGATGGCGTTGTATTCCTTATCGGTGCGTTCGTCGGCAATGCTCTCTATCACGGGGTAGGGATACACCACACCGCTCGAGCCCTGATAGACGCGTTTCTCCAAGAATATGGGGTTCTTTTCCGGCGTGCCTACCTCGTAGGTAGGGATGGTCACAGCCTCTCTCCATGCTTTTACCATGCTGTATCTTCTTATTGGCGTTCTATAATAGTCACTTTCTCCACTCTCTCTCCGATGCGAATACCCTCCTCTACCTGTGCAGCGAAGGCCGAGGGGAAATACACGGGCATCTCCTTCTGTAGCGGGAGTATGCGCAGTTCTACTTCGTGGCAGTTGGCAGGCAGTCGCCACAAGGCATATTGGAAATGTCGTCCATTCCAGAAGTTGTCGTCGACGAACTTTCCGTCCACATAGAGTCGGGCCACATCGCCTAGGTACTCGATATTTAGCAGCGTGTTACTGCGGTCTATCTCTTTGGGAATGACAATGGAGTATACAGAAGCTGCCTCGAAGTCGGCGTCTACGGGGCCTTCGGCCACCTTCTGCGCGCCGATGGTGATGGTACGCATTGCGCTATAGGATTCTTTCTTCTCCACGACACATTCGCTCAATGTGCGCGTCTCCTTCGCGATCTCAGCCGGGAGGAACAGTTGTCCTGCCTCCTTCTTGTCGAGCAGGTAGATGTGGAGTCCCTGCAACTTCACAGCAGGTCGGCCGGCGCCCAATGCCTTGAGGTTGTTGCGCACCTTGCCGTCGACTGATATTTCGGTCTTTATGTCATCCAATACCATCAGATATAGTTGCGTGATGCCGTTTGCGCTACGCAGTGCCACGGGCTGAGCAGTGGCATAATCGATGTTGAAGCCTGCCACCTTCAGGTTGAAGGGGAGGATGGCCATTGTGCCCGAGGGGATGGTGATGGACTTTCGTGGGAAGCTGGTGGTACCCACATTGAAGCGGATATCCGTCTTGTCGGACAGTTTGTAGAACCGCTCGTAGTTGTTGATGAATACAAATCCGCTGCCCTCCTTCTCGCGGTAGGCCCAACGCAGATATCCATCCTCGCCTTTGGATGCAGGCTCATGGGTCTGCGGAAAATAGGCTTCCATCGTTGCCAGTTTTTCGCCGAAGTCGGCCATAAACAGGTGTAGTGTGCGTAGCGAGTAGTAGTGCGGATTACGTTGCCCAAACTCGCCCAATGGAGCTTGGAAATCGTAGGTCTTCACCGGCAGGTCGTTGTGGTTGGTCGAGGGCGTGCGCTGCTCCTCGTTTAGATTGGTGAGCTTACCTTCGGGATTGGTGCCTCCGTGATACATGTAGTAGCCCAAGAGATTCGAACCCGAGCCTAGTTTTACCACCGCCATGGCATAGGCATCCTCGGGGTATAGGTACACGCGGCGGTGATATGAGGTCATCATGCCGCCACCCAGTTCGCATGTGAAGTAGGGGTATAGCTCGTCTCCTTCGGTGAGCTTTTCCTTCTGATCCTTCAGCTGCTCGCTGGCGATAGCCGTGCTGCTGCGGAAGCTCTTGAAGTGGAATGCTTTCCAGTAGTTGCCCGCGCCCTCCGTTGTCGTACGGTCCCAGAATCCGTCAGCATAGTCGCCATAGAGCGGTATCATGGCACCGAAGGGGGTAGGCTTGCTCAGTTCGGGCCATCCGGTGCGAGTGTAGAAGGGTAGGTCGAATCCAATCTTCGTGGCTATGTTCTTGAGCTCCATCAAGTAGTCGCCAGAGCCGCGGTATTCGTTGTCAAACTGGCAGGCGATGATGGGGCCGCCCTCTTTCCACAGTAAACCTTGTGCCTGTGTGTATATCTGTCGGTAGAGCGCCTCTACGTATCCCAAGAATCGCTTGTCCATGCTGCGTAGCTTGCATCCCGATTTCACCACCCAGTCGGGGATACCACCGCAGCGTGCTTCACCATGGCAGTAGGGACCCATGCGCAGTATTACGGGTAGTCCCTCTTCGCCGCATATCTCTACGAAGCGTCGCAGGTTGCGCTGCCCCGACCAGTCGAAAATGCCCTGCTGCTCCTCGATATGGTTCCAGAATATGTAGGTTGCGATAATCGTGATGCCACCCTCCTTCATTTTGTGCACCTCCTGTCTCCATTCGTCGGCAGGAATGCGGCTATAGTGCACCTCGCCCATCACGGCAACCTGTCGCTTGCCATCGATGATGAGGCTATACTTGTCCCACGTTACCTCGGGGATACTCTTTTCTTGCTTGTCGGTAGCCATAAGCGAAGCCCCCATTAGAGCTAGTATGGCAAAAGATACCAATCGTTGTTTTATTGTGTTCATGGTAATAGATATATGTTGCGGAATGGCACATTGAAGTCAATTGTACCTAGTCGTTTTATTCCTTCATCAAGTTCTTTTCTAGTTCCTCCAGGCTCTTGCCCTTGGTCTCGGGACAATGGCGCACGAAGTACACGAAGCCTGCGCAGCAAATGGCGCTATAGATCCAGAACGAGCCGCTGCTACCCAGTGCCGCATTCATGGGCGGAAAGAAGAAGGTGAGCGTGCAACATCCTACCCACAACGCAAAGGTACAGGTTGCCATAGCTATGCCGCGTATCCGGTTGGGGAAGAGCTCGGCAAGCAATACCCATGTCACCGGTCCCAAGGTCATGGCATAGGCCGAGATGGCCAGCACTACCAACACTACCATGCCGAAGCCCGTAACGTGGAGGTGGTAGCAGGTGCCCAGTATGAGGTATATGAGGGCCAGACTGCCTGCACCGAAGAGCAGCAGCGAGCGGCGGCCCCAGCGGTCGATGGTGAAGAGTGCCACCACGGTGAAGACGACATTGGCTATGCCCGTGATGACAATATTGAATAGCACATCGCCCACGCTATAGCCTGCAGCCGAGAATATCTCCTGTGCATAGTTGAATATCACGTTCGTGCCGCACCATTGCTGAAACACGGCTATCACCAGACCCAATGTGAGTACTCCTGCATATTTGCGTGAGAAGAGCATCTTGAGCCCCGCCTTTTCAGTCTCAGCATCCGCATCCACCGATTGGCATATCGCCTCCATCTCCCCTTGCGCATACTCCTTTCCGCCAATATGTGTCAGTGTAGCCTCAGCCTGTGTATGGTAGCCGCGAAGCATCTGCCAGCGCGGACTCTCGGGGATGAAGAATGCCAATAGCAGGAACAGAGTTGCCGGCACCGCCTCGGCCCAGAACATCCATCGCCAGCCCATCTGTCCGTTCCACGAGGCCAATATCTCCGCGTTGGCAAACCCTGTGGGCACCTCCTCGGCAATGAGCCAGTTGGCTATTTGGGCACCCAGTATACCCAGTACGATGGTCATCTGATTGAGCGATACCAGTCTGCCGCGTATGGCTGTAGGCGATATCTCGGCGATGTACATGGGTGAGAGTGCCGATGCTATGCCGATGCCAATGCCGCCCACGAAGCGGGCTATGTTGAAGAGAATGAAATCATTGAAGCATCCCGTAGCCACAGCCGATACGGTGAAGAATAGGGCGGCGATAATCAGCAACGGTTTGCGGCCATACTTGTCGGCCAGCATGCCTGCCATGGTCGCGCCCGCCAGACATCCGATGAGTGCTGTTGTCATAGCCACGCCTTGCATCAGGGGCGAATCCGAAATGCCGAAATACAGTTCGTAGAAAGGTTTAGCGCCACCTATCACTACCCAGTCGTAGCCAAATAGCAGTCCGCCCATAGCGCTCACCATACAGATAAAATAGATAAATTTGCGGTTCATCATAGTATTCGTGTGTGTTTCTTGGTATTACAATTTTTTACTAACTGCTGCGAAGTTACAAATAAAAGAGCGAAAAACGAAACTTGGTCCGGCTTTTTTTGCAACTTGCGGCCCGAAGATTTATGTCAAAGAATTATTGTATAATGACCTATAACAATATAAATAATCGTATCTTTGCGCAATACTTTGCTAGTCAATGAAAAGAATTGTCAACATCCTCGTCTCCATCTTGGCTACGCTCCTTTTGGATGCGTACTCGCTCAAGGCACGGCCCATTACTGAGGACAAGGCTTGTGCTATCGCCACTAAATTCTATTATAAGAAGGTGATGGGCGACGATATTTTTAAAGTGAAGACGCTACAGGCGCTCGACCTTGTATACAGTTCGCTCCACACCAAGACGGCGTATTATACTGCTCCCGAATACTATATCTTTGCCCCCTCCGACGGCAAGGGATTTGTTATTGTTGCCGGCGATGATTTGGCCAACCAACCCATCGTTGGATACTCATTGGAGGGTAAGTTCACGAAACCCCTATCGACCAGCATGCAGGGATATCTCCATTGCTATGCAGGCTACATTGGGGCGTTGCGAAAGGGTGAGGCCGAGGGCAAACCACGCCGCACCACACAACCTGTGTCTCCATTGCTCGCTACCGCATGGGGACAGGGTAGTCCCTTTAATTATTACTGCCCCACACTCAACAATCGCAAACTTATCACGGGCTGTGTCACCACGGCCGTGGCGCAGATTATGAAGTACTATGCATGGCCCATGCAGGGAGTGGGCGAGTGCACGGCCGAGATACATAACCTCGACACCACCTACACCACGGTTACTTTGGGCGACGAGTATTGTTGGGATAAGATGAAGGATGACTATAGCCGTACAGCCAAATTGAGGGTTAGCGAGGTGGCTTGTCTCATGCGCGATGTCGGGCACGCGGTTAATGTGCGCTATACGCCTGTGCTCACCAGTGCCAATTCGGCCAACGTGCCGAGGGCTATGGTAGAGCATTTCGGCTATTCACCTGTGATGCGCCATGTATACCGCTCGCACCACACCGATGAAGAGTGGCATGTGCTGCTCGATACCGAGCTCGCCGCTCAGCGTCCCATCTATTACAGCACACGTTCAACGCGCTTCGATGGCCATGCCTTTGTCGTGTGTGGTATAGATGAACAGGGGCTGTATTATGTCAATTGGGGATGGGGCGGCCAATGCGATGGCTACTTCGATTTCGATGCCGTTGCTGCCCGTGCCGCATCGTACAACTATGTGCAGAGTGCCATCGTGGGCATCAAGCCCGATCGATAAATGAAAGAGTTGGAAAAACTGGAAGGAATCGAATGATTGGTTAACGACGAGTAATCTCTTTTTACTTGTTTTCTGTTTTTTTCTCCCTGCAGGCAGAAGATCTTCCGCTTGCAGGGAGAAATGTTTCTATTTGCAATTAGAAAATATTCTGCTTGCAGGGAGAAAAACTTATGAAGCTATAGAATACGGGTGATGAGTGTCTTGTTATGGTAAATCCAAGTCGAATCGGATTTCAGTTATCAAGTCGTTTTTGTGCTTCACGACCAATAGGTCATTCGATATAGGATGTCTATACCATCTTCGTACGGTTCCGTCTTCAAAAACTTTTTCTTCATCCTTGTTGAACACATCCCAATTAATCCTATTGATATTATCGCCGACTTGCATTTCCACTCCATTTATGCAGAATCTATATTTGTCTCCTATGGTAATAATGGAGAATAATCCCATATCATCGGCAGGAGTCATCGTAATCAATACACCCTCGTGACCATACTGATATGATATTGCTCTATCACCCGGTATAGTTTCTGTCCTCCGCCCAAAGATAGAATCCAATTGGCTTGCCGTGTAATAATATCCCATATAGATATGAGAGTCGTTGCGCGTGGGGTTGTAAAAATAGATTCCTTTATAATCATCATAAAAATAAGGGGATTTTACTCCTGTCACTTCGAGTTTTTCTTGCTTGTAGTTACGAAGTCCTCTAATAGGTCTCTTCAAATAGATGGCCAATATGCCATTGTCGCCGATATTGCCGCAGAGGTCTGATTCACCAGGAAAGTAGATGCGCACAGAATCGATGTCTTCTTCTGTCAAGCAGAATCCACCCAAAAACGATGCTCGTTCGGCGCCACCACGAAGGAAAGCCTCGACGGCGTGAGAGACTAAGACGCCTTGGTTGGTGATGTCTTGATGCTTTGTAGAGAATATCCCTTTCGAAAATCCGATAATTTTCACCGCAGGATATTTGCCAAAGTCGCTAATGTTATACTCCTTCACATCGTACTTGCCTATTCGTATGGGATAGGGCTGCTCGGAGGGTGTGATGTAAGCGATGATAGCTACTGCTACGATTAGTGCGGGGAGGACGATGAGTATCTTCGTACGTTTCCACGGACTGACTACTTTGTTTTTCATCATAATGATACGGTTCTTCAAGGTGTGACAATTGAAGCTGTTCGCAAAAGTATACTTACCGCCACTTATAGCGGTCTTGAGCAGCAAGGTCTGGTACTCGCTTGCGGTGATGCCTTGACGTAGTACATAATCGTCGGCTTCGTATTCGTGTATGTCGCGTAGACTTGCGCCAAGCATATAGACAAAGGGGTTGAACCACTGGATGATTTGTACCAAAGTGAGCAATACGATGTCCCAAGAGTGGCGGCTGCGTATATGTCCTTTCTCGTGGAGCAGTATCTCATGACGGTGGTGGCGGTAGTCGTGTTCGCTGATGACGATGTGGTGCATCCAACTGCAAGGGGTTACGCCGTCAGCATGGCAATGGATGGTGATGCCGTCTTCCACATCACTCCACAGGCAACCCTTGCGGATGAGGTGGTGCATGCGGGCAAACTGCCATATGCGAATGACGAGTACAGTGAGTGTGCCTATTGCGTATAGGTAGCATAGCCAAGGAAAGATACCAAGAGGGCGGATGTGTGCTTCGGTGAAGGCAATGGGTCCCAAGGAAGTTGTAGGGGCTATCTGCTGCTCTGTCGATGAAAACTCCACAATAGCTTCGGGCGTAGGCTCGGCTTTGCTGAAAAGACCTGTCAGCAACTCTCCTGGGTAGAGTGCATGCACATCACAGAAGGGAAGCACCAACGAGAGCACCAGTATGGCTAGTAGGGTGAAACGGTTTTGGCGGAAGAAATGCTCCTTGCGCAACAGCAGCGTGTAGGGTACATAGAGTAGGGTTAGTACCAGTGTAGATGATAATAGATAGGTCGCTACATCATCCATATACACCATCCAAAAGTTAGTCAGATTGTTCCACATAGGTCAGTCCTCCTGTTCTATAAGGTATAGCAATTCCTTTATCTCCTCTATCGTGAGGTTCTCTTCCTTGACAAAGAAGCAGAGCATGTTCTTGAGGCTGCCGCCAAAGAGGTTCTTTTTGGCCTCTTGCATTGTCATCCGCGCATACTCGGCGCGGGTTATCTTGGCAATGTACATGTGGGTTTTGCCTTCACCCTTGTTCTTGAAATAGTCTACATACCCCTTCTCGTAGAGCATCTTCATGTAGGTGGCGATGGTGGTGTAGGCTGGTTTGGGCTCCTCGTAACGTTCGAGGATATCCCATGCACAAGCCGAGTGGTTGATGTCTCAAAGAATGGACATGATCTGAAATTCGGTCTTGCTGAGTGTGTTGTCTCTCTTTGCCATAGTGTGTGTTGTTGTCGTTTTTGTCTCTATGATGGGGCTCTCTGCCCTCATTGCACCGGCAAAGTAAGCGTATGTGAAGAAAATCGAAGAATTTCAATATCGAAAACTTTCGAGTTTGCAATGTTTTTAACATTTATTAATCGAAATACAAGGGTACGGGAACTTTCACTTGCAGAGAAATGTCAAGGTAAACTTTGTATTTCGCTCGTTTATCCGTACCTTTGAAAAATAAACCAGTAATCGTTAGCTAAGACCTATGACCCAGAAGATAGATTGCTTCGTGCCCGGTAGGGGCGGAGAGGCGTTGACGCAAGCATTGATAGCGTGCCCCGCGATGGCACAAGTGTATACCTTGTCTGACGGAAGAACACCCAATGACGCTCCGTTCATCCCCGTTGAACGCAATATGAGCACCCGGACGCTGAGGTCGATGGCTGCACAGTGTACATCGGACTACCTGTTACTCTACACGCATGCCGGAGCACTCACGTTGAGCTATCGTGCTGTTGAGCGTCTACTTTCAGTGGCGGTTGATAGCCATGCTCATTGGGTATACAGCCACTACCGTGTGGTTAGGCAGGGAGTCGAGATGGCGGTGCCTACTAACGAATATCAGGAAGGTAGCCTAAGAGATGACTTTGACTTCGGACCGCTCGTGTTGGTGAGCACCGAGGCCGTGCGCCAGTTTCTGAATACCAATCCCGAGGAGGTGGAGCATGCAGCGCTTTATCAACTGCGACTCTACATTGCCCGTACAGGACGCATGGCGCATGTAAATGAGTATCTATACACGGAGGGGGAATTGGATACTCGTAGCTCGGGTGAACGTCAGTTTGACTATGTGGATCCGCGCAACCGACAGATTCAAATCGAGATGGAGCGCGTATGCACTACACACTTGAAGGCAGTGGGCGCATTTGTAGACTATCGCACCTTGCAGGAGGTAGATACGGAGGAAGGTGACTTTCCGTACGAGGCTACTGTCATCATTCCGGTAAAGAATCGTGCCCGTACTATAGGTGATGCCATTGGCTCTGTGTTGGCGCAGAAAACGAGTTTTGCCTTTAATCTCATTGTGGTAGACAATCACTCGACGGATGAGACAGGAGAGATTATTGATGGAATGGCTGCGAAAGACGGTAGGTTGTTACGCCTGGTACCCGAACGAGACGATCTGGGCATTGGCGGATGTTGGGATCTTGCCCTGCGTCACGCGCAGTGTGGACGCTATGCGGTGCAACTCGACAGTGATGATCTATATAGCGATGAGCACACGCTGCAGCGCATCGTGGATACCTTTCGAAGAGAGCGCTGCGCCATGGTGGTGGGTAGCTATCGTCTGTGTAACTTTGCTTTGGAAACTTTGCCCCCAGGAGTCATCGACCATCGGGAGTGGACTGAGGAGAATGGTATGAACAATGCGCTGCGCATCAATGGACTGGGGGCTCCACGTGCCTTCTATACGCCTGTGGCGCGTTCCATTGGATTCCCCAACGTGAGCTATGGCGAGGATTATGCTGTGGGCATTGCGGTGAGCCGTAACTATCGCATCGGTCGCATCTACGAACCTATCTATCTGTGCCGCCGTTGGGAAGGCAATAGCGATGCGGCGCTCAGTCCCGAGCGTGTGGCAGCACACAATCATTATAAAGATAGCTTGCGCACGCAAGAGTTGCGGGCGAGGATGGGCTGAATGCGGAGCCTTAAAATTTGGCAACCAGCCCGTCGTGCAGAGTGATATCCTCATCTTGTACCATGCGTTGGAGAAGACGAGGAAGTGCTTCAGGCTCGATGGGCAGTTTGCGCACTTCATCCAGGAGGTGGCTAGTTCCGTCGCTCAAGAACTCGAGCAGTATTTCGCGGTAGGCTTCGTAGTGCAACTCCGAGAATTCAGATTCGCGGTGTTTGCGGCAGTTGTCGCATTTGCCGCAGGGGGCGGCCCCACGCTCGCCAAAGTAGCGTAACAGCATGCGGCTTCGGCATTGGTTTTCAGAGAGTACATACTCCTTCATGGCTTCGATGCGGGCGGCATAGCTGGCCTTGCGCTCTTCGTAGATGGCGGGGGTGATGACTACGCGATGAGTGTCGACGCGCTTGCGCACGAAGGTGACCGACGGGCAGGTGCGGCGGGGAATATAATGCACCACGCGCGCGCGACCGAGTCCGAGTAATGTTTCGTAGAGGGGCTCGAGGTCGATGCCGGTCATCTCGCTCAAGTATTTTTCGTCAATGAAGACGTAGTCGCTAAAGACGCCGCTGTAAAGGCGTAGCAGGGCACGGATGATGTGGTCAGCGGTGTCGCTGATGTCGTAGCGGCGGTATAGCTCGTCGCGGGGGATGATGAAGCGCAGGCGCGAGGTGTGCTCTTCCTCCTCCTCGTAGCGGATGTAGCCGGCTTGGGTGAGCAGTCGCAGGGCGCTCTCGGTTTGTACGATGGGGAGGTGATAGGCGCGGCAAAACTCGGACATGTGGAAGTCGTAGTGGCAGCCCTCACCATCGCCTACGGCCATTTGGTAGTAGTAGCCCAGGCGTTCGTAAACGCTGCAGATGAAATCTTTATCGGGGTAGTTGTCGCTCACGCGGCGCGAGAGCTTGCGCTTGTCGTCGGGAGTGTAGAGGAGTACGGCATAGGCGGTGAGTCCGTCGCGGCCGGCACGGCCCGCCTCTTGGTAGTAGGCTTCGGGCGAGTCGGGCATCTCGTAGTGGATGACTATGCGCACGTTGGGTTTGTCGATACCCATGCCAAAGGCATTGGTGGCAACCATGACGCGGGTGTGATCCTCAGTCCATAACCGCTGGCGCTTGTCCTTGTCGCGATTGTCGATACCGGCATGGTAGAAGGCGGCACTGATGCCGTGCTCCTCTAATAGCTTTGCTAGTTCGCGGGTCTTGTCGCGGTTGCGCACGTAGATGATGGCCGAGCCCTGCACGTTGTTGAGGATGTGCAGGATCTCGTTGTCTTTGTTCTCGGTGTAGCGCACTACATAGTTGAGGTTCTTGCGCTCGAAACTCATGCGGAACACATTCTCCTTCTCAAATTGCAGGCGTTGCTGGATGTCCTTGACTACTTCTGGGGTAGCGGTGGCAGTAAGAGCAAGGATGGGTGTGTGCGGAAGTTGCTTGCGTATTTCGGCAATGGCAAGGTAGGAGGGGCGGAAGTCGTAGCCCCACTGCGAGATACAATGACTCTCGTCGATGGTGATGAAGCTCACGCGCATGCGACGCAGTTTGGTGAGGAAGATGTCGGAGGAGAGGCGCTCGGGTGATACATAGAGGAATTTGTAGTCGCCCAGGATGCAGTTGTCGAGCGCAGCCACGATGTTGTCACGGTTCATACCCGAGTAGATGGCTGTGGCCTTGATGCCTCGCTCGCGCAGCTTGGCTACCTGGTCCTTCATGAGGGCGATGAGGGGAGTGACGACGATGCATACGCCCTCCTGTGCTAGAGCGGGCACCTGGAAGGTGATGCTCTTTCCGCCACCCGTAGGCATGAGGCCGAGCGTGTCGCGTCCGCTGCCTATGCTGCGGATGATGTCCTCCTGGATGCTGCGAAACGAGTCGTAGCCGAAGTACTCGCTGAGAACGCTCCTGTAGTCCACGTATTCCTTACTCCTCGATGCAGGGCTTGATGCTCTCGATGAGGAGTTGCACCTCGCCTCGTTTGTGGGTGTTTTCCTCTACGGTGTAGCAGATGTCGAAGGCCTGCTTTGACTTTATGTAACGTGCCTGTGAACTCTGACCGAAGGCTATGCCATTCATGATTCGGTTTGAATGGTTGTCGACAAGCTCAAGCTTGATGTGCTCTTGATTGTGCCCTACCACCTTACTGGTGCCGAAGTCGTAGACCTGGCGGGTACAGAAGATGGGCTTTAAGTTATCGGGACCGAAAGGTTCAAAACGCTTGAGGTCATTGTATAGCTTCATACTGATGTCGCGGAACGAGAGTTCCTCGTCGATATGGATGATGGCATCGGTCTGCGTGGGTTGTATATTGTCCGATACGTATTGTTCGAAGCGTTGGGTAAACTCCTCGATGTGTTCAACCTTGAGCGAGAGGCCTGCAGCATAGGGGTGGCCGCCAAAGTTGTCGAGCAGGTCGCGGCAGCTTTCGATGGCTTTGTATACGTCGAAATCGGCAACTGAACGGGCCGATCCTGTAGCAATATCATTGGTGCGGGTGAGTACTACCGAGGGACGGTAGAAGAGTTCTGTGAGACGCGAAGCTACGATGCCGATGACGCCGCGGTGCCAGTCCTCGTTGTAGAGCACGATGGAACGCTTGTCGGCCAGTCCTTCGAGGTTGTCCACGATGCGGTTAGCCTCCTCGGTCATCGATTTGTCAAGGTCTTTGCGGGCCTCATTGTATTCGTTGATCTGATTGCTTAGGGCGAGTGCCTTCGAGTAGTCCTTCTCTGTGAGTAGGTCAACAGCCTCCTTGCCGGTTTGGATGCGCCCCGAAGCATTAATGCGGGGACCAATCTTGAAGATAATATCGTTGATCTTAATCTCCTTCTCCTTCAGTCCGCATACTTCGATGATGGCACGCAGTCCGGTACTCGGGTTGTGGTTGATTTGGCGCAGCCCGTGGTAGGCGAGTATGCGGTTCTCGCCCATGATGGGCACGATGTCCGAAGCAATGCTCACAGCTACCAGGTCGAGTAGGGGGATGAGCTGGCTGAACTCGATGCCATTGTCCTTGGCAAAGGCCTGCATCAGCTTGAAGCCTACACCACAGCCTGAGAGATGGGGGTAGGGGTAGTTGGAACCGATGAGCTTGGGGTTGAGAATGGCGACGGCAGGGGGCAGCACCTCGTCCTGCACATGGTGGTCGCACACGATGAAGTCAATGCCCAACTCCTTGGCGTAGGCAATCTCATTCACTGCCTTCACGCCGCAGTCGAGTACGATAACGAGCTTCACGCCGGTCTCCTTGGCATAGTCAACCCCCTTGAACGACACGCCATACCCGTCGTTGTAGCGGTTGGGGATGTAGTAGTCGATGTTGGTGGTGAACTGCTGTAAAAACCGGTATACCAAGGCTACGGCGGTGGTGCCATCTACGTCGTAGTCGCCATACACGAGTATGCGCTCTTTGCGTCCCAGCGCCTTGTTGATACGCGCTACGGCAGCATCCATCCCATCCATCAAGAAGGGGTCGTGCAACTCGGTCAGGCTCGGACGGAAGAAGCGCTTGGCTTCGGCCCCCGTAGTGACTCCTCGGTCAAGGAGTAGCCGACAAAGCACGGGGCTGATGCCTGTCTCTAACGACAAAGCCTCGGCCTGAGCTTCCTCTTGCTCGGTGGGTGGTTGGTAATTCCATTTGTAGTTCATTTTATATTTGTTTTTTTGTTGTCTTTTCCAAATGTACCTAACGGTACGTATTACAATGACTTACGGCGAAATGCACCTATTATGCCATTTTAATCTCGTAAAGGTACAAAAAAGAATGCATACAAACGAACGAATGGGGCAAAATATAAATTTATTTAACAGCTTTGTGTTACTTTGCCCTATTTATGATGAGATTGTTGTGTGTAATTTGAATAATTAAACGAATATTATGTATTTTTGCGTTTATAACGAACTCTAAAAGTTTAATACATATGAAAAAACATCTTTTTGGAATCCTGTCTTTGCTGGCTTTGTACTCATGTAATCATGAGGCTAAGGTGGATTATGAGGCTATCGCTTGGCAGCGTGCTGATAGCTTGGTGAAACTTCTTACGCTTGAGGAGAAGGCTCAGTTGACGATGGATGTCTCGCACCCAGTTGAGCGCTTGGGAATCAAACAATACAACTGGTGGAATGAGGCATTGCATGGTGTGGCCCGTGCCGGATTGGCTACGGTGTTTCCACAACCTATCGGTATGGCAGCTTCGTTCGATACCGATGCGGTGTATGGAGTGTATACGGTCGTGTCTGATGAGGCACGTGCCAAGAATGCACAGTTTGTCAGAGAGGGAACACGGGAGCGTTATCAGGGACTTACCATGTGGACTCCTACGGTCAATCTGTTCCGTGACCCTCGTTGGGGACGCGGCATCGAAACCTATGGCGAGGACCCCTATCTGACCTCAAGGATGGGCGTGATGGTGGTCAAGGGCCTTCAGGGTCCTGCCGGTCAGAAATACGATAAACTGCATGCTTGCGCCAAGCACTTTGCCGTTCATTCTGGACCTGAATGGAACCGTCACACATACAATGCCGAGAACATAGAACCGCGCGACCTGTGGGAGACTTATCTGCCTCAGTTTAAGGCCCTGGTGCAGGAGGCTAATGTGGAGGAGGTGATGTGTGCCTATAATCGTTTCGAAGGACAGCCTTGCTGTGGAAGCGACAAGTTGCTGTTGGATATCCTACGCAATGAGTGGGGCTACGATGGTATTGTGGTGGCCGACTGTGGTGCCATTTCGGATTTCTATCGAACACATGGTCATCGCACCCATACTTCGGCGGTAGATGCTTCGGCCGATGCGGTGGCGCATGGTACCGACCTGGATTGCGGATCATCGTACAAGGCTATCGTTGAGAGTGTCAAGCAGGGACTGCTGGATGAGTCTGTGTTGGATGAGTCTGTGCGTCGCTTGCTGAAGGCCAGATTCCGTCTTGGAGAGATGGACGATCCCTCTGAAGTAGAGTGGACGAAGATACCTTACTCTGTTGTGGCCTCTGCTGAGCATAACGAAGTGGCGCTTGACATGGCCCGCAAGTCAATGACTCTGCTGGTGAATAAGGATAATGCGCTTCCGCTCAAGCGCGGAGGCCTGACGATAGCTGTGATGGGACCCAATGCAAATGATTCAGTGATGCAGTGGGGTAACTATAACGGCACGGCGCGTCATACGGTGACGTTGCTTGAAGGTATCCGTGAAAAACTTTCCGACGACGATAAGTTGATCTATGAACCAGGATGTGCCCATGTGGAGCGTACGCTCGTGCGCAGTGTATTTGACCAATGTTCGTCAGGGGGGAAGCCTGGCTTTACTGCCCGCTACTGGAACAATACCCGTCGCGAGGGTGCTCCTGCGAATACGGTTCAGGTGACTACGCCTCCTCAGTATTGCGCTGCAGGCGCTACAGTATTTGCTCCAGGGGTGAATCTGACTGACTTCTCGGCTACATATAGTACTACGTTTGTTCCTGTCGAAGACGGAGAGTACAGCCTATATATCTACGCTTATGGTTTAGGACGTGTGCGTGTCAATGGTAAGGAGGTAAGCTGGTATTACAATACACATGGAGCCCACCATTCGACCTATAAGCTGAGAGCCCGCCGTGGCGAGCGCTATGATATAGAGATCGACTATGAGTTTGTGCGTGCCGATGCGCTGCTCAGCTTTGATATAGGCTTACAGGAAGACATTGATATCAAGCAGAGTGTTGAGCGTGTTAAGGATGCCGATATTGTCATCTTTGCTGGTGGACTCAGCCCTATGCTTGAGGGTGAAGAGATGGGCGTGAACCTTCCAGGTTTCAGAGGAGGTGACCGTACGGATATAGAGCTTCCAGCAGTGCAGCGTGAATTGGTGGCTGCTTTGCATGAGGCGGGCAAGCGTGTCGTGTTTGTCAATTTCTCGGGGTCGCCTGTGGCATTGATCCCTGAGGTTGAACATAGTGTGGCTTTGCTGCAAGCGTGGTATCCTGGTCAGGCTGGAGGACGTGCTGTTGCTGATGTGCTCTTTGGCGATTATAATCCCGCTGGTCGATTGCCGGTGACCTTCTATAGCAGTTTGTCGCAACTTCCCGACTTTGAGGACTACAATATGAAGGGACGTACTTATCGTTATATGACAGAAGCTCCGCTTTTCCCCTTCGGATATGGACTTAGCTATACCACATTCACATATGGAACACCTGTTCTCTCCAAGAAGGTATTCTCGGCCGGAAGGAGTCTGACTGTTACTGTACCTGTGACCAATACGGGCGATATTGATGGTGATGAAGTGGTGCAGTTGTATATGCGTCGTGTGGATGATGTGGATGGACCAGTGAAGGCGCTGCGTGCTTTCCGTCGTGTACATGTTGCAGCGGGTGCAACGGAGAAGGTTGTACTCACTCTTACTGACCGGGAGATGGAGTGGTGGAATCCCGAGACCAATACAGTCTGCATCTATCCAGGTGAGTATGAACTCTTTGTTGGAAGCAGCTCGCGCGCCGAAGATCTGCAGTCACTTCCTCTGACAGTAAAGTGATATCTACCTATTATAATATAGAAAGGGGCAACAGAAAGTTGCCCCTTTTTCTCTTTGCTCGGATTTGTCTGTTAATTATACCATTGGGTAAGTTCCGCTTGGGGATAGTAGTGGCGCAGTATTTCCATATAGTTATATCCTTGGGCACCCATTACGGCAGCACCAATCTGGCATAGCCCGACGCCATGCCCCCAACCCGAACCGTGGAGGATGAAATTGCCATCAACAGTCTTCTCCACTTCAAACGCACTGCTATAGAGGTGGCTCTCCGAGAGGGTGCGGCGTATCTCCAATTCCTTTCCTATGATGCGCGTGGCCTTAGTGCCTACGATTTGCAGACGGATGATGCGTCCCGACGGACCGCGCTCGATGGGGATGAGGTCGACAATATCGCCATAGTCGAAACCACCGCGGCGGCGGACAAGCTCCGATAGCTCTTGCTGTGTGTACTGCACCGTCCAGCGGTAGAAGTCGGTGTCCTGGTCGTAGTGGTTTAGCACCTCGGAGAGTATCTTCGGATCGTCGGTGTTGCAGAAGGGGTCGTGCACTACGCTGAGGTAGGGATGGGGCGTGTTGTCCCAGCAGCTTTCGTAGAGTTCGGTGATACCTCCGCAGCATTTGCTAAAGCGTGCATCGCATACCTCTCCTTCGTAGCTGAGCACGGTGCCTCGGGTGGCGCGGATGGCTTCGAGCACTTGTGCTGTCACCTTGCGGCTCACTCCCTGGTAGCGTTGGCAGTGGTCGTCAGCGCACACGTCGAAGTGGGTGTGGGCTTCGCGGTCGTACCACTTTATCAATTGAGAATTGAAAGTCGAAAGTTGAAAATTAGCCTCCGGGGGGGAGTCTATGTCGTTGCATACTTGGCCAACTTTCAATTTTGAATTTTCTATTTTCAATTTGGGGGACATCTGTGCCAGCAACCAACTGCGTGAGATGACTGCGTGGGCCTTGAGCAGTTCTACCGATGAGGTGCCGCTCATCTCGGAGGCGATGACGCTGGTGAGGTAGTCCTCGATGGCGATGCGGTTGATGGCATGCAGTTCGCCTTCGATAATGCGCAGTACGAGTGACCCCTGGAAGGTTTGCGTCTCTTGCTGTTGCCAATGAAACTCTTTGCCGATGGTGACGCCGTGCAGACTGAAGGTGGCTGACGCGTCACAGGGAGTGAGTTCAATGCTGTCGTGGGTTGTGCCGTCGAGCACGATGCCCTCGCCGGTGAGGTGCGCGGTGAAGGTCCCTTGGCGCAGCGAATCGCGGAGATGGTATGGTGAGTTGAGGGTAAACTCAATCTCCTTGCCTTGCATGATGCCTACGTCGATGGTGGGTTCGGTGCGCACGCCTACCTCGCAGAGAATGTCGATTGCCTTGTCTGCGGTGAGACGATCATAGTCCTCGCGGCGCGGCGTGACGATGAGTCCGCCCATATCCAGAGCACCCGGACTGATGAGGTAGTGCTTGTCGCCTTCGGCGGTGTAGCAGTGTGGCCGGTGTGCACGGCGCGGTATCACGATGAGGCTTACATGATTGCCTTTGCGGAAGGCGATGACATTCATGCGTGGCTCCTCTTCGCCATCTGTCACGGGCAGACTGTCGTATATTCTTCGGAACGACTCCTTGGAGTCGGCAAGCAAAGTCTTGTATGGATAGTTGGCTGTTAGTAATTGGCAATCGAAGATGCCTGCTTGCAGGTGTAGATGATCGGGTGCCGAAGCTCCACACTTGGGACCATTGTAGAATACGATGTACTCTTCGGGTAGGGCCAGTGTTGCCTGTATCATCGCGTCGTAGGCGTCGAGTATGCGCTGTGGACGGTGCACCTTGGCTGCAATGGTGTAGTGGTGCGGCAATATGGGGAAGGGGTTGACCAACCATTCGAAGTCGGCGTTCAGTGGCATGGCCCGCTGCTCGGCCGGACGGTTTTTGGCACAGAGGAAGCAGGGGCGGGCGGCGATACTTGCCTTGTCGATGTTTGCTCCAGTAGATACGATGCGGGCAGGATTGTATTGTACACGCAGGGGGATGGCTAGCTTGTCGCTCGTGAGCTCACGACTCCATACGCGGGTCAGGGCATCATGGTTGTCGTGGGCCAAAGGCCACTCGCGGAGTTGCTCTTCGAAGAAGGTCTCTAACGGATTAATCATACATTTTGTCGTTTGCTTACCGTGCAAAAGTATAAAAAAAACAGTAATTCTGTCCGAAAATTTGCATTAGGTTATGCAAAACGGGATATAATACTTAATTTTGCAACGTTTTTAGGTAAAAAGGATAACTATGACAACTCGACATATTGAGATAATGGACACTACGCTGCGCGATGGCGAACAGACCAGTGGCGTATCGTTCGTACCCCACGAGAAACTTTCCATCGCCCGTTGTTTGCTTGATGATCTCCGCGTCAATCGTATCGAGGTCGCTTCGGCACGTGTGTCCGATGGTGAGGCCGAATCGGTGAAGGCCATCTGCGACTGGGCCCAGCGTGCCGGACATATCGAAAAGGTGGAAATCCTTGGTTTTGTTGATGGTACCACCTCGGTAGACTGGATACGCCGTTGTGGCGGTCGTGTGATGAACCTCCTCACCAAGGGTTCGCTCAAGCATTGCACCGAGCAGCT
Organism: Bacteroidaceae bacterium; assembly: GCA_045660385.1. Classification (GTDB taxonomy): domain Bacteria; phylum Bacteroidota; class Bacteroidia; order Bacteroidales; family Bacteroidaceae; genus UBA1189. Next base: position 2,863 of record JAZRDT010000125.1, on the reverse strand, counting down.
CAAGCGTACTCCCGAGGAGCATATTGCCGACATCCGTCGTGCGGTAGCCTATGCTACAGAAAATGGGGTGTCTGTCAACGTATATCTCGAGGATTGGAGCAACGGTATGAAGAATTCGCCCGATTATGTCTTCCAACTTATGGATGGCTTGCAGGGCTGCGGTATCCGTCGCTTCATGCTACCCGATACGCTCGGCATTCTCAATCCCATGCAGGTGCAAGCCTTCATGGGTGTCATGGTGCAGCGCTATCCCGACACGCACTTCGACTTCCATGCCCACAATGACTACGACCTTGCCGTGAGCAATGTCTATGCCGCCGTGTTGGCAGGTGCCAAGGGTTTGCACACCACCATCAACGGTCTGGGTGAGCGTGCAGGCAATGCTCCCTTGGCAAGTGTGCAAGCTATCCTTCGCGACCACTTTGGGGCCGATACCACCATCAACGAAGAGCGCCTCAACGATGTGAGCCGCCTTGTGGAGTCCTACTCGGGTATCACCATCCCGGCCAATAAGCCCATCGTAGGTGAGAATGTCTTCACTCAAGTTGCAGGCGTACATGCCGATGGCGACAACAAGAATAATCTCTATTGCAACGAGCTGCTGCCCGAACGCTTCGGCCGCAAGCGCGAGTATGCCTTGGGCAAGACAAGCGGTAAGGCCAACATACGCAAGAACCTCGAAGCCCTCGGCCTCGAACTCGACGACGATGCCATGCGTAAGGTTACTGCCCGCATCATCGAGCTGGGCGACAAGAAGGAGGTGGTCACACAGGAAGATCTCCCTTACATTATCTCCGATGTGCTGAAACATTCCGTCGAGGATGCTCGCGTGAAGCTTCTCAGCTACTATGTCACCCTTTCGCAAGGTCTTAAGCCTATGGCTTCGCTCAAGCTCAGTATTGGCGATCAAGTGTATGAGCAGAACGCCAGCGGTGACGGTCAGTACGATGCTTTCGTGCGTGCGCTACGCAAGATATATAAGGAGACATTGGGTCGCAGGTTTCCCATGCTGACTAACTATGCCGTGTCTATTCCTCCTGGTGGACGCACCGACGCCTTTGTGCAGACTATCATCACGTGGGAATACGAGGGCAAGACCTTCAAGACCCGCGGTCTCGATGCCGACCAGACGGAGGCTGCCATCAAGGCCACCATCAAGATGCTCAATATCATTGAGTGATAAACAAGGGAGGTCTTATAAACAAATTTTCCGAATAGGCTGTCAGGCTGTCCTTGCAAGACATAACAGAAAGAATGTCAATAAAAAACAAGGACAGTCTTGGCAATATCGCTCCTTCATCTACTCTCCAAATAACGCTCTTACTAAGATTTCCGTGTAGACAAGTCAGTCTCATAAGCATCAGCTAATCCTGATTCAACATCATCCCTACTCCAACCATCATAATACGCTTGTTCATCCCCATAGGGGTCACTCCAATTGTCATAATCATTCATTTTTTCATTTTCATAATCCCAAAATGATGTTTTATGATAATACTTTTTGTGGGGTTGCTTGGAAGTATTTAATTTAATATATTCTTCAAAAGATGTTTTGCCTATATCTTCTTTTTCATGTAATAGAAGGAAAACTTTACCCACGCTATTTATCACAATTGAAAAGACAGGGTTTTGCGGTATTCCTTTAAGAGCAACAAAACCTATATTACAACCATAACAAAAATAAAGTTTATTATCCTTGCCTTTTTTAATATCTATTCGTGTACAATGAAATTTTGTTTTAAATTCTTCAACAGTATATGTGGCAATATAGCTTAATCCATCAAGCAAAGTTCCGGATTTCAATGAAATCATAACAAGATTGATTTTTAATTCTTCATTACCTTTAAAAGCTTTTATTTCATGCAAATATCCTTCTTTAAGAGTCCAAATTTTGTCATATTCGAGTGAAATTATAATATTCCCTTTTGTATCTATAATTCCCCATTTATCTTTCTCTTCAAAAACATCGTATTTTGCAACACGAGCGTAGCCACATACAAATTGACTATCACACCAACTGTATTTTCCAAATGGTATAACCTGTTGGTTGTATTGGTTGATATAAGCATATCCGTAACTTTGATTCCTGACCATTGAGAGACCACAAGAAAATGGATACATCTCTTTATACAAAAAAGGTATAACTATATCCCCCTTGCTGTTTTTTGCTCCATATAAACCATTGTCATCTTGACATATATCTAATTCGGGAATCATATCATTCTATTTACATATTAATATACATGACAGGATTTTGTCTATTCCCCAGTAGATGAGAAATATTCATAAGAATATATGGTGAATCTTCTATTTCCTCTCCCTCAAATTCCCAACGTCCTATATATTCTTCTGATAGAAACCAACGAGTGGGCTTAAAGACTCCAACTATATATCCTTGAGAAATAGCAAAAACAAGTTCTGCTTTTTGGGCACGATTACCATTAAGTCTCCAATATTTCCTCGTGCACTCATAAAGTGTAGGTCTTTCGCATAAAAGATATGTTCTGCTTACATTTAAGCAGAGAATCTTTTCATTCTTTTTGTTCTCAAAAAGTCCGTAATCGCGAAAAGGATTTTCCATAATAGCTAGAAGATTATCAAATCAATATCTATGCCTCTTACTTCGGTAACTTCTTTGTATTCTTCTCCAAGAGTTTCTCTTCACGTGCCACTCTGCGCTCTACTTTCTTTATGTCTTCGGCAGCAGGTAACTCTTCAGGACGAATGCCGCGGTCAAGTAGCATTTTTCGAACGCTCTTGTTGTTCTGTATATGTTCACCCGTGATTGGAATTTCTCCTTGCAAATCTTTTTGCTCAACGTTATAGTTGGTCATCTCTGTAGCAAGGTTCTTTGCTGCAATAG
>JAZRDT010000124.1:0-7341 GCA_045660385.1 Bacteroidaceae bacterium | reverse complement strand
CGCTGTTAACTTCATCAAGCTCAGCCGCGAGCACCAGCTCGAAGTTATCAGCCGTTCGTTCCACGAGAGAATGTAATGGCCTCCCCCTTGCCCCTCCCGAGGAGGGGTGACTCGGAGCCCGATAAAAAGTAATAACCAATTAACAGAGAATCCTCTTATCCGCGATGTCGGAAAAGCCCCTCCTTGGGAGGGGTTGGGGAGGCCTCTCCTAATTATCGAAATGATAAACGTACACTCCTACGAAAGTATGGGGACATTCGACGGGCCGGGTCTCCGGCTCGTCGTTTTCCTTCAAGGCTGTCCCTTCCGTTGCCTCTATTGTGCAAACCCCGACACCATCGAACTTCAGGGCGGTAAACCCACACGTCCCGAAGACATCGTACACATGGCAGTAGACCAAAAGCCCTTCTTCGGCAAGCGTGGTGGCGTCACCTTCTCAGGTGGCGAACCTACCGTACAAGCCGAGGCCCTTATACCTATAGTAAAAGATCTCAAGAGCCATGGCATACACACCTGCATCGACTCTAATGGTGGTGTGTGGAACAAGCATGTAGAAGAACTCCTCAGCGAAATAGACCTCGTATTGCTCGACATCAAGCAGTTCAACCCCGAGCGCCATCGCCAGCTCACCGGCCGTAGCAACGAGCAGACCTTGCGTACCGCCGCATGGCTCGAAGAGGACGACCATCCCTTCTGGCTCCGCTACGTACTCGTACCTGGATATAGTGATATGGAAGAGGATATCCGAGCTTTGGGTGAAGCCCTTGGCCAATACAAGCAGATACAGCGCGTAGAGATACTCCCCTACCACCGCTTCGGCGTACACAAGTGGGAAGCCATGGGCTGGAAATACGAACTCGACCACGTGAAAGAGAACACGCAAGAGCAGCTCCAGCGTGCAGAGTCCCTCTTCAAGGAATATTTCCCTACAGTGATTGTGAACTGACCGTTCACACACATCACTCGAACACAAGAGAAGCATACCCTATCACGGAGTGTGCTTCTCTTTTATATATAGGAATGAAGGTCGTAACACTTGTATATTATCATTTTTTACTCTAATCGATACAATGATGTTTCATTATTGAAAATTTATAGCTATCTTCGTTGCCACATATGCATATTATAAATACCATACAATGAAACGCTTAAACCTTTTATTTGCAGCAGTCTTAATCGGACTATGCGCCGTTGCGCAAAATGCAACGACATCGAGCAGTTCCATGGTCACCAGTCCATGGGCAGTAAGTGTACCCTTCAACATCTCCGAGGAGGGAACGAAACATGAGTTCAAGTTTGGCATGGGTGGCTGGAGCTGGGACTTCTTTGCCTACCAGCAACGCAACCACTGCGGCAAGGAGAACCTTGACATTGCCCGTGTAGGATTTAACGGTCGCTTCGACAAGGCCTATGACTCTCTCACCGATGAGCAGAAATCAAGCATGGATACCGAGCTCCGCAATATCGTGCAGACAGGCGTAAAATCTATCTTCCTGTTGTGCGGCATAGGCAACGTGGGCAACGAGCAGGGTTCGCTCTCCGGTGCTCCCGTGTGGAATGAGACCACCCGTACCAACTACGTCGACGACATTGTTCGTGCCGTAGAGTATGTCGAGGGTAAGGGCTACCACGTCTTTGCCGTAGCCCCCTACAACGAGCCCGACTTTGAGAAGACCTACACCGGCAACGCCTCCAACTTCAATGCTGTAGCCGCCATCATGCAGACACGCCCCCAGTTGGCAGGCCGCGTTTTTGGTCCCAGTACCCTCAACAGTTCCGAAGCTCCCAAGTGGTACTCTACCGTAAAGAACAACATCGACTTTGCCAACACCCACCAGCTGGCAGGAAACAGATTCTCCGACTATACCGGTTTCTGGGCACAGGCCTACAAGGATGGCAAACTTCCCGTGGCCGACGAAATGCACAATGTGATGGAGGCCATGGTATGCATCAACTATGGTGGTGTAGCTGGCACCTGGTGGGGATGGGAAGGCATAACCCGCGGTGAATATATCCGCATGGTTAAGGGCGGCACACAGCTTGCCTACAAGGAGCGTCCCAACGAGTGGATGACAGCCACCGTAAACAAATACACTGGCGACAACGGTCGCGTCGAGGCCTTCATCGGTACCTCGGAGCGCCAGGCCGTATCCTCAGCCTTCACCTTCATCTCCAAGGACCGCTTGGCCTATTACGATGGCCATGGTCCATTCTACGACCACACCGAGGAGGTGCCTGGCGACCCCAAGGGAGCCTATCAGAAAGGGCAGACGAATGCCGAGCGTCTTATCCAGATACACACGGGCGAGGATGTGCCCGTAGAGCCCATCAACGGACAATATAAGATTGTGAACAAGGCCACCGGCAAAGTGCTCTCGCTCAATGGTGGCAAGGCCGTACGCGGCAATGTATATCAGTGGGCCGATGGCGGACAAGCCAATCAGGTATGGGACATATACCCGGTGGACAAGACCACCGTGGCCGACTATAGCTACGTGGTTATCCGTAATGCCAACACCACAGGCGTACCCCTCTACCTCGATGCACAAGCATGGAGTATGGATAACGGAGCCAACGTGACCGTATACTCAGATGGCGACGACCTCAGCACACCTCCCAACGTATGGCAGCGCTGGTACCTACGCTACGTATCCGACGGATACTACCAGATCATCAACCACTTCTCGGGCCTATTCGTAGGTGTCACCGCAGGCAACACCTCGAACGGAGGCAACGTGGTGGAGTACACCAGCGGCACAGGCGACAACATGCTTTGGAAGTTTATCCCTGCCGATAGCAAGGTCGACACCACCCTTCCCGAAGCGCCTACAGGTTTGGCCGCTACTCCACGCGAGGGTTCTGTACAGTTGGCATGGAGCGCCAATGACGAGACCGACATCCATGGCTACATGGTGTACCGTTTCAACGACGGAGCCAACATCTGGGAATGTATCGGTCGCAAGGTACGTGGAACTACCTTCATCGACAACACCTGCCGCAAGGGCCAGCCCCTGCGCTACCGTATCCGCGCCCTCGACAAGGCCTACAACCTGAGCGAGGCATCTACCGAGGTTACCACACAAACCACCAACAACCCCGTCCGCATCGGACAGTGGACAGGTTTGTCAAACCGCGACACTGACATCAACAAGTTGCATGCCGTACTGAATGGTACAACGCTCACCACCGACCAGAACCGTCCGGTCTTCTCGTTCGACGGTACCGACGACTACATGAAGCTTCCCTACCACGTGGGCGACATGCAGCAGATGACCTTCACCGCATGGGTCAAGAGCAGCAGTTCTACCGCTTGGCAGCGCATCTTCGACTTCGGAAACGGCGAGGGCGAATACCTCTTCCTCACCCCCACCAACGGAAGCAACATGCGATTCGAGATCAAGAAAGACGGCGTCATCCAAGGCCTCGACGCCACCTCGCGCCTGGGTCTCGCCTCGTGGAAACACGTAGCCGTAACCATCGGCACCGAGGAGGTGAGCATCTACATCAACGGAGAACTCGAAGCCACCACCACCGACATCACCCTGCGCCCCTCCGACATAGCCCCTACCATGAGCTACCTGGGCCGTTCGCAGTTCGATGCCGACCCCACCTTCAAGGGCATGATGAGCGACGTGCGCATCTACAACTACGCCCTCACCACCGAAGAGATTAAGGGCATTGCCGAGGAGAGCGTCTCCAGTGAAGGATTCGACATCACCGCCGAGCGCATACCAGCCATTGCCGACAACCTCGACAACTGGACCTACACCGGTGCGTGGTCGACCTGGACCAATGAGACAGAACACGCCGCTACCCTCACCAGTCCCTATGTGCGCACCACCGCAGCAGGTGTCAGCAGCCTTGGCACCACCCTCACCTACCTCCCCGAGGGACAATACAAGCTCATTACCAACGTATACGCCTACTACAACAGCTATTCGGCTCGAAAGAACCAGCACCTCTACCTCAACGACCAGACACTTACCATCAACTCGGCCAACAACCGCACCGCCACAGAGCGCAGCCTCATAGGCACCGTCACGGCCGATGGCACCATGAAGTTTGGCCTCGAAGCCACCTCCACATCCAGTGCCACCAACATCGCCATGGACAACGTGCGTCTCATATACCAAGGCAGTAAGGAAGCCTATATCGAAGGCATCAACGGCATCACCGACGACATCGCTTCAGAGGCAATCAGTCTTGTCGACAAACCCATGAATGCCACCCCGGGAGCTGCTCTGCGAGCAGCCGTTGAAGCCGTCAGCACGGCCCAGACCACCTATATCGCCCACATCGAAGAGGGCACCGCTACTCCGGCCGATGTAGTAGCCTGGACAACCGCGCTCGAGAACATCCCCTCAGCAGTGACCGCCGCCAAGGCATCTATCGAAGCCTACAAGCCGCTGGCCGCACAGGTAGCTACAGCACACGACAAAGCCATCGCCTACCCGCAGGAGAATGGCAATGAGCTATTTGCCGAAGAGCTGGGTGCCATCGAGGCCAAGCTTGCCGCAGGCGAATATGCCGATGCCGACATCGACTCCATCGTCCTCGAGGTCAAAGGCATCACCAACCGCTACATGCTTGCCGATGCCGTCATAGAGGCCAGTCGTACCAACCCCATCGACATCACCGATAGGGTCGTTGAGCAAGCCTCGTTCGACAATAACGTATACACTGCATGGACCGCCTCACCCGCCCCTGCTGTGAGCTACAACATCATCGAGTTCCTCAACACCACCTTCGACATCCACCAGGTACTCTATGGTATGCCCGCCGGCATATACCGCTTGCAGGCACAGGCCTTCTACCGCTACGGAAGCTCCGTGCTCCATGGCTCGGCCTACAACAACGGCAACATCCGCTACAATGCCAAGCTCTACATCGCCCACTCCAACCAGGAGGCACACCTTGCCGACATCATGGCCATCTCTGACGATCCCTCCGAGGTACACCAGTGGGGACAGTGGTCGACCCGTCTCTACCCTGACCACCCCGTACCCGACGATATGGTAGCCGCCAGCGAAGCCATGGACACGCTGCACAAGTATCTCCCCAAGGAGGCATACAACAGCGTAGAGATCCGTACCACCGAGATGGGCGACCTCACCATCGGAGCCATGAAAGAGGCTAAGCGTTCTACCGACTGGACCGTCATCAACGGTTTCACCCTCCAATACCTTGGCATCGGTACCGACGATGAAGAGAACAATGATGACGACGTGTCAGTAGAGGGCATCACCCGCGGTGAAGCCACCGTTGAAGCTATCTACAACACCAGCGGCATGCGCATCGCTACTCTGCAACAAGGCATCAACCTCCTTCGCATGAGCGATGGCACCACCGTCAAAGTAGTGGTAAAGTAAAGATAGTAACCCAATTCATATAGGATGAGGGGGTGTCGTGAAATACGACACCCCCTTATTGGTTACGTTGTGCGACCCAGGTCTATGGTTTAATCCCCTCCAAAGTAACGATAACACTGACGAAGAAAATAACGAAAAGCGAATAGCCCACTCTTCCACGAGAAGGGCTATTTTCTTGTCCCTGCAATTCTTATCCCTGCAAAAAAGCGAAGGCCAGCACCCAGTGCCAGCCTTCCTCAATTTTTCACTAAAAGCTAAAAGCTAATAACTAACAGCCAAAAACCTTACTCTACAACCTGCAGGTTGTGTTCGGCTATGATGCTACGGAGCGTTGTGCCGTCGTCGATGTTACCGATGTAGCGGGTGAGCACACGAATCTTTTCACCGTGTCCGGCAGCTACGAGGTCCTTGATGGTGTTGCCCACGCAATAGTCGCCACAGAGGCCTGCCACGTAGATCTCCTCTATGCCCTTCTCCTCTATCAGGGCGAGGAGCTTCTTTGCGCTCGCCGCATTGGCCAGGATGGAGTATTCGTCTACCGCCACATCGTCGCCCTTGGTCAAGATGGGCGCCTGGGGATCATGCTGCTTCACGGCATCGAGCACAGACTTGTAGATGGATGCTCCCTCGGTGTGCTGAACGCAGTGTGCAGGCCAGATGCCGCCGTAGTCCTTGAACGAAGAGTGGTCGGCGGGATGGTGGTCGGCCGTCATGACGATGGCCTTGAACGTGCCCTGAGGCTGTGCCGCTATATATTCGGCAAGGGCGTCCATCACGGCCGGAGCACCGGCTACGGCCAGCGAGCCGGTGATGAAGTCGTACTGCACGTCGACGAGTAATAGCATCTTGCTTGATTTCATATTCCTTCTTGCTCCTTATTGCTTATTGTCTGAGGTGAGTTTCTGGCCTTGATACTCACCGGTGAGGGTGCGCATGAAGGCTACGATAGAGGCCACCTCGGCATCGGAGAGCTCTACGTCGCACTGGTAGAGTGCCATGTCGCGTACGGCCTCCTCCATGGTGGCGCGGGTGCCGTCGTGATAGTAGGGCCAGGTGAGTTCGATGTTGCGCAGGCCAGGCACCTTGAAACGATGGCGGTCGCGCTCTACTTGAGTCTGCTTGTAGCGTCCGTTGTCCTCCTCGGTCAGTTCCGTGCCGCGAGCCTCGAAGTAGTGCTGGCGCAATCCCATGAGCTCGTATGACTCGCCACCCAGGTTGGCTCCCACATGGCAGGTAGCGCAGTTGTTGGCTTTGAAGAGCTCATATCCGCGCACCTCGTCGGCACTGAGCGCTTCGCTATTGCCCAGCAACCATTGGTCGAACTTCGAGTTGGGGGTCACGAGTGTGCGCTCAAACTCCTCAATAGCATTGGTGATATTGGCCTCGGTGATGCCGTCGGCGTAGAGGGCACCGAACTCCTCCACATAGTGCTTGTCCTCGGCGAGCTTGGCAATGATCTCGTCAAACGAGGTAGAGGCCATCTCCACGGGGTTGAGGGGAGGTCCGGCAGCCTGCTCGGCAAGGGTCTTGGCGCGACCGTCCCAGAACTGCACGAAGTTGTACACGGCATTGTAGGTCGTGGGGGCATTCACGCCGCCCATGTTGCCTGCTACACCCTTCGAATACTGGAGGTTGTCCACACCACCCGTGTTCAGGCCATGGCATGAGGCACACGATACGGTGTTGTCGACCGAGAGGCGTGTGTCGTGATAGAGGCTGTAGCCGAGGGCCTCCTTACGCTGGTCCACAGCGGCACCTGCCATGATGGGGCGAATGGGTTCGCCAGCACGCTCAGCGGTGAGGCCGTCATCGTAGTAGGCCAAGCGGTAGGCACGTGCCCAGGCAGCAATCACCGAAGCCTTCGCGTCGGTCATCTGGCTACCCCAGTGCACGAGGTAATACTTGGCCATCGGCATGCGCTTGTCCAGCGCCACCTTCTCTATCTTGGCCACATCGACAGGATTGAGCGTAG
>JAZRDT010000123.1:0-30284 GCA_045660385.1 Bacteroidaceae bacterium | reverse complement strand
AAGCATGATGAAATACTCGATTTCCACACGTACGCGGTAACGGATGAGCGCATACTCAGAGAAATACTCGGCTAACTGTGCGGTCTTGCTTCTGTAGCGACCGTCGATGGGCGAAACTGCCGTAAGGATATCCAAATTCATGTTCTTATAAGATGATTTTATTGTGTCTTCCTAATTCCCAAACAGGCACAGCATCACTGCAACACCTGTTTCGGGCTGCAAAGGTACGACTTTTTATTTAGATATCGCGCGCGAAAGAGCGAAAGTTTGCCCTTCACGCATAAAATTAGCACAACGAGAGGAGGTGCAGATAGACAATGACTGCAGGAATAGCAAAAAGCATGCTATCAAGGCGGTCAAGAATGCCGCCATGGCCCGGCAAGATATGACCCGAATCCTTGATACCAATATGGCGCTTGATCATCGACTCGGTAAGGTCACCCAAGGTTCCGAACACAACCACCACGAGCGCCATTCCCACCCATTGCCAAACAGTAAGGAAGGGGCATAAGTGAGCGACAACGACCGCACTGGCCATCGTAAACAAGGCACCGCCAATGGCTCCCTCCCACGATTTCTTGGGAGAAATACGGGGATAGAGTCGATGCTTGCCCAATAGCGAGCCGCTGAGATAGGCACCCGTATCATTGAGCCATATAAACACATACAGAGTCAGCGGAATAGCATAGAAGGGGGCCGAAGCGCTGAAACAGTCATAATGACCGAAGGCCAACATATTCACCAATGACAACGGCAGCACGACATAGGTCTGACTGAGCACCATCGCACCAAGATTGAACACGGGATTGCTATTGTTGCTAAAAAGCTCTCGAATATAGCAGAACAGCAGGAAGAGCAGATAGGGCACAAAAAGCACCAACATAGAGAGTTCCGTCAAGCTATTGAGCCAAAAAGCGAAGAAGAGATAGCAGCTACCGACAATCATGAGAGGACGGCTGACCTGCACCTGCCCCCCATGAGAAAGAACCTTCAGGAACTCATTCACTGCAAGCGCCGTCAGCAGCAGGAACAGACCCGCAAAGCTGTATGGACTCAAATAGGTACATAACACTTGTACGGCTACAATAGCTATGGCAGTAAATAGACGGATAATAAAGTTTTTCATGTCGTGACGCTTTAATTATCTATAGTGTGTGTTACTCCGTTTTCTCTTGATCAAAGTCGAAACCATCGAAAAGGTTTTCATCCTTCGGTTTACGAGTGCGCTCGCTCTTTGGTTTTGCAGGTTTAGAATAGTCAGGCGATTCAGTCAGCACGGGAGCCACAGAGGGTTCAGATGCCGTCTGAGGTTCCGATACGTTCGGACTCTCCACCTCTGCCGTCTTTACAGAATCTGCAACAGGTTCAGCAGCAACTTCAGAGGCTATCTTCTCTTCTTCATCTTCAGTCTGCCCCACTGCAACCGAGTCGGCGGACTTTGCCTTCTTCGATGCACGCTTAGAAGCCTTTTCTGATTTCTCCGTATTCTCGACAGCAGGTTCCAGAATCTCTTCGCTGCGTGATGCCCACTGACGCTTACCGAAGATGCGTTCAGCATCCTCAGCAAAGATCACCTCACGCTCCATCAACAACTCGGCCAGTTCGCGATGTCCTTCACTATACTGCAGCAGCATACGCTTGGCACGCTCATACTGTTCGGCAATGAGTGCCTTCACCTCGTTATCAATAAGTTCTGCCGTCTTCTCACTATAGGGTTTATGGAACTGCTCCTGTGTATTGTAATAACACAAGTTAGGCAAACGGTCGCCCATGCCAGCATAAGCAATCATACCATAGGCCTGCTTGGTGACACGCTCAAGGTCATTCATCGCACCTGTCGAGATACGGCCGACAAAGAGTTCCTCAGCTGCACGTCCGCCCAAGATTGCACACATCTCATCGAGCATCTGCTCTTTTGTTGTAATCTGTCGTTCTTCGGGCAGATACCAGGCTGCACCGAGAGCACGGCCACGGGGAACGATGGTAACCTTCACCAAGGGATCGGCATATTGCAGATGCCAAGAGAGGGTTGCATGGCCTGCCTCATGAAGTGCAATCGTACGCTTCTCCTCCATGGTAAGCACCTTGGTCTTCTTCTCCAAGCCTCCAATAATACGGTCTACCGCTGCAAGGAAGTCGTCCTTATCCACGGTATTCTTTCCATGACGGGCTGCAATAAGCGCCGCCTCGTTACAAACATTGGCAATATCGGCACCCGAGAAACCCGGAGTCTGACGAGCCAAGAGGTCAATATCAAGCGATTTATCAAGTTTCAGAGGGCGCAAATGTACGCCAAACACCTCTTTACGTTCGTTAAGGTCGGGAAGATCCACATGAATCTGACGATCGAAACGACCGGCACGCAGCAACGCCTTATCGAGGATATCTACGCGGTTGGTAGCCGCAAGAATGATAATACCACTATTAGTACCAAAGCCATCCATCTCGGTGAGCAACTGGTTGAGCGTGTTCTCACGCTCATCGTTACCACCCATAGCCGGATTCTTTCCACGAGCACGACCTACAGCGTCAATTTCGTCGATGAAGATAATGCAGGGAGCCTTCTCCTTGGCCTGACGGAAAAGGTCGCGCACACGAGAAGCACCGACACCTACAAACATCTCCACAAAATCAGAGCCGGAAAGTGAGAAGAAGGGAACATCGGCTTCACCGGCTACTGCCTTGGCCAAAAGAGTCTTACCAGTTCCCGGAGGACCTACGAGCAAAGCACCCTTTGGAATTTTACCTCCCAATTCAGTAAACTTTTCAGGTTTCTTGAGGAACTCTACAATTTCCTGAACCTCCTGCTTGGCTTCGGCCTGACCCGCTACATCCTTAAAGGTGACACGATTGGCTCCACCCTTTTCAAAGAGTTGAGCCTTCGATTTACCGACATTAAAGATTCCGCCGGCACCTCCAGCAGCTCCTCCACCACCACCCATACGGCGCATGATAAATACCCACACACCGATAAGCAAAATAAAGGGGAAGACATTCCAGAATATATTGCTAAGCGTATTATCCGTCTTCTTATAGTCGAGCTGTCCCTTAAAGGTACCAGCTTTCTCCTGCTCGTCAAGATAGCGGTCGAGAGATTCGATTGAGCCAACCTCAAGCGTCATTATCACAGGAGTATCAGTTTGCGCCACCGACTGTCCAAAGATGCGCACGGCTGAGTCTGGGATAATTGTGAGCTCCACCTTGTTATTGTCGTACGCCACAACCTTCTCTACATATCCTTTGGATACATAGTCCTTAAATTCTGAATAGGTGATCGCGCGCGACATATTGCCGCTGGAGGGATTCTTGAAGAACAAGAAGGTCAGCACCACGACAATAGCCATATACAACCAAGAGAGGTTGAACTTGGGAGCCTTACCCGTAGGCTGGCCACCCCGCTTATTGTTAACTGGATGTTGCGGTTGTTGTTGATTACTCATATCATTCAAGATTAGGAATCAAGTTCAAGCGAGCGTCGGCCCAGAGATTCTCCAAATTATAGAATGTACGATCTTCGGGCACGAAGATATGTACCAACACATCGCTATAATCCATCGCTACCCAACGGGCATTGCGCAATCCCTCCACCACGGTGGGTTTCACACCCATGTGGATGCGTACATAATCGTTCACCGAATCAGCAATGGCCGCCACCTGTGTAGGAGTGTTGCCTTCGCAAATAACAAAATACTTACACACTGAGTTGTCTGTATCTGTAAGGTCAGCTACAACAATATCTTTTCCCTTCTTTTCTTGAATGCCCTCGGCAATTCGTTTAACCAATTCTTCGGTCTCGTACATATTATCTTTATTCATATACTATATTAACATGCAAAGATAGATTGTTTTCTCGAAAACATGCTCTCTTAAACGCTAAAAAATACAATATTTGAGCTTTTTTAGGGAAAGAATTAAAAAAAATAAAAAAAAGTCGCCAATTATTTTGCAGTTAAAACGAATTATACTACCTTTGCACCCACAAAACGATTGGGCTATGGTGTAATGGTAACACTGCAGATTCTGGTCCTGCCTTTCCTGGTTCGAGTCCGGGTAGCCCAACGAAGAAAAACAGAGCCGATGCACATATGTATCGGTTCTGTCGTTTTTATACCACACCACACATATTACATACAGAACAAGGGAAATATCTCTTTGTTCCCTATACCAGACGCCAACAAGACATTAAAACATGAAAACTTCGGCGCTCGCATAGAAAAATTCAAGTAAACTTGATTTTCGCTCGGCTTGCACTATCTTTAATGCTTGCATACAAACCTTGAATATAGGCTTTAACGACTTTGTCGTCCTCCTTTGGGAAACTAAAGTTTCCGCCCTCGCAACCGACGCTTTCATACCGCGTCGGCGGAAAACTGCAAATAAATTTAACCTTATTGAATTTCCGCCTCGCTCAACAGAGAAAATGCAAGTCTTTTCTCTATATTCGCTCGTTGAAATTTGCGTTTTCGCTCGGCTTGCACTATCTTTAATGCTTGCATACAAACCTTGAATATAGGCGGCGCCTCGGAAAACTGCAAATAAATTTGCGTTTTCGCTCGGCTTGCACTATCTTTGTGCGAATTTGGAAAAATATTTATTAACTAATAACAACTATTTCTATGTTTGAAGGACATCCTAAAGGTCTATGGGCGCTAGCCCTTGCCAATACAGGTGAGCGTTTCGGCTACTACACCATGTTGGCAGTGTTCCTGTTCTTTTTGCAGGACAATTTCGGTTTTTCAATGGGAACATCCAGCTCTATTCAGGCGGCATTCCTCGGTATCGTTTACTTTGTACCCCTCTTCGGCGGTATGCTGGCCGATAAGTTCGGTTTCGGCAAGATGGTAACCAGCGGTATCGTTATCATGTTCCTTGGCTACTTGTTGCTTTCATTGCCTCTGGGCGCCGGCGCTGTTGCACTTGGTGTAATGGCTTTGGCATTGCTTTTCATTTGTGTAGGTACAGGCCTCTTCAAGGGTAACTTGCAGGTACTTGTAGGTAACCTCTATGACGATCCGAAGTATTCAGCTAAGCGCGACGAAGGCTTCAGCATCTTCTACATGGCTATCAACCTCGGCTCTATGTTTGCTGCTGCCGTAGCTCTCTCTATCATGGCTTGGGCACAGGATTCACTTGGTATCAGCAAGGGTGACTCATACCACTACGCATTTGCTGTAGCATGTATCTCATTGATTCTTTCTATTGCTATCTACTACGCATTCCGCAAGACATTTGCTCATGCTGACCGCGCAAAGATCGCTACCCCCGGTGCTGAGGTGGTTGAAGAGGAACTTACTCCCGCTCAAACCAAGGAGCGCATCATCTGCCTCTGTCTGGTATTTGCTGTGGTTATCTTCTTCTGGATGGCATTCCATCAGAACGGTATCACCATGAACCAGTTTGCCCGTGAGTACACTGCTACTTCTGAGACAGGCTTCATGAGCCTCTTCCTCAGCAAGTCGCTCAGCTTCACTGAGGTGCGCAGCTTCTGGAACCTCCTTCTCTGCGTAATCACCGTGTATGGCATACTCAACATCTTCCAGTCCAAGACTGCAAAGGGCAAGGCTATCGCAGGTCTCATCACCGTAGCGTCTGTTGGTGTTCTCGCTTATAAGGCTATGAACGTAACTGGTTCTGTAGTTGTTGAAGCTCCCATCTTCCAGCAGTTCAACCCCTGCTTCGTAGTAGCTCTCACCCCCATCATCGGCATCATCTTCGGTGCATTGGCCAAGAAGGGCAAGGAACCCTCTTCACCCATGAAGATTGGCCTCGGTATGCTCGTAGCTGCTATGGCATTCGTGGTACTCTTGGTAGCTTCATGGTCATTGCCCGCTGCTGAGGAGCAAGCTGCTGCTGTAGCTGCAGGCACTGCCACACTCGTATCGCCCAACTGGCTCATCAGCACCTACTTCGTATTGACTATTGCTGAGTTGTTGCTCTCACCCATCGGTATCTCATTCGTATCAAAGGTAGCTCCTCCCAAGTACAAGGGTATGATGATGGGTGGATGGTTCGTGGCTACTGCCATCGGTAATTTCCTCATCATGGTTCCTGGTCTCATGTGGGGTATGAACCTTTCAATCATCTGGGGTGTGCTCATCGGCATCTGCCTCGTGTCAGCTGCATTCATCTTCTCAATCCTCAAGCGTCTTGAGGCTGTAGCAAAGTAATTCAGTCAAGTGACTAAAAAGACAAGAGGGAAGCCCGGGGCTTCCCTCTTGTCTTTTTTACACCATGAACGTCCTCCCGCCCGTTTCACACAATCTTGAGCAATACGAACATTTAAAACAGAGACAGATGTTAATCTGCAGAATAACTTTGTATACATCCGTTTTTTTTGTATTTTTGTCGCGTAAATTAGACACACTCTTCACGCATGAAAAGAGACACAAGACAACTCTCTACGAAACAAAGCTACACATGGGTACTCGTCGCCTTGATGCTATGCCTGTCGCACTTCTTGCAAGCGAGCCCTAACTATCATCTTTTACCAAAGGTGAAAATTGCCAATGAGATGAACAGCGGAGCTTTTGAACTGGGGCGCACAGTTAACATCATTTATAACGGTGCAGCACAATGTGCCCTGCTTGAGGAACTCTTCACCAGCAATGGATGCACTTTAGCCGAAGGAGGAGCCACGGTATCTGTCACCCTCGTTGACGAGATCCATGGAGCCTATGACTACGAACTATATGGTTATGAGAATGAGGCTTACACATTAAAGGTTGCAAGAAATCAGATTGATATCACTGCAGCGACCAACACCGGGGTTATCCGTGCTGCACAAACCCTTACACAACTTGCCGAGGAGCACCATGACAAGAATGGTGCCATTGGCTCTGTAGAGATTGTCGATTGGCCCGCCTTCAAGTTGCGCGGATACATGCACGACGTGGGCCGTTCATTCATCCCTGCCGATGAACTGGTAAAGCAAATCGAGCTTTTCTCACGCTTTAAGGTAAACACCTTTCACTGGCACCTTACCGAGAATCAGGCTTGGAGAATCGAGGTAAAAGCTTATCCCCAACTCACCTCAACGGAGTCGATGACACGCCATGAGGGTGGTTACTATACCCAAGAAGATTGCCGACGTGTGATGGAAGCAGCCAAGAAACACGGTGTCATCGTCATTCCCGAGATTGATATGCCCGGCCATAGCGCAGCCTTTGAGCGTGCAATGGGATTCAGCATGCAGACGGAGGAGGGCAAAAAGGTGCTAAAAGCAGCACTCGATGAGGTGATTGAGGTGTTTACCGATGCACCCTACATACACATTGGTGGCGACGAGGTGGGCACCACTGCAGCATACCTCAACGAGATGATTGCCTATGTGGAGAGCAAAGGCAAGAAAGCGGGCATCTGGAACCCCATCAATGGTATCTCACAAGACAAGTTGAATGCTTCATTGGCACAGATGTGGGGGACACGTGGCTATATGGCTTCGGGTAAGGCAAACATTGACTGCCGCTACAACTACACTAACCACTTCGACGTATTTGCAGACCTCGTAGGTATATACAAGAGCAATATCTACTACGAGAGCAAAGGGAATAAGACTGTTGCCGGTGCTATCTCGGCCTGTTGGAACGACCGCAAAGTAGAAAGTGTGGCTGACATCATGGCACAGAACAATATTTATGCCAACGTAATCGCTACCGCCGAACGCGCTTGGATAGGAGGGGGCAAGCGCTACATCGACAACTGCACCAATGGCGGCACCAACGGTGGCGGTGGCGTAATGCTCCCCAACTCGGGCGACGAGTATGAGGAGTTTGCCGACTGGGAACGCCGTTTCCTCTTCCATAAGGCTAATTCATTGAAGAACGAACCTATTCCCTACGTCAAACAGAGCAATGTGCGTTGGCGCATCACGGATGCATTTCCCAACGGAGGAGATGTCACTAAAGTATTCCCTCCCGAAGAGGCAATGAATGCCAAAGGCATACAACCCGACACCTACACCTACAATGGTACAACCTACAACACGGGGATAGCCACCGGTGCAGGCATCTACCTGTCGCACACCTGGGGAAAGAGCATCATCAATGCCTACTATCAAGCCCCCGCCTATAACCAGACGGCCTATGCGTGGACCTATGTATATTCGCCCAAGAAGCAGACCGTAGGTGCACAAATCGAGTTCCAGAACTACAGCCGTTCGGAGCAAGACCCAGTGCCTACAGCTGGCAATTGGGACCTCTATGGTTCGAATATCTGGCTCAATGGCACCCCTATTGCCGCACCCTCTTATCAAAATACGGGAATCAGCATCAGTAGCAAGGAGGTAACACTGAAGAATGAAAATTTTTCTGCACGCAGACCTATTGCCGTGCAGCTCAAGAAGGGATGGAACAAGGTATTCCTCAAATTGCCCTATGTCAATGCAGGCTACCGCCTCGACAAATGGATGTTTACCTTTGTGCTCACCGACCTCGATGGTGTGGCTGCAGTGGACGGAATCATCTACTCACCCGACCAATGTATGGACGAAGCGGCAAAGCAGGTCCTTAATGCCAAGAATTCTGAGATTGAGGGCACCTTCTCAGAGAAGATGACCGCTGACAGACGCGCGACACATCTTACCGAATTGGACAATGCATGGGTGGACATGAAGGGATACACATCATTGATAGGAAGAAAATAATATATTGAATAAAGTGAACTATGAAAACCAAACTATTTATACCTCTACTGATCGGTTCAATGCTCTGCACGACATCATTACACGCCGATAATAATGAAACAAAACTCAACAAGACCAATTGGCATACACTCTACCGCAGCCCCGATGCCAACGGCAAGCCTTACCGTATTCCTGCCATTGCGACTGCATCTAACGGACACCTCTTTGCCATATCGGACAACAGGCCCTGCGGCAATGATATCGGCTATGGCGAGGTAGACATCAAATGCCGCATCTCTACAGACAATGGCGCCACGTGGGGAGAGGAATTCTTTGTAGCCAATGGCCAAGGAGGCAACATCAATGCTATGACCACCGGCTTCGGTGATGCAGCCATTGTGGCCGACCGCAACCAGAACAGGCTACTGGTAATGATGGTGTGCGGACGTACCGTATGTTGGAATGGTCGATGGCACCCCGATTCAACCCTCACTTCAAGCAACATCAACCGCGTAGCCCGTGTGTATGCCACCTACAATAAAAAAGCGCGCGCGTGGGAGTGGACTGAGCCTATAGAAATCACCAACGACATCTACTCACTCTTCCTCGACAATGGCAAGCCCACCGTCTCATCCATGTTTATCGGTTCAGGAAAGATATGCCAAAGCCGCGTTGTCAAGAAGGGCGATTACTATCGTCTCTATTGTGCGATGTGGACACGTGACAATGGTAACCGCGTCATCTACTCCGACGACTTTGGAACATCCTGGAATGTGCTCGGTGCGGTATCGGACCGTCCCGCGCCGCATGGCGACGAGCCCAAGTGCGAAGAACTGCCCGACGGCACTGTAGTGCTTAGTAGCCGCAAAGGTTCGGGCCGCTATTTCAATCTATTTACCTTCAGTGACAATAGCTACACCACCGGTACATGGGGCGAAGCAGCATCAAGCAACGATATTCCCAACGGACTCTCATTTGGAAGCAATAGTACCAACGGTGAAATCATGCTTGTAAAGGCAATACGCATGCGTGACGGTGCAAAGTGCGACCTCATGCTACAATCAGCCCCAACAGGTAATGGCCGCAGCCACGTATCCATCTTCTATAAAGAAATGCAGTACAATGCCGATGGTGCCAATATCTATACCCCCAACACATTCTCGCAAGGATGGATCAAGGGTACACAAGCCAGCGACTGTGGTTCGGCATACTCAACCATGACATTGCAGAAGGATGGCCGCGTAGGCTTCCTCTACGAAGAGGAGCCGAACTGGTACAACATCGTATACGCCCCACTCAGTGTTGAAGAAATTACTGACGGAGCCTACACGATAGACTACAAAGGCAACTCGCTCAAGAAACCCAGAAAACAATCAAATAAATAATCAATACAAATCTATTAAACCATTCAACCATGAAGAAATTATTATTTCTTTTCTGTATTGCTCTCGCGTCATGCACATCCAAGGCGCAAGGGGTATTACCCGAGTTCTCAACTGAGGAGTCCCCGGTATGGTACTACATCCAATTCAAGACGGGTGGCGGTATCCTCAGCGACGAAGGCACTGGTAACATCATGAAAACTGCCACTGCTGCCGCAGGACCTAACCAATTTGCCCTTATTGGCGAACAGAACAATTTCTATCTGAAATGCCGCACCGGCAACTACGTACACTTTACCAATGGTGCTTACACCACATCTGCGTCGGAGAAGACATCGCTCAAACTCATTCAGAGCGGCTACGATGCCTCATGTTGGGAAATTCAACGTCCGGCAAGCGGACAATGCATGAACCAATATCAAGGTGCCGGCATTGGCCGTGAGCTCCACGAGTGGTATGCTAATGACGTGAACAATCCTGTGCAGTTTGTTAGCGAGATGCCACGCCCCATCCCCGATATTTTCAGTTTCGAGGATGATCCCACATACTACTATGTACAGTTCAACGCTGGAAACAACGTATTGAGCGACAAGGGAAATAGCAACAACCTCAAAACCGCCCTCATTGCCAATAGCGCTGAAAACCATTGGATGTTTGTCGGTTCGCCCAGCAACTTCTACATGAAGAGCGAGAAAGGCAACTACGTACACTACAACGGTAGCCGTTTTGCGGCCTCCAGCACATCAAAAACTCCCCTGAAGATTGTAGCTACAAGCAATAGCGGTGCCGAAGGCTGCTGGGAGATACAACGTATCGACGGCGGAGGAAAGAGCATGAACCAATGGGGAGGCACATCTACAGGTGCAGAACTTGGCGAATGGAATGCAGGAGATAACAACAACCCCGTACGCGTAGAGATAGCCAAGAGCGTAGCCCCACTCTTCTCTGTAGCCAACGACGAGAGCATCTGGTACTTCATTCATTTCTGCAACACAGGCAACTACCTCGCCGACAAGGGTAATGGTAACACTTTGCAGACCGCCAAACTCGACCACGTCAACAGCTTCGTATGGAAGTTTGAAGGCACCATCAACAACTTCCAACTCATCAACAAGGAGGGTCGCTATGCAGCTATTGTTGACAACAAGATCATCGCACAAAGTGAACCCTATGCAGCAGGTTGGAAGTTACAGGAAACCACCTACTCAAAGTATCCGCATAAGTATGAGTTACACTCTAACGACGCCACACTTACCAAGCCTGCCATTGCAGGTGCCGGCGTAGACCAGAATGTAACACTCAACACGATCAACCAAGCTAAGAACCCCATCAATATGACAGCCGAGGAGGATATAGAGCACATCGAGTTTGCCTTCACAGGCACCAAGAGCTTCACTCCCGCAAATGCTCTGACCCTCTGGTATGACCAACCCGCCACCACTACAGATGTGAAGAATATCTGGATGGAGTATTCACTCCCCATCGGTAATGGTCAGCTTGGAGCATGTCTTTTCGGTGGTATCTGGAAGGACGAGATACAGTTCAACGAGAAAACCCTCTGGACAGGTGGCCCCAACGACATGGGTGGATACGGCCAATACAAGAACTTCGGTTCAATCTTCGTAGAGGACCTCTCCGGCAACCTCGGTTTCGGCAGCACCAATTCTGCCAAGGACTATGTACGCTGGCTCGACATCGAAAATGGTACAGCAGGTGTACGCTACACCGACTACGACGGTTCTACCACCTATGAGCGCACCTACTTCTCATCTGAGCCCGATCAAGTAGTTGCGGCACGCTATAGCGCTACTGGCGACAACAAGCTCACGCTCCAGTTCAGCTATGCTCCGGGCGAAGGCATCAGCGCATCGGCTGTAACCTATGCCGATGGCGAAGCAACCTTCAGCGGTAAACTCACCACCGTTAGCTATAACACTCGTTTCCGCGTAGTTCCCACTGGTGAAAATGCTAACATGAAGGTTACAGAGAAGGGTATTGTAGTAGAGAACGCCGATGAGGTACTTCTCCTCATGACAGCAGGCACCGACTACGACTCATCTGTGAAAAGCATGGTGTCAGGCACCAGCGAGTTACCCAACATAATGAAGAACCGCGTAAAGGCAGCAGCCGATAAGGGATGGAGCACATTGTATGCCGACCATGTTGAAAACTTCAAGAGCTACATGAGCCGCGTGAAGCTACAGTTTGACGGTGCCACAGTACCTACCGTACCCACCAACAAACTCGTCGACAACTATAGCTCAAACCACAAGACCGGAAAGGAACCGCATGTGCTCTTCCTCGAGCAGCTCTACTTCGCATATGGCCGTTACCTGCTCATTTCAAGTTCGCGCGGCATCAACGTACCCAACAACCTGCAGGGTATATGGAACGACAAGAGCCAGGCACCCTGGAACTCCGACATCCACACCAACATCAACATTCAGATGAACTACTGGCCAGCTGAGCCCACCAACCTCTCTGAGTTGCATGAACCTCTGCTCGACTATATAATCACTATGGCAGCTGGCGACAACTGGAAGGCTGCAGCTAAGCGCGGTGGCGTTTCGAAGGGTTGGACCGTCTTCACCGAGTCAAACATTTTCGGTGGCATGAGCACCTGGGGAAGCAACTATTTCGTAGCCAACGTATGGTACTGCTCACACCTGTGGCAGCACTACCGCTACACCCTCGACAAGGAGTACCTCCTGCGCGCCTTCCCTGCCATGTGGAGTTGCGCCGAGTTCTGGTTCGAGCGCATGATTAAAGACCGCAAAGTAAAAGACGGAACATACGTATGTCCCGACGAGTATTCACCCGAGCAGAACGACCATCCCACAGAGGATGCCACTGCACACTCACAGCAGATGGTATACATGCACCTCGTATACACCAAGCAGGCCATTGAGGTCCTCGGACAAGAGGCTTGCGGACTCACCGACGCCGACATCGCCAAACTCGACGAGTACATCGCAAATACCGATCAGGGTCTCCACACCGAGAAGTTCAAGGGTGGTAGTTGGACAAGCTGGGCCAACCAGTGGGGTGTAAAGACAGGCGACCTGCTTATCCGCGAGTGGAAGTATACCGACTACGACGCAAGCAACGACAAGGGTCACCGCCACATCAGTCATCTGATGTGTCTCTACCCCTACAATCAGATCAGCCCCAGCAGTCCCTACTTCGAGCCTGCAGTGAACTCACTCAAGCTCCGTGGCGATGAGGCTACAGGTTGGTCAATGGGTTGGAAAGTTAACCTCTGGGCACGTGCCCTCGATGGCGACCATGCCCGCAAGATTATCAAAAATGCCCTCAAGCACTCGACCTCTTATGGTACCGATCAATATGCCGGAGGTATCTACTACAACCTGTGGGACTCACACGCCCCCTTCCAGATTGACGGCAACTTCGGAGTATGCTCTGGTATTGCCGAGATGCTCATGCAAAGCCACACCGACACCATCCAGATTCTCCCCGCCCTTGCCTCTACATGGGAGAGCGGTAGCATCACCGGTTTGAAGGCTGTAGGCGACTTTGTCGTTGACATCAACTGGGCAGCCGGACAGCTGACTACAGCCAAGATTGTATCGAACCAGGGACAGCCCCTTGTCATCAACTACAAGGGTCTTGCCGGCAAGAAAGTAAGCGTCAATGGCGAAGAGGTAAGCTATACCATTGTAGATGGCAACACCATCGAGGTGAAAGCTACTGCTGGCGACACCGTAGAGGTTGACTACAATACGATTTCATCACACATCACTACCTTGACCACCCTTCCGAAGGGTGGCAAGGTATACACTCTTGACGGCCGCGAGGTACACAACCCTCAGGGGCTCACTCAAGGTCTCTACATCGCCGACGGAAAGAAGGTGATCATCAAATAAGTTGTGACAGAGCACAACGAAAGAAGGCAGGTCGCAATGACCTGCCTTTCTTATTTATTGAATGTAATGTTTTACACTTACTGAGGACGGCTATAGTTAGGAGCCTCGCTTGTGATAGATACATCGTGCGGATGACTCTCAAGCACACCAGCATTGGTGATGCGCACAAACTTTGCATCGTGCAGTTTCTCGATAGTGGGAGCACCGCAGTAACCCATACCAGCCTTCAAACCGCCGGCAAGCTGATAGATTACCTCATAGAGCGAACCTTTGTAAGCTACACGACCTGCGATACCTTCGGGAACGAGTTTCTTGGTATCCTTGGTGCCAGCCTGGAAGTAGCGATCCTTCGAACCATTCTCCATAGCCTCAAGCGAACCCATACCGCGGTATGCCTTGAACTTACGGCCGTTGAAGATGATAGTTTCACCGGGACTCTCCTCAGTACCGGCTACGAGCGAACCGATCATCACGCAATAGCCGCCAGCTGCAATAGCCTTTACGATATCACCTGAGTAGCGCAAACCACCATCAGCGATGAGGGGAACACCAGTACCCTTGAGCGCCTTAGCCACATCATAGATAGCCGAAAGCTGGGGAACACCTACACCAGCAACTACACGAGTGGTACAGATACTACCCGGACCAATACCGACCTTGACGCCATCGGCACCAGCCTCAACGAGCATCTTTGCAGCCTCGCCTGTAGCTACGTTACCTACTACGATATCTATATTGGGGAATTCTCTCTTGGCCTCTTTCAACTTCTCGATTACACCCTTTGAGTGACCGTGGGCTGTATCGATTACGATAGCATCAGCACCAGCCTCAACGAGTGCACGCATGCGGTCGAGTGTATCAAATGTAACACCTACGCCAGCAGCTACACGCAGACGACCCTTGCTGTCCTTACAAGCCATGGGTTTGTCCTTAGCCTTGGTAATATCCTTATAGGTGATGAGACCAATGAGCTTGCCATCGTTGTCCACAACAGGGAGCTTTTCGATCTTATGTTCCTGAAGGATAGCTGAAGCAGCATCCATATCTGCCTGCTGATGAGTTGTAATCAGCGGAGCCTTGGTCATGATATCCTCAACCTTGCATTCGAGGTTACGCTCGAAACGAAGGTCGCGGTTTGTCACGATACCTACGAGTCTGCCCTCGCCATCCACTACGGGAATACCACCGATGTGATACTCACCCATGAGTGCAAGTGCATCCTTTACGGTAGCCTCAGGCTTGATGGTGATTGGGTCATAAATCATACCATTCTCGGCACGCTTTACGATAGCCACCTGACGAGCCTGTTCTTCGATAGACATATTCTTGTGGATAACACCGATACCACCCTCACGAGCAATGGCTATAGCCATCTTGGCCTCGGTCACAGTATCCATAGCGGCTGTAACGAAGGGGATCTTCAATTCGATGTTACGTGAAAACTTGGTCGAGAGCGACACATTAACGGGGATAACCTCCGAATAGGACGGAACGAGAAGAACGTCGTCGAACGTCAAACCGTCCATTACAATCTTGTCTGCAACAAATGACATACAGTAATTCTATTATGAAATTTAGTGCTTGCAAATTTACACATTTTCCCTGATATGAAGAAATTTTTCGATATAATTCTTGCAAGCCCTTTTAATCTGTTATTTTTCTATGTGTTGAATGGAGGAAACATACCGCCGGTCTGCTTCCTCCATTATATTGTTCAGTTAGCCATCTCGCTGATAAACTTGATGCGCACAAGACGTATCTCCTCTTCGGAATAGTCGTCGCCCAGCTCATCAATTGCCTCGTCGATATCGTCGGTTTCCGACTCCTTGAAGTATTCGTAAATGTCATCCACCTTGTCATCATCAAGCACCTCCTCCAGGAAGTAGTCGATATTCAGTTTGGTGCCGGAGTATACGATGCTTTCCACCTCGTCGAGCAACTCGTCAAACTCAATACCCTTTGCCACGGCGATATCATCGAGTGCGACCTTGCGGTCGATACTTTGGATGATGCTCACCTTCATCTGTGACTTTTTCGCCACCGTACGCACACGGATATCCTCGGGGCGCTCGATCTCGTTCTCCTCCACATGACGACGTATGAGGTCGACAAATTCCTGTCCATAACGTTTAGCCTTACCCTCACCCACGCCAGGAATGTTCTTCAGTTCATCCAAGGTAATAGGATAAGTAATCGACATCGCCTCCAGCGAGGGATCCTGGAAAATTACATAAGGAGGCAAGTCATGCTTCTTCGACACCTTCTTGCGCAGGTCCTTCAGCATTGAGAACAGGGCGGGATCGGCCACATCAGTGCCGCCACCTCTCATGGGTGCATCCTCGTTCTCCTCCTCATCAAAATCACGGTCTTCAACAATCTTAAACGACTTGGGATTCTTCAAGTATTTCTTACCTGCAGCAGTCATCTTGAGCAGGCCATAGTTCTCCACGTCCTTCTCCAGATAGCCGGCTATGAGCGCCTGATGCACGACAGCATTCCATGTCTTCTCCTCATCACCAGTACCCGTACCGAATGTTTCCAGTTCGTCGTGCTGGTGAGCCAGCACCTCGGATGTTTCCTTTCCGAGGATGATGTCCATTATATAATCGGTTTTAAAATTCTCCTTTACGGCAATCACCGTTTCCAGGAGAGTACACAATAGTTCTTGGGCTTCCACTTTTTTCTTTGGGTTTAAACAATTATCACAATTTCCACAATTCTCCTCTTCGTACGTTTCGCCAAAATAGTGGAGCAGCAGTTTGCGTCGGCACACCGACGACTCGCAATATGCAGTCGTTTCTTGCAGCAGCTGACGGCCTATATCCTGTTCTGCTATGGGTTTTCCTTCGAGGAATTTCTCTAATTTCTGTAAATCTTTGTTGCTATAGAAAGCTATGCAGCGTCCTTCTCCACCGTCGCGTCCACCGCGTCCCGTTTCTTGATAGTATCCCTCAAGACTCTTGGGTATGTCGTAGTGGATGACGTAGCGCACATCGGGTTTGTCGATACCCATGCCAAAGGCGATGGTGGCCACGATGACGTCGATGCGTTCCATGATGAAATCATCTTGTGTTTGCGAACGCACAGCCGAGTCCATACCGGCATGGTATGCAGCCGCCTTTATCTCGTTTGCCTTGAGCACCTCGGCTAACTCCTCCACCTTCTTGCGGCTGAGGCAGTATATGATGCCCGACTTGCCCTCCTGTCCCTTGATGAAGCGCACGATATCGTGGTCCACATTCTTGGTCTTGGGACGCACCTCATAGTAGAGGTTGGCGCGATTGAACGATGAGCAGAACTCCTTTGCAGGAATGATGCCCAGGCTCTTCTTTATATCGTCGCGCACCTTATGCGTAGCAGTCGCCGTTAGTGCAATCACCGGCGCCTGACCGATCTCATTGATGATGGGTCTTATCTTGCGGTATTCAGGGCGGAAATCGTGTCCCCACTCCGATATACAGTGAGCCTCATCGATAGCATAGAACGAGATCTTCACCGAACGCAAGAACTCCACGTTATCCTCCTTTGTGAGCGACTCCGGAGCTACATACAGCAATTTGGTCTTACCCGACACCACATCGGCCTTCACCTGATCGATGGCCGACTTATTGAGCGAAGAGTTCAAGAAATGGGCAATACCATCCTCTTCACTATAGTTACGAATGGCATCCACCTGATTCTTCATCAGCGCAATGAGCGGAGAGATGACGATTGCCGTACCCTCCATGATGAGCGAGGGCAATTGGTAACACAACGATTTGCCACCGCCCGTGGGCATCAGTACAAACGTGTCGTTCCCCGCAAGCAGATTGCGGATAATGGCCTCTTGGTCACCTTTGAACTTATCAAATCCAAAGTGTTTCTTAAGGACTTCCGAAAGATCTATCTTTGCTGTATCCATAACTTTCACGCACCTCTTTTAGAGGACCCTTCAGCAAGTCCCC
The DNA here is from genome assembly GCA_045660385.1 of Bacteroidaceae bacterium. GTDB lineage: Bacteria > Bacteroidota > Bacteroidia > Bacteroidales > Bacteroidaceae > UBA1189. Next base: position 12,454 of record JAZRDT010000123.1, on the reverse strand, counting down.
GACGAGGAGCAACACAAAGTTAAAAACAAGTTTGCAAAACTTGCAAATTTTTTGAGCCATTTTTTTGCCTTTTCCTACAAAAAATATCCAATCCCCTCACCACGTCCCCTCCGAACAGATACATAAAGAGGCAGGTGCCACTCCATGATGACACCTGCCCACTTGAATATCCGGTTACGGCAGACGCTATTCGCCTGCTTGCAGGCGGCTGAGGTTTGACCTCTCCATCTGGCTGCGGGCATAGTCGAGCGTCACCTCAAACTGTTTGTCGCCACGGGTCGGGATGTCAAACATGGCATCCATCATGATACCCTCCACAATGCTGCGCAAACCGCGTGCACCGAGCTTGAACTCGATAGCCTTGTCTACGATATACTCATATACCTCGGGAGCAAAAGTGAGTTCCACACCATCCATCTCGAACAGTTTCATGTATTGCTTCACGATAGCGTTCTTGGGTTCGGTGAGGATGCTCAGCAATGCCTCGCGCGACAAGGGGTTGAGGTAGGTAAGCACGGGCATACGACCAATAATCTCGGGAATAAGGCCGAAGCTCTTGAGATCTTGCGGAGAGATGTACTGCATCATGTTCTCCTTGTCAATTTTCAAGGTATTCTGCACCGAGCCGTAACCAACCACATGTGTATTGAGACGCTGGGCGATCTTGCGCTCAATACCATCGAAGGCACCACCACAGATGAAGAGGATGTTCTTCGTATCAACTGCAATCATCTTCTGGTCAGGATGCTTACGGCCACCCTGAGGGGGAACATTTACGACTGAACCTTCGAGCAGTTTGAGCAATCCCTGCTGTACACCTTCGCCACTCACATCGCGGGTGATAGAGGGGTTATCCCCCTTGCGTGCAATCTTGTCAATTTCGTCGATGAACACGATGCCTCGCTCTGCAGCCTTCACATCATAGTCGGCCACCTGGAGCAGACGGGTGAGGATACTCTCGATATCCTCGCCCACATAGCCTGCCTCGGTAAGCACCGTAGCATCTACGATGGTGAAGGGAACCTTGCGCAGCTTGGCAATGGTGCGTGCCAGGAGGGTCTTACCCGTACCTGTGCTACCCACGATAATGATGTTGCTCTTCTCAATCTCCACATCATCGGCCTTGTCTTGCTGGAGCAGACGCTTGTAGTGGTTGTATACCGATACCGAGAGGTAGCGTTTGGCATCGTCCTGACCGATAACATATTGGTCGAGGAATGTCTTTATCTCTTGCGGCTTGGGGAGTTCGTTCATATCGAGGTCACCGGCCTTGCTTCCCTTCTTGCTCTTCTGCATCGACTCGCGGGCAATCTCGTGAGCCTGCTCGGCACACTCATTGCAGATGTAGCCACTGATACCAGCGATGAGCATGCTCACCTCCGTATCGGGACGTCCACAGAAGCTGCAGTATTGTCGTTGTTGTTGCTTTGCCATTATTTTCTCATCAAAACTTGGTCAATCATACCATACTCCTTGGCCTCCTGGGCGGTCATCCAGTAGTCGCGGTCACTATCGGCCCACACCTTGTCGAATGGTGTGTGTGAGTGGTCGGCGATGATGGTGTAGAGTTCGTTCTTGAGCTTCTGGATCTCGCGTGCAGTGATCTCAATATCGCTGGCCTGACCCTGCACACCGCCAAGGGGCTGGTGTATCATCACGCGGCTATGAGGAAGCGCCGAGCGCTTGCCTTCGGCCCCTGAAACGAGGAGCACACCAGCCATGCTGGCAGCCATACCGGTACAAATGGTAGCCACGTCGCTTGAGATAAACTGCATGGTGTCGTAGATGCCGAGACCTGCATATACCGATCCGCCGGGCGAATTGATGTATATAGAGATATCCTTGCCGTTGTCCACCGAGTCAAGGTAGAGCAACTGCGCCTGCAGGGTATTGGCAGTGTAGTCGTCGATCTGTGTACCGAGGAAAATGATGCGATCCATCATCAAGCGTGAGAACACATCCATCTGGGTCACATTGAGCTGACGCTCCTCGAGGATATAGGGGTTGAGATACTGGCTTTGAGCCTTGAGTACATCGTCGAGCACCATGCCGTTCATGCCGAGGTGCTTGGTAGCGTATTTTCTAAAATCTTCCATGTTGGTAAATCCTGAATTTATAAGTTCTCAATTCTGAATTATCAAAAATCGTGCCAAACAAAAAACTATGTCTAATTGTCAAGTATCAACTGCCAATTGCCAATAAAAAAAAGACGGCTTGGCCTCGCCAAACCGTCTTCCCATATATTGCAAACAAGTTTCGTAGGCGAAACGTTCAATCTGTCTGGATTACTCGAACATCTTGTTGAACTCATCGAGACTTACGCTCTTCTCGTCGAGCTTCACAGTCTGCTTCAAAGCAGCTGCGAGGCGAGTCTCGATAGCGCGGTTTACGATACCCTCTACGTTCTCCTTCTTCTTCAAGGTCTCAGCTGCGTAGTTAGCAAGCATCTCCTCAGGTACGTTGGTCATACCATACTGAGCAAACTGAGCGCGAACATTAGCCTTAGCCTGCTCCATGAGGTCGTTCTCTTCGAGCTTGATGCCAGCCTTCTCCACGAGCTGCTCCTTCACGAGGTGCCATGAGAGCTCCTTGATGGTGTTGGCATAGTGTTCGTTTACATACTCCTCGCCCTTGTCGGGATTGTTGATGTGCATGATGCGCTTGAGTACGTCGTCAGCAAACTTGAGTTCGCCGATACGGCTCATCACATACTCGCGAACATCGATGAGGAACTTGTAGTCGCTCTCGGGTACGAACTGCTTGGTGAGGTCTTCCTTCACACGAGCGCGGAACTCCTCCTCGCTGCTTACTGCACCCTCGCCGTATACGAGGTCGAAGATCTCCTGATTCAAGTCACCGGGAACGTAGCGGGTAATCTCGCCAATCTGGTAGCTGAAGTTACCGTTTACGTTTGCAGCCTCCTCCTTGCTGATCTTGAGCAATGAAGCGAGTTCAGCCTCGTTTCCGTCGTAAGCTTCGCGGGGGTTGATGGTGATTACGTCACCTACCTTTGTACCCTCGAAGAGAGCAGTCTGGGCTGCGTTCTTCATGTACTTGGGCAATACTACAGCGTCCTCAGCCTGGATACCACCCTCTACGGTGTTGCCGTTCTCGTCGAGCTGACACATCAAGCCCTTCACCATGTCGTTATCAGCATACTCCTCTACCTTCTCGTAGCGGCCGTTGCGCTGGGTGTACATGTTCACTTGATTGTTGACCATCTCGTCAGAGATCTGGATGGTGTAGTAAGGGATCGTATCCTCTGCAGTGAGTGTAGCGTCAAACTTGGGAGCGAGAGCGATGTCGTAGAGAAACTCAAGTTCATCCATAGTGTCGAAGTCAAGTTGCTTCTGCTGGTCCTCGTTGGGGAGGGGCTCACCGAGCATGTCTACCTTGTTCTCCTTGAGATAGCCGTATACAGCCTCCTGGAGCATCTTATTGATCTCCTCAGCCTTTACAGCCGAACCATATTGCTTCTTGATCAAGCCCATGGGCACCATACCGGGACGGAAGCCGGGGATGTTAGCCTTCTGACGGAATGTCTTGAGAGCCTTTTCTACCTTGGGTTCATAGTCAGCCTTAGCCAACTTTACAGTGAGCATACCTTTTACTTCGCTCACGTTCTGCAATGTAATTTCCATTATCTTATACTTATATAATTATATACAAATTTGAAGTGCTCCTTTTACACACTTTCATTTCAGCCTGCAAAATTAGTGCAAACCGAACGAAAAAGCAAGTTTACTTGCATTTTTCTGAGGTGTAGCCTAATGCGAAGCAGATTAAAGATAGTGCAAGGCAATTAAATTGCCATACGCAAAAGGCAAATTAAAAAAACTTCCTGCCGTTGCGGATGACCACACCCTCTGCAGCCCCCTGCACAGGACGGCCCAGCAAGTCGTATGCTGCAGCACGTTGCCCCTTATCGGCCGGACGCATTTTCACACCACTGCCACCACGGAAATGGAAAGTGGTGCGCCCCGTCTCAGCATCGAAGTTGATGTCTGTGAGCGGCTTGTTCATGGCAGCGCCCGCCTGCGTGATGGATGCAGGCACTGAGGTGAGGGTAAACTCATGGTTTGCGGTACCATAAAGATGCTTTGTCGGGTTATATCCGTTCACGATGCTCCAGTGATTATTGGCAGGTACCACATAGTGACGGTAAGCATCCTCCGTATTCACCTTGTTGTTCTGCCAAGCCGAAGCCTTGTAGGTCACCTGCGATATGAGCAATCCCTCGGCATAGGCATATCTGTTCCACCCCTCCTTGCGGATGGTCTCTACCAGATAGAACGAAGATGTATCGGCCATGGCGGTACTATCATCGGAAACAAAGATGCGATATCCCGTACCCTCCTCCTCGGTGGTACCGATACTCATCGTTGCAGGCGCCTCCAGTGTCGTCATGGGCAACCATCCCAGCGAGTGGCGTTCAAAGGCCGTATAGGCACAAGGTACAAATCCACCTCGGTTATACATACCATAGTCCATCACGCTCCACACATCCATCGAGAGTTTGGTGCTGGCACCATCCACCGTGTTGTAGTAGTCAGGCAAGCCGAGGATATGGCTAAACTCATGCACAAAGGTGCCGATGCCCGCCGTCAGTCCCGGCAGGTCGATAAAGAGCTCGCCCGAACAGGCATAGCGCCCCATCTTCATATCACCCACCGAGAGCGACATGCTCGACGAGTGTGCCCACACGCACTCCTCGATGGCGGTCTGCGCCTCATCGCTACCGGCATACACCACATAGACGAAGTCCACCACTCCATTGTCGTCGGCATCGTACTGCGCGTAGTCCACCAGCTCTTGTTCATGCGCCTTGCGGCAAGCCTCCACCACCATGGCGCGGGCATTCTTGTCGTTGCCCGATTTCGTATTGGCACCGTAGTAGGCACGCACGCTATCCAACGTCACCGGCCCCACCACATCGAAGCGGGGAGTAAACTGTCCCATCGACTGGTCGCGGAAGTAATCGCGCGCACTACCCGGAATCTCAACCCGCAGATGCATCGAGTCGTTATCAATACTGCTAAAGCCATGATACTCGAGTGACTCGCTGTAGCGGTCGCCATCGTAACGGGCCTGCAGCAACGCACGGAGCGAGTCGTCGGGCAGACCGAAAGGCACATCCTTGAAGGCCACGAGCAGCACCACACCATGCATCTCGCCTTGTGTGGGAAAATCCTGCCACAGGTAGTCGCCCGTAGCACGCGTAGCCGGCAGTTCATACACAGGTTCCAGGGGCATGGAAGACAGTTTACCCTGTATCTCCCTGCGGGCGGGGACCCTATACACTTCCGGGGCATACGACTGGGCATACCCCATCAGGCTGCTCATGAGACCGAGCAGTATAATCAGTTGCTTTATCTTCATAGCTGGAATTCCTTCTTGCGTAATACAAAACTGTTACTTAGATACTTGGCACGCACGGTAGCATTGGCAGCCAATTCCTCGGGTGTACCCTCGAAGAGGATGCGTCCCTCAAATAGCAGGTAGGCACGGTCGGTTATCGAGAGCGTTTCCTGCACGTTGTGATCGGTGATGAGAATACCGATGTTCTTGTCCTTCAGTCTCCACACAATCTGCTGGATATCCTCCACGGCGATTGGGTCGACACCGGCAAAGGGTTCGTCGAGCATGATAAACTTAGGGTCGATAGCCAAACAGCGCGCGATCTCGGTACGTCGGCGCTCACCACCCGAGAGTTGGTCGCCCAGGTTCTTGCGCACCTTCTGCAGACGGAATTCAGCAATGAGGCTTTCCAATTTCTCCTTCTGATACTCCTTAGGCTTGCCCGTCATCTCGAGCACCGAGGCGATGTTGTCCTCTACGCTCATCTTACGAAACACGCTAGCTTCCTGTGCCAGATAGCCAATACCCACGCGAGCACGCTTGTATACTGGATCCTCGGTAATCTCCTGATCGTCGAGGAATATGCGTCCACCATTGGGTACCACCAGTCCGGTAGTCATATAAAACGAGGTCGTCTTACCCGCACCATTCGGGCCGAGCAGTCCCACAATCTCGCCCTGCTTCACATCAAACGTCACGTCGTTCACCACCGTACGCTTACCATATCTTTTCACCAGATGCTCAGCGCGGAGCACCATCTTATCCTGTTCGTTCATTATCATTACTTTGCTTGCGCAAAGTTACATCTTTTCCCCGAAACACAGCCATTATTAAAGATAAATAACTTTTCTTGAACCATAAATCACAAAAAAAATGTAATTTTATCTGCTGCGCAGTTTGAAACTTCCACTCGCTTTGCACTAATTTTAATCTGCTGCGCAGCTTGAAATTAGGCTGCGGCTCAGAAATGCTCAAATAAATTTGGCATTTCATTCACCTTGCACTAATTTTGTCACCATGTTACGCAAGTCACTACACACCTTAGGAAGCTACCTACTGCTGATGCGCCGCACCTTTGCCCGTCCTCAGCGCAGCACCATATTCTGGAAACAGTTTGTGCGCGAGTTCTACAACCTCGGCTACAACTCTCTGTTCATCGTCATCCTCATGTCGTTCTTCATCGGTGCGCTGCTGTGCGTGCAGATCAAGCTCAACGTGTGGGCCCCTTGGATGCCCCGTTTCACTATCGGCTATGCCATGCGCGAGGTCATCTTGTTGGAGTTTGCCTCCAGCATCATCTGCATCATCCTCGCCGGCAAGGTGGGGTCAAACATCGCCTCTGAGATAGGAACCATGCGTGTAACGCAGCAGATTGATGCGCTCGATGTGATGGGTATCAACTCCGCCTCCTACATCCTGTTACCCAAGATACTCGCCATGGTGAGCGCCATTCCTTTGTTGGTGACCTTCAGCATCGCCTCAGGTTTCATTGGAGCCTACGTGGTGTGCTGGCTAGGCGGTTACCTCTCGCTTGCCGACCTCACCTACGGCCTACAACATGATTATGTATCATGGCACTTGTGGTCGGGCTACGTCAAGTCGCTTGTGTTCGCATTCATCATCGCCAGCGTCAGTGGCTTCTACGGTTACACCGTTCAGGGCGGAAGTATCGAGGTGGGCAAGGCTGGCACCAACTCGGTGGTGATGAGCAGCGTGCTTATCCTCTTCTCCGACCTCATACTAACTAATCTACTCATGGGATGATTACACTTACCAACATACACAAGAATTTCGATGACCAAGAGGTGCTGCATGGCATTGATGCCACCTTCGAAGAGGGCAAGACCAACCTCGTCATCGGGCGTAGCGGTTCAGGAAAGACGGTATTGCTTCGCTGCATCGTGGGCCTGCTCACTCCGGAGTGCGGACAGGTGCTCTACGATGGGCGCGACATACACCGCCTCCCCAAGCACGAGGGTTCCCTGCTGCGCCAAGAGATGGGTATGCTTTTCCAGGGCTCAGCCCTATTCGACTCAATGAACGTGTTGCAGAACGTGATGTTTCCCCTTGAAATGTTCTCCAACATGACCCTACGCGAACAGGAACATCGTGCACGCTTCTGCCTCGAACGCGTGGGCCTCACTGATGCCGAAGGCAAGATGCCCTCCGAACTCAGCGGTGGTATGCAGAAGCGCGCAGCCATTGCTCGCGCCATCGCCCTAAGCCCCCGCTACCTCTTCTGCGATGAGCCCAACTCAGGCCTTGATCCTATCTCGGCCCGCCTTATCGATAGCCTCATCAGCGACATCACCCACGAGTATGGCATCACCACCATCGTCAACACCCACGACATGGGCTCGGTGCGCGGCATAGGCGAGCAAATCGTTTTTATCCACGAGGGTCGTGCCGAGTGGGCTGGAAGTAGCGCCACTCTCTACACCACCAACAGTCCTCACCTGCGCGAATTCCTTGAGAGCGATAAATAAAAAAGGAGCGCATCAGCACTCCTAAACATCTTAATAGAGACTCTACGCTCACCCCTTTGGAGCAATGAAGCGGTAAAGATTACACCCCACGAAGTTACCAACCACGAGACACGGATACAACACCAACACCTCCACGATGTGAGCCCCCGTGAATGCTACCGGCACGGTGAGGTAATAGAAGGCATCGGCCAAGCAGTGAGGAAAACCGCAGTTAATAAAGAGAGGCACACCGAAAAGCAGCGCCAGCATCTTACCCTCGCGAGCGAAAGTCACCACCGTGGTCATGATAAATCCGCAGCCTATAGCCAGCAATCCCGCACGCACGGGACCTATAGCCAAACGACCCTCGAGGATGCGCTGAGCAGCTCCACCCAGATCGATAGGCGAAAGGCGCGAGAGCAATGCCACCAACAGACAACCCGTGATGTTACCCGCCAGGACAAACAATAGCTTGCCTATGGCTCCGAGCCAGCAACTACGGCCCTGTTCATCGCGCAGAGGCACGAATCCTGCCGTACCCGTGTAGAGGGGCAACTTATAGTTCACCACCGTGAGAAGTCCGAACGAGAAGAGCACAGCACCGATGATACCATTATAGATATGCATATAGGCCAGATAACCCCATCCCGCAATGCCCACAGCAATGCCCGATAGGATTGCCGAACGAAAAGTAGCAGCATTTATCATATTATAAATACAGTTTTTTAGTTGTACACGTTGTAAAACTTTTGTAAAAAAACAGAGTCTGCGAGTGAATAAAGTTCCACTTTATTTTCAATGAGCGCAGTCTATCTTCGCTTTTGAATGCAAAGATAGTGCAAACAAGCGAATAAAGTCCGCTTTAGGTTTCACTACTGCAGCTAATCAGTACATTTTCTCGAGTAAAACCACCGATATTCTCCGTTTTTTACTACTTTTGCAAATAGAACAATACAAAAGTCATACATAATTCCGAATCAACAATTATCTTTTCAGCCATGATTCTCCCTCCCCACAAAGACCCCATGGGCGCCGCTATCGCCGACTACCACCGCACCGGACGCGCCGGTACACTGAGAGTATTCTCCTCACAGTTTGACGAAGATGAGATTCCCGTCGACACCCTCTTCCGGACATTGGCCGACATGCCTTCCATCGAGCAACGCGCCTTAGCCATGGCGCGAGGAAAAATTCTCGATGTAGGCGCAGGTAGCGGATGCCATGCCTTAGCACTGCAGAAGATGGGCAAGGGGGTCACCGCCATCGACATCTCGGAACTCTCCGTGGAGGTAATGAAGGAGCGCGGTGTAGAAGATGCCCGCGCCATCGACCTCTACGACGAGCACTTTATGGAGCGATACGACACGATCCTACTGCTCATGAACGGTTCGGGTATCATAGGCAACATCGAGGGCATGGAGCGTTTCTTCGGACGCATGAAACTCCTGCTCAAGCCCAGCGGCAACATCTACATGGACTCCAGCGACCTCAAGTACCTCTTCGAGGAGGAGGACGGCTCGTTCCTCATCGACATTGCCGACGAATACTACGGCCTTGTCAACTTCCGCATGCAGTACAAGCAGGTTAAGGGCGACACCTTCGACTGGCTCTACATCGACTTCGATACCCTCGCCTACTACGCCGAACAGTATGGTTTCACCGCCGAACTGGTATGCCAAGGCGATCACTACGACTACCTGGCCAGACTCAGTATGGCATAGCAAGAAACAGGAAAGGCCTGCTGGGTTACAGCAGACCTTTCTTCCAATCATTTTTTTTTGGGGGGGGGGAACCCCGCATTTACTTCTGACGTATGTAGATATTCATCGGTGTACCAGTGAAGTTCCAGCGCTCGCGGATCTTGTTCTCGAGGAAGCGCTTGTAGGGCTCCTTCACGTACTGGGGCAGGTTAGCAAAGAACACGAACGAGGGCACCCGCGTGCCGGGAAGCTGCATACAGTACTTGATCTTGATATACTTACCCTTGTTTGAAGGGGGAGGTGTAGCCTCGATAATGGGGAGCATCTCCTCGTTGAGCTTGGCGGTGCTCACCTTGGTGGTACGGTTGAGATAGGTCTGCTTGGCGAGCTCGAGCACCTTGAAGATGCGCTGCTTGGTGAGAGCCGAGGCAAACACGATGGGGAAGTCCACAAAGGGAGCGAAGCGCTCACGGATGGTGTCCTCGAAATACTTCATGGCCTTGGTACTCTTATCCTCCACAAGATCCCACTTGTTGATAACCACCACAAGTCCCTTCTGGTTGCGCTGGATGAGCGAGTAGATGTTCAGATCCTGGCTCTCGATACCGCGGGTGGCATCGAGCATGAGGATGCAGACATCGGCATTCTCGATGGCGCGGATAGAGCGCATCACGGAATAGAACTCGAGGTCTTCGTTGACTTTACCCTTCTTGCGGATACCGGCAGTGTCGACAAGATAGAAGTCGAAACCAAACTTAGTATAGCGCGTATAGATAGAGTCACGCGTGGTGCCTGCAATGTTGGTCACGATGTTGCGGTCCTCACCGATGAAAGCGTTCACGATAGAGCTCTTGCCTACATTGGGACGCCCTACGACGGCAAAGCGGGGTATCTCCTCGGTCTCCTCGTCAGGAGTAGGAGCAGGGAGCTTGTCGATGACCATGTCGAGAAGGTCGCCGGTGCCGCTACCTGTGAGGGCAGACACGCAGATGGGGTCGCCCAAACCGAGTGAATAGAACTCGGCAGAGTTATACTGCAGGTCGTAGTTGTCGGTCTTGTTTGACACGAGGATAACGGGCGTCTTCGAACGGCGGAGGATAGAAGCCACCTGCTCGTCGAGGTCTGTAACGCCATTCTGCACGTCGACGAGGAAGAGCACGACATCAGCCTCTTCCACGGCAATGAGCACCTGCTTGCGTATCTCCTCCTCGAAGATATCGTCAGAATTGACTACCCAACCGCCGGTGTCGACGATTGAGAACTCACGACCCGTCCATTCGCACTTTCCGTACTGACGGTCACGAGTAGTACCAGCCTCATCGGCCACGATAGCGTGGCGGGTCTGTGTGAAGCGGTTAAAGAGTGTGGACTTACCCACATTGGGGCGTCCTACGATAGCTACTAAGTTTCCCATATTTATTATAGTCTATAGTCTACGGTCTACAGTCACCTGCCGGATGATATCCTCGTTCGTCTGTTGACTGTTGTCTGTTGACCGTTGACAAAGGGTCATTCAAGGTTATATCCAAAACTACGCAGTTCCTTGTCAGAGTTGCGCCAGTCCTTATCTACTTTCACAAAGGCCTCGAGGTAGATGCTCTTGCCGAAGAACTGCTCCAACGTGCGGCGTGCCTCGGTCATCACCTTCTTCAGTGCCTTGCCCTGGTTGCCGATGATGATGCCCTTCTGCGACTCGCGTTCCACATAGATGACGGCATTGATGTGGATGTTCTTCTCGGTCTCCTTGAACTGCTCCACGCTCACCTCACAGGCATAGGGTATCTCCTTGTCATAGTAGAGGAGTATCTTCTCGCGGATGATCTCGGTAACGAAGAAGCGGGCGGGCTTGTCGGTCAGCTGATCCTTGTCAAAGAAGGGCGGGCTGTCGGGCAAGAGTTCCTTGATGCGGCGCAACACCACGTCGACATTGAAGTTGTTCGATGCCGAGATGGGGATGATCTCTGCCTGTGGCAGCAACTCGTGCCAGCTCTCGACCAACGCGGTCAGCTCTTTCTGGTTGCTCATGTCAATCTTGTTGATGAGCAGCAGGATGGGCACATTCATGCGCTGCACCTTCTGTAGGAAGTCCTGGTTCTTGTCGATCTTCTCCACCACGTCGGTCACGTAGACGAGAACATCGGCATCTTGCAGGGCCGACTCAGAGAACTGAAGCATCGACTCCTGCAGCTTGTAGTTAGGTTTCAGCACTCCGGGTGTGTCAGAGAACACAATCTGCATGTCCTCGGTGTTGACGATACCCATGATACGGTGGCGGGTGGTCTGTGCCTTGAAGGTGGCGATAGAGATACGCTCGCCGACAAACTTGTTCATCAGCGTCGACTTACCCACATTGGGGTTTCCCACAATATTTACGAATCCTGCTTTGTGCATAGTAGTAATGTGTTATTAGCAAAGAAACCGCATCAAATTTGATGCGGTTTCCTGTTCGATTAATCAAGCCGCAAATTAAACTGCAGCTGCTGTCTCGATAGCCAACTTTCCACGATAGTAGCCGCAAGCGCCGCATACAGTGTGGAATACATGCCACTCGCCGCAGTTGGGGCAGATGGCCAATGTAGGAGCTACTGCCTTGTCATGAGTTCTTCTCTTGGCAGTTCTGGTCTTTGATTGTCTTCTTTTAGGATGTGCCATTTCTTTTAGTTTTAATTATTAATTATTTTCTTTAAACCTTCCCAACGCGGATCCATGGGTGTCTCCGCTTCGTCTGTCTCATCGCCGAACGTGATTGCCTCGCCGCCGAAGTCCTCTTCATCGGCCGAACGCAGCAAGTGCTTGCTCAACTTGCCAGACATCTCTTTGTTGCATTTGCCTGGAGCATGTACATGCTTCATCGGGATAGCCAAAGCAATGAATTCATACATAAACCATGCTACATTTATATCCCCTTCTTCCTCGGGAACAACAACCCAG
>JAZRDT010000122.1:0-26841 GCA_045660385.1 Bacteroidaceae bacterium | reverse complement strand
ACTTCGTAAAGGTGCAGTTCCTCCTCGGTAAGGATATGCCTTGGGCAAAGCAGGGCTACGTACAGATTGAGGAGCAGCTCGCCGTGAAGGCTGCTGGCGTGAAGCCTGCTATCAGCAATATAACCACTGGCGAGAAACTCGTAGTAACAGAGCCTCATTTAGAATCTGAAGGAGCTAAACTGGATTGGGACTACATAAAATCCACTTTGGGAGAAGAAACAGCATTGAGATTGAAAGGATTATTCAAGACCATCCGGACCATCAAAGGCAACGGCTTCGAGGTACAGTTCGATATGGCTCAGGGTACCATCCACCAACTCACCTATGGTGACGAGGTAGTCATCGCTGCCGGTGGTGGTCCTCGCCTCAATGCGTTCCGTGCCTTCGTGAGCAACGACAACTGGTGCTACCAGCCTTGGTTCCAAAATGGTCTCCACAACCTCCAGCACAAGGCCGTAGATGCCAACACCATTCTTAATAAGGATGGCTCTGTAGTGCTCACCTTCACCGTAGTGTCACAGGCTCCTCAGGGTGCCCGCCTCAACAGCCAGAATGGCCGTTACGACAGCGGTATCCATGAACTCGTGGAGCAGACTCAGCTGCCCTTCGGTGACGAGGACTTCAAGTTCACCACCAACCAGGTATGGACCATATATCCCGACGGCTCTATCGAGCTGCAGTCGGCCATCACCTCTAATAATCCCTCACTCGTGCTTGCACGCCTCGGTTACGAGATGCAGGTACCTGCCGAGTATGAGCAGTTCCGCTACTATGGCCGTGGCCCCGTAGACAACTACAACGACCGTAAGACAGGTCAGTTCATCGAGCAGTTCGGCTCTACCGTAGCTGAGCAGTTCACCAACTGGCCCAAGCCCATGCAGATGGGTAACCACGAGGAGACTCGCTGGGCATCGCTCACCAATAAGGCTGGCAAGGGTATGCTCGTAGTGAACGAGAACCCCTATGCTGTAGGCGTAACTAGCAACAGCGCTATGGACCTCACCATGACTACTCATCCTCACCGCTTGCCCAAGAGCGATGTCACCTACCTCACTGTAGACGCTATCGTTACCGGTCTTGGTGGTAACTCATGCGGTCAAGGTGGTCCGCTCGTGCACGACCGTGCCTTCGGTGCTCCCACACGCATGGCCTTTATCATTCGTCCTGCCGACGCTAAGGGTGGTGCCGACGTGACTGCCGCAGGTGACAAGCCTCTCCTCATGACACAGCAGAAGAATGGCGACATCGCCATCGAGAGCGGCATCGAGGGTGCTACCGTAATGTACAAGATCGGTACTGGTCGCAAGGCGAAGGCCGTGAAATACACTGAGCCCATTCCCTTCCGCGATGGTGGTACCATCACCGCTTACTATAAGGAGAAGCCCGAGCTCAAGGTGACCATGACCTACGCCAAGATCGAGAAGATCAACACCGAGGTCATCTTCACCAGTAGCGAGGAGTCTGGCGAGGGCAATGCACGCCACCTCGTGGACAACGACCCCAACACCATCTGGCACACCATGTACTCAGTGACTGTGGCCAAATACCCCCACTGGGTAGATCTTGACGCTGGCGACGTGAAGACCATCACCGGATTCACCTACCTGCCCCGTCAGAATGGTAGCAACGGTAACATCAAGAACTACCGTCTCCAGGTATCTGATGATGCCAAAAAATGGAGCGAGCCCGTAGCCGAAGGTGCCTTCGCTAACGATAATAAGCTGAAGCGCGTGATGCTTGACAAGCCCGTGAAGGCACGCTACATCCGCTTCACCGCACTCAGCTCACAGGCTGGCGACGACTTCGCTTCAGGCGCTGAACTTGGAATTCTGGCTGAATAAGATTGTTGAACTCATGATAAGGAAGGAGGGTAGCGATTGGCTATCCTCCTTTTTTGTTAAAAGTAGGCAAGATTTCAAGGTTTTTTGCCCTTTTTTGATTACTTTTGTGGCGAATTTGGGTGGAGTGTGCGCTTTGCCCAAAATCGGGCGTTTGAAATCTCCGTATCAATATGAAGCAAAAGAAGAAAAGTTCGATAGATATACAGTTTGTGACAGCTACAATCAGCACCTCGCTCGTGCTACTGCTATTGGGCGCAGTGGTGATGGTGGTGCTGTCGGCCCAGAGCCTATCAAACCATGTGCGTGAAAACCTGACCTTGTCGCTCCTACTCAATGAGGGTGTAGAGCAGAAGGAGATTGACCGCATTATGACCTATGTGAATGCGCAGAGCTACACCAAGGAATTGCAGTATATATCTAAGGAGGATATTTTGGCCGAGCAGACCGCTTCGATGGGTCTTGACCCTACGGAGTTTCTGGGATATAATCCCTACACTGCGTCCATTGAGGTGAAGCTCAAGGCGGCCTATGCCAATACCGACAGCATCGTACCCATCAAGAACCGACTGATGCGCTATACGCAGATACGTGAGATTTCCTATCCGAGTGAACTGATGGATAGCGTGAACGACAATATACGCAAAATCAGTGCGGTGCTCTTGAGTCTGGCGTTAGCCTTGTCGCTCATCTCGTTTGCACTCATCAACAACACCATCAAACTCACTATCTACTCGCAGCGGTTCTTGCTGCACACAATGAAACTGGTAGGTGCCAGTTGGGCATTCATTCGCCGGCCCTTCCTGATGCGCAATCTGGGCATAGGTTTGGTGTCGGGGCTGTTGGCAAATCTGCTCATTGGCGGTGG
The DNA here is from genome assembly GCA_045660385.1 of Bacteroidaceae bacterium. Lineage (GTDB taxonomy): Bacteria > Bacteroidota > Bacteroidia > Bacteroidales > Bacteroidaceae > UBA1189. The sequence goes on along the minus strand of JAZRDT010000122.1, from coordinate 24,135 downwards.
CATTGCCTTGCTGCTACGCTACGAACCGCAGATGGTCTATCTGTTTACCCTGCCTACAATGTCCGTTGTGGGAGCTACGGTGATGGTGGTGGGCATCTTCATCACATGGGTGTGTGCCTACATCTCGATAAACCGCTTCTTGAAGATGACGGCGGGCGATCTCTATTATATTTGACAAGAACTTACTGACAAGAAAAAACTTACAACCCCAATAGATATGAAAGATAAATTTGCACTCGGCAAGACCAATTTTGTGCTCATTGCCATTGGTATCATTATTATCATCTGCGGACTGTTGCTAATGACTGGCCCCAGCTCTACAGAGACGCATTTCGAACCCGATATCTTCAGCACCCGTCGCGTGGTGGTGGCACCTTTGGTTTGCTTCGTGGGATTCGTGTTTATGATTTTTGCTATTCTTTTTAAGGCAAAGAGTAAGAAGTAAAAAGTATAGACCGACAATTCAATGAGTGTATTAGAAACTATCATCATTGCCATCGTTGAGGGCCTGACGGAATTTCTTCCTGTGTCGTCGACCGGGCATATGATTATTGCTCAGAACCTGCTGGGTGTGGAGAGTACCGACTTTGTGAAGGCCTTCACCTTCATCATACAGTTTGGAGCTATCCTCTCGGTGTTGGTGCTCTATTGGAAACGTTTCTTCCAACTCAACCGTACGCCTCTTCCTGATGGTACGCCTATGGTGAAGCGCCTCCTCCATAAGTATGACTTCTACTGGAAACTGTTTATCGCCTTCATCCCTGCTGCTGTATTTGGCTTGCTCTTCAGCGATGCCATCGATGCAATGCTCGAGCGTGTGGAGGTGGTGGCGGTGACGCTCATCCTCGGTGGCGTGTTCATGATCTTCTGCGATCGCATCTTCAACAAGGGTAGTGAGAATACAGAGTTGACAGAGAAACGTGCCTTCATGGTAGGTCTCTTCCAGTGCATATCGATGATTCCTGGCGTTTCTCGCTCGATGGCTACCATCGTGGGTGGTATGTCACAACGCCTCACCCGAAAGGCCGCTGCTGAGTTTTCCTTCTTCCTGGCTGTGCCTACCATGCTTGCTGCCACCGTATATAAGGTGTACGACCTGGTGAAAGAGGAAGGCATGCAAATCTTTTCCGACAATCTCCCGACCTTGCTCATAGGCAATGCAGTAGCCTTCATCGTGGCTTTGCTGGCGATTAAATTTTTCATAGGCTTCGTCACCAAGTATGGCTTCAGAGCCTTTGGATGGTACCGCATTGTGGTGGGTGCCCTGATTTTAGGATTGCTTTTTAGTGGACATAACCTTACGATTGTATGATGAAGGACTTTAAGGCAGGAGAGATACTTTGCATCAACAAGCCCTACACATGGAGCTCGTTTGCAGTGGTCAACAAGGTGCGCTACCTTTTGTGTCGCAAAATGGGTGTCAAGAAGCTGAAAGTGGGACACACCGGTACGCTCGACCCCTTGGCAACAGGTGTGATGATACTTTGTACGGGTAAGGCTACCAAGCGCATCGAGGAGTTTCAGTATCAGACCAAGGAGTATGTGGCTCACATCCGCTTGGGCGCCACCACACCCTCATACGATTTGGAGAAACCTATTGATGCCACTTATCCTACCGAGCATATAACGCGCGAACTGGTGGAGGAGACGCTCCGTGGTTTCATTGGTACCATTGAGCAGGTTCCCCCATCATTCTCGGCCTGCATGGTCGATGGCAAGCGCGCCTACGAACTGGCCCGTAAGGGTGAGGAGGTGCAATTGAAGGCTAAGACACTTGTTATTGACGAGATAGAACTGGTGGAATGCAACCTGCCCGATATTGTGATACGTGTCGTGTGCAGTAAGGGAACCTACATACGTGCTTTGGCTCGCGATATTGGCGAGGCACTGCAGAGCGGTGCGCACCTCACGGGATTGGAACGCACGCGCGTGGGCGAAACCTCATTGGACAGCTGCATGGGTATCGAGGAGTTTACCGAATGGATCGAGCAGGTGGAGGTCGCAGAAAATACTGAATGTAATGATAAATAATAATACAATAATATGAAACTGTCGCAATTCAAATTCAAGCTCCCCGAGGAGCGTATCGCAATGGAACCCACATTCCATCGTGATGAGGCCAAATTGATGGTCGTGCACAAGAGTACGGGCGAGATCGAGCATCGTCTCTTCAAGGAGGTTCTTAACTATTTTGATGAGGGTGATGCCTTCCTCTTCAACGACACGAAAGTGTTCCCCGCTCGTCTTTTTGGTAATAAGGAGAAGACAGGTGCCCGCATCGAGGTGTTCTTGCTGCGCGAACTCAACGAGGAGTTCCGCCTGTGGGATGTGCTCGTAGATCCTGCCCGCAAGATCCGTATCGGCAACAAACTCTACTTCGGTGAGGACAATGCCATGGTAGCTGAGGTTATTGACAACACCACCTCACGTGGCCGTACACTGCGCTTCCTCTACGATGGACCGCACGATGAGTTCAAGAGTGCGCTCTACGCTCTTGGCGTAGCTCCGCTCCCATACTACATCGATCGCGATGCCAACGAGGAGGATCTTGAACGCTATCAGACGATCTTTGCCAAGAACGAAGGTGCTGTGACTGCGCCTGCTGCCGGTTTGCACTTCAGCCGCGAACTGATGAAGCGCATGGAGATCAAGGGTATCGAAGCTGCTTACGTGACGATGCATATCGGTCAGGGCAACTTCCGCGACATCGATGTGGAGGACCTCACCAAGCATAAGACCGATTCTGAACAGATTTTTGTGGAGCGTGAGGCTACAAACATTGTCAACAAGGCTAAAGCAGAGGGCCGCAAGGTTTGCGCCATCGGTACTTCAGTGATGCGCGTGCTGGAAACGGCTGTAGGTGCCGACGGACATTTGAAGGAGTATGAGGGTTGGACCAACAAGTTTATCTTCCCTCCGTATGAGTTCCGCTTTGCCGATGCTCTCATCACCAACTTTCACATGCCCTATTCTACCATGCTTATGCTCGCTGCTGCGTATGGTGGCTACGATCTCGTGATGAAGGCATACGATGTGGCGTTGGAGAACGACTACCGCTTTGGTGCGTATGGTGATGCCATGCTGATTATCGACTGATGACTACATACTTAGGTATAGGAACTAATTTGGGCGACCGTGCAGAGAACTTGACTCGCGCGGTCGCGCTGATTAGTGAGCAGGTGGGAACGGTGCTCGCTTGCTCCTCCTTTATGGAGACTGCTCCATGGGGTTTCACTTCGGACAACCACTTTCTAAATGCGGTGCTGGCTGTTGATACTGCGCTCTCTCCGCACGAACTGCTGCGTGTCACACAATCTATCGAAAGGGAACTGGGACGCTTGCACAAGACTATTGATGGCAACTATTCCGACCGCATCATTGATATTGATATCCTGCTCTACGACGATCTTACGATAGTATCTGAAGAGCTCACCATTCCTCATCCATACATGTTGATACGCGATTTTGTGTATCTCCCCTTGGAAGAGATTGCACCGGAGGTGTTGCGGAATTTGCGTGCGAAGGGATGAGGAGCTAACCTGAGGATAAAAATAAAAAGAGACAGCTGCATGCGGCTGTCTCTTTTCTGTTATGTAGGTATCTTTTAGACCAATGCAAAGGAGAGGTTGCCTCGGCAGCAGAGTTTGCCATCGACCTTCGCTTCGGCTTTGGCAAAGATGAGTGACTGGCGACGCTCAACGATGGTCGAGCGCAGGATGATGGTGTCGCCGGGGCGCACTTGGTACTTGAATCGTACGTTGTCGATACCCGTGTAGAGGGGGCGCTTCGACTTGATTTCATCGCCCAGGAGCAAGGCACATGATTGTGCCATCATCTCGCAGAGGATGACGCCGGGTACAACGGGATAGTCGGGGAAGTGCCCCTGCATGAAAAATTCATCGCCACGCACTCGGTAGGTGCCGATGGCATAGCGGGTGACCTCGCCGTTGGCGTTAGTCACAAGTTCCTCTTCGAGGTTGTCGACAAGCAGCATCGGCTCGCGGTGAGGAAGGTAGGTTTTGATTTCTTCGCGGTTCATAGGTCGTTCGGTTCATAGGTCTATGCCAATAGTGCGTGTCGGCGGACTGTTGGCAATAGACTTTCAATTAAATTTTCTTCAATGCCACACATGAGTTGTGACCGCCAAAGCCGAGTGAGTTGGAGGCTGCTATGGTGAGATCGACCTTGATGGCTTGGTTGGGTACGTAGTTGAGGTCGCACTCGGGATCGGCTTCCTTGTAGTTGATGGTGGGAGGTACGATGCCGTTTTTCAGCGCCAAAGCAGTAGCGATGAGCTCGATACCACCTGCAGCACCGAGCATGTGGCCTGTCATTGATTTGGTAGAGCTGATGAGCGCCTTGCGGGCGTTCTCCTCTCCGAGCGCAAGTTTGATGGCGTTGGTCTCGGTCTTGTCGTTAAGCGGAGTGCTGGTTCCGTGTGCATTGATGTAAAGGGTGTCGTCGGCGGTGTAGCCAGCTTCTTCAAGAGCCATGCGGATAGCCTTTGATGCCGGAATGCCGTCGGGGCGAGGAGCGGTGTAGTGGTGTGCATCACAACTGTTGCCATAACCTGCGACTTCTGCATAGATGGTGGCACCGCGCTTTATAGCATGCTCATACTCCTCAAATACGAGGATACCAGCACCCTCTGCCATAGTGAAACCGCTGCGACGTGCGTCGAACGGAGTACAAGCATCTTCCAAAGTCTCAGAACTGGTGAGGGCGCGGCTGTTGGCGAAGCCTCCGATAGCCATAGGATGTATGGCTGCTTCTGCACCGCCTGTGATGATGGCATCGGCCAGTCCGTACTTGATGGCGCGGAAGGCCTCACCTGCAGAGTGGGTACCTGTAGCGCATGCGGTCACGATGGGCAGGCAAGGGCCCTGTGCGTTGTGACGAATGGCGATGTTACCTGCAGCGATATTGGCAATCATAGTGGGGATGAATAGGGGAGAGATACGACGTGCACCTTCATCGAGGTATTTGCCTGTTTCGCGAACGAAGGTGCTGATGCCACCGATACCTGAGCCTACGTACACTCCGAATCGGTCGGGCTCAATGTTCTCTCCGCTCACCAAACCACTGTCTTTTACAGCTTGGTTGGCTGCTGCGATGGCATATTGGCAATAGAGGTCCATCTTGCGTACATCGGCGCGCTCAAGTCCGTTGGCTATAGGGTCGAAGTCTTTTACTTGTGCTACGATACGTACGGGAAGGTCTACATCGTCGAATCCTTGGATAAAGTTCAAACCGCTTTTACCTTCGATGAGGCTATTCCAAAAGTCGGTTACTGTATTTCCTACTGGGCTGATAGTGCCCAAACCGGTAATAACTACTCTTCTTTCCATATTATTAGCAATTAGTGAATTCTACTGTTTTGTGTTTTTTAAGTTTGCTTTCGAAACGTGATTTCGTTGGTTTGTAAACCTGAAAACATCTTATTTTGTTGCAAAGATAACTATTTATTCCATTCGATGATACAGGCACCCGAAGTAAATCCGGCACCGAATGCGCTAAATGCAAGCAAATCGCCCTTCTTGAGTTTGCCTTCGCGGTTCAGTTCGTCGAGTAACATAGGTATGCTGGCCGATGAGGTGTTGCCATACCTGTCCACATTCATGGGGAGCTTTGAACCATCTACGCCGAAGCGGTGACGGATGTAGTCAAGAATGCGGAAGTTTGCCTGATGCAATATATAATAGGTGATGTCGTCCTTGTTCAAACCCGATTCGGAGAGTACTTCCATGAGGTCGCTCACGGAGCAGGTCACTGCAGTCTTGAATACCTCTTGCCCGGCCATGTAGAGCGGGATGTGGGACTCCTCCTTGGTGATAAAAGGAGTAGGCTCCAGTGTGCGCTTGTAGTGCAATACGCTTGTGTTGCTCTTTGATGACACCTTGAGGGCCTTGAGTTCAGAGCCTCGAGTCACTACTATGGCGCCGGCGCCGTCACCAAAGAGTACGCAGGTACTGCGGTCGTTCCAGTCGACCATGCGTGTAGGCTCTTCTGCTGCCATGACCAAGATGTTGTTGGCCCGTCCCGATTGCAGTAGTGCCTCGGCGTAGTCCATTGCGTAGATGAAACCTGTGCAGGCGGCATTGAGGTCGACGCAAGGGCAGACAGCGCCAATCTTGCCCTCCACGATGCTTGCGATGGTGGGGGTCACGTACTCGTTCACTACATTTGAGCATATGATATAGTCGAGCTCGCCTGCCGGGATTCCTGCATTGTCAAGCGCCTTTTGTGCCGCTTCGGCTGCGAGGTCTTCGAGTGTCTCGTCGGTGATGATTTGTCTAGTGCAGATACCTGTGCGCTCGCGAATCCATGCATCGCTGGTATCCATCATCTGGCTCAAGTCGTCATTTGTCAATGTGCGCTTAGGGTGCGCACTTCCAGTTCCGATAATTCTCATAGTTAAAACATTTTTTTTCGTTTACAAAAGTACATATTCCCTGTGCTCTACTCAACAAAAGTATGCCTGATGTGGCAGAAGAGAGCCATCGTAGGGACTAAACGTGCGTTATGTGGGGTAAAGGGATAAAAGTATATAGGAGCGAAAAAATGCATAAACATGGTAAACTTAACCGATAAAATCGTATCTGTGCGATAAATCGCGAAGATACTGGCACTCGCGGTGAAAAAAACGAAGTAAACTTCATATTTCTCGCTCGTTTATTCGTATCTTTGCAACGAAAATTAACCAATGACTTGCGTCGATAACGCATAAAGACATTAACTATGGAACTAAAAAAGAAAGCACCACGATTTCTTCTTGCGAGCCGCACGCTTGCAGGTTCGGTCATCGCTATCGTGATCTTCTCTATCATATTCATGCTGATATATGCCCCGTATTCTTCAACCTCATGGCTCACATTATTGGCTAGTCAGGGTGTAGGAGTCGGACCGTTCGGAGCATTTCAAGTGGTGATGGCCTCGGTCACTTTCTACCTTGTAGCCATCGCATTCCTCATATTGAGTAAGGTTGTCCTCTATCATGTGGGACATAAGTTTCAGCTGTATAAGATACATCTTATCTCTTGGATAGGCGCTGAAATCATGTTGGTCTCGTTCATTTATACCACTTTTACCGCGCTTTTCAAACTCGCAGCTCCCGAGGAGTTTCTCATCATATGGGGACGTTCAGTCGCAGTGTTGTCGTTTATTATCATCGTACCCTACATCATATGTCTCCAACATGCTATCAACCGACATCAGCGAGACTTGCTTGACCGTATCGGTATGGATGTGGTGAATGACAAGGCGGACAATGCCGACCCCAAACTGATTCATCTGGTTGATAGTACGGGCCGCCTTAAGATGAGTATCAATATTGACAGCCTCTACTACGTGGAATCGCAGGATAACTACGTGAAGATCTATTATGAATCGGATGGAAAACTCTGCAATTATATGTTGCGCAGTACTACCAAGGCCATCGAAAACAAGTTCGGCGAATACCTTATCCGCTGTCATCGTGGCTATATTGTAAATAAGAACAAGATTAAGATTTTCCGCAACGATCGTGATGGTATGTATGTGAAGCTTATGCACGATAGCATTAAGCAGATTCCTGTGTCAAGATCCTATGCATCGAGCATCCAGCACTTCTTGGCACGCACGGAAAAGAGTCCCGAAGCTTAAGCCCTTCCCTGAAGGGGCATGTCGCCCTTATCGGATGAGTTTGTAGATGCTCCCTGCCAATGGGCGCACGATACCGCGTAGCTCCAGTTCGAATAGGATGGGGCTGATGCGGTTGATGGGCATATTGGCCTCTGCCACTAGGGTATTGATATGTACCCCCTCCTCCTGTTTGGCCAGCAATTCCACGATGTGGCTTTCATCTTCGTTCAAGTCTATGAAGAGAGCGCGCTGTATGGCTTCGGGTTTCGGTGCTTGGGCGGGGCTCCACATCATGGCTTCGATGAAGTCGTCGGCCGAGGTGATGAGTCCGGCTTGGTTGAGCCGTATAAGACGGTTGCATCCTGCCGAGGCGGTATCGTAGGTGCGTCCTGGGAAGGCGTAGCAGTCGCGTCCATAGCTGTTGGCGATGCTGGCTGTTACCAAGGCGCCTCCTTTGGCTGCAGACTCTATCACAACCGTAGCATCGGCCATGCCGGCAACGATGCGGTTACGCTGAAGGAAGTTTTGTCGCTCCGGCTCGGTGTTGCTGGCATATTCGGTAAGCAATCCACCATGGCTGGTCATTTGTGCTGCAGTGTTGCGGTGCACTGAAGGGTATATGCGGTCGAGTCCGTGGGCCAATACACCGATGGTCGGTAGGCCATGTTTCAGGGCGCCGCGATGGGCGCATACGTCGATGCCATAGGCCAGACCGCTGACGATGAGCGTGTCGGGAAATTGTGCTGCAAGGTCGCGTATGAAACTCTCACAGAGGTCCCGCCCGTAGTCAGAGCATTTGCGTGTACCGATGATGCTTATCACGCGTTGTGCATTGAGCGTTGTGTTGCCCCGGTAGAAGAGCAGGGCAGGTGCGTCGTCACACTCGCGCAGGCGTGAGGGGTAGGCCTCGTCGTGATATCCTATGCAAGTTATGCGATGCTTCTCGATGAACTCGAGCTCTTGCTCGGCTCGCTGGTGTGCGGCCGGACAGTCGAGATGTTTGATGATTGACGTGCGGAACTCGGGATACTTGCTTGGTAGCTCTGTGCGCTGTTCAAAGAGTGCGGTGGCACTGCCCGTAGCGTCGAGCAGTCGCTTGGCTGTTATGCTGCCGATGCCTGGGATATGTTGCAGGGCGATGAGACTCAGTAGTTCCTTCTGTTCCATAGTGCAGATCGATTATTTGTTTGTCAGGTGCCCTTCCAGGATGCTGTCGTAAGGGGTTGTCCTGACGAGTTTGCCATGATGGATGCATACACTCTCTACGGTACCTTTGAGACATACCTTGCCGTCAGATACGCGTACGATCTCTTGGTGGAATACGCACTTGATGCCTTCTCGTGTGACGTAGAGCTGCGAACGGAATTCGTCGCGGCTGCGTAGGGGTGATTTGTAATTAAGTGTCACTTTAGATACCACAAAGTCGTAGCCTGCGGCACTCATGTCGGCAAAGCTGAGGCCGATAGAGAGGAGAAACTCGTGGCGGGTGTGCTCTAAGTAGTGTTGGTAGTTGGCATTGTTGACGATGCCTTGCAGGTCGCATTCGTAGTCGCGCACCTTCATCAGCAGTTCAAAGCTGTATTCTTTCATAGGGTTGTCGGGTATGTCCTTATTTAAAGTGAGGAGCAGAGTTTGCCATTGGCAAGACTCCGCTCCTCAAACTATAGGTATCGTCTCTGATTAGAGGTTCAACAATGATGCAGCATACTTTCTGAACTCAGCATCGTTGAGTGCCTTTGTGCGGAGAGTAGAGTCGAGGCGGATAGCCTTAACCAAGTTCTCAGCTACCATAGCAGCGTTGTTGGTGCGTGCACCTACGATTGCGTTCAAGTAGTATGTGTAAGCGTCGGGAGTCTCAACACCAGCGAGAGTATTCTTAGCTGCGGTGTAGTCCTCAGCCATGATCTGTGCGAGAGCAGCAGCGTTGCTCTTGGTCTCACCGAATGCGCTTACTGCGCGCTCGTACTGACCCTGAGCTACGTAGAGGTTACCGAGAGCAGCCTCGTTAGCCTTAGCGTCAGTGCCCTTAACCAAGAAGTTCTCAGCGTCGGCTACATTGCCATCGATGAGGGCAATCATACCAAGGTTGGTGTTTACCTCAGCAGCAGTAGCGTTCAACTTAACGGCCTTCTCCAAGAATTTCTTTGCAGCGGCGTAGTCGTTAGCGTTCATAGCGAGCTCTGCCAAGTTGTTGTAAGCACGGTAGTCGTTGGGGAAGAGCTTGGCTGTGGTGTTGTAGATAGCAGCCTTCTCCTTAGCTGTCTCAACCAATGTAGCAGCGTAAAGGAGTTCTTCAACGCTCAATACTGATGCATCCTCCTTAACTGCAGCAAGGATTTCCTCGTCAGAGCGACCGATGAGCTGGTAGTTCAAGGTCAAGCGTGCACGACGCAACTGGGGGAGGATCTCCTCAGCCAACTCGCCGTATACAGCAGAGATGTTCTTGATCTCGCGCTCTCTTACCTCGGGATCGTTGTACATAGAAAGTACGCGCAGGATGAGCTCCTTGTCGGGGATGTTAGAGCCGGCAACCAACTCCTGGAAGCCTTCCCAGTCCTCAGCGGTGTACTCAGTGTCAACGTTTGTCTCAACCTTATTCTTCTTGAGGAGTTTGTTTACATGTGACTTGGCGTTGTTCTGACGCAATGTAGCCAAACGGTCGTTGAGGTCGAAATCACCATCGGGTGAAGCGTATGCAGAAACCTCTACATTGTCAAGAACCTTATTCTCAGTGTCAGCCTTGATGTCCTTCAAAGTCTCAGTGAACTCCTTCATCTGTGCTGAATTGAGCTCGCTGTAACGAAGGTTGGTCTGCTGGATAAGGAACATGATGTTAGCCTGCTTAGCCTGCTTGATTACGCGCTGGAAAGCATCCTCAGCGTATGCGGGCTTTGTAGAAGCAGTAGTCTGGCTGTAGAGCTCAGCGGTAGCCAATACACCATCAGCAACCTTTACTGCGGGCATAGCCTTTGTCTTGTTCTTGATCTTGGCTGCGAACTCGAGGTAGAGCTCTGACTTTGCCATTTCGGGAACATAGTCGAATGTGCTCTTCATTGTGAAGTTACCACCAGTCTTGTAAGAGATAGTCTGGTTGTTGCCTTCTACCTTCTCACCGATGAATGTGTAAGCATCGCCACTTACAGAACCACCCTCGTACTTCAAAACGGGAGTAACGGTGATAACGGCCTTCTTGGGGAAGAACTTCTCAGGGAAAGTACCAGAGATTGTTACGGGTACCTCGCCATTAACGGCTTCGAGGAGCTGGGGAGTAACGGCAAAGTACTTTGACGAAAGTTCGCCCAACTTGTTGCTGCATGAGCAGAGCATCAACAATGCTGCAGCAAAGATTGAAAAATGAATTTTTCTCATCGTGTTAAATTAGTTATGTAAAATTAATTAATATTGTTCTTCGTTTCGGGCTGCAAAGGTACGAAAAAACGGCCGATGTACAAAACATTGTTTTGATATTTCTATGTGCTGCCGAGGGAATTGTGTCTGTTCTCCGGTTCTGCACAGCCGTTTTTAGGTAACTTTGTCGTTTTCTGCTATCTGTTTCTTACAAATGACGCTTTGGATAGAGTTCGTTCCACCATTCGGGGCTGTCTTGCAGGAAACGGGCAAACCATGCCATAATGGTGTTGTGCCAGAGTACACGCTTAGCGTAGTCGGCCACAAAGTGGTCTTCACCCTCTACTTGGACGAACTCCACCTCCTTGCCCAGGATTTTCAAGGCGTTGAAGAGCTGGATGCTCTCACCGATGGGCACATTGGTGTCGACCGTGCCATGCAGGAGCAACAGCGGAGTGTTGATCTTGTCGGCGTTGAAGAGTGAACCCTGCTTGGTGAAGAGGTCGGGGTTCTGCCAGGGGTAGCTGTCGGCCGCCGCTACGGCATTGTAGCTGTAGCCCCAGTAGCCCTCGCCCCAGTAGCTGGTGACGTTGCTGATACCGGCGTGTGATACGGCTGCAGCGAAGATGTCGGTCTGCGTCTGCAGGTACTGAGTCATGAATCCGCCATACGATGCACCCAGGCAACCGATGCGCTCAGCATCTACATAGGGGTGCTCTTCGCAGAACTTCTTGGTACCCTCGATGATGTCGTCGGCAGTGCGCTTGCCCCATGCGTTGACGTGGCGTCCGGCAAACTCCTGTCCATAGCCAATGGTGCCGCTGGGCTGGATTACGTACACCACATAGTCGCGCGATGCAAACAACTGTGCGCAGTAGGGGTTGCTGATGCCCTTCACCGTGGGTGTGGTTCCACCATAATAGTATACGATGAGGGGGTATTTCTTCTCGGGGTCGAACGAGGGGGGCAGGCAGTACTTGCCGTGGATGGTGGTGCCGTCCGAAGCAGTGAAGTTCCATTCGTGTGTCTCGCCCAGTTCGATATTCTCCAGAATGGGCTTCATGGGGTCGGCGATGAGGCGTGAGCGCATCTTCTTCATCTCGAAGAGATAACCTACGCCAGCCGTGTGGTCGTCCTGACCGTAGTAGGCTGCTGTGGCGGCGCTCTGCGTGGGTAAAGAGAAGCGCTGGATTACTGACACCTCCAAGGGCAGCTGTTCGAATTCCTTCTTCGTGGTGTTATAGCGGTAGATGTTTACCTCGTCCTTGTCATCGGTGGTGAAATAGATGTGCTTGTCGGCCACGTTCCACTGTAGTACGCTTACCGAGGGGGCAAAGTCCTTGGTAATGGGGGTAACCTCGCGGGTCGTGAGATTCATGATGAAGGCCTGCTTGTCGTAGGCGTTGGGGATGGGGTGGTTGCTGTTTTTCCCGATTTCATTGAAGGCTTCGGCGCTTCCTGCGAAGAGTACCTGTGTGCCGTCGGGCGAGTAGGTAGCTCCGTCTACAAAACCATTGTCGGCTACGAGGGTATCAATCTTGTAGGTGTTGAGGTCGAGCTGGTAATACGATGATTTGCCGAAGGGTCGGGTGGTGACATCCTCCGCGTAGGTGCTGAAGAGAATCTTTGTTCCATCGGTGCTGATATCGTTCAGGTGGGTTGTGTGATAGCCATAGGTGAGGCGTTCAGTGGTACCCTTCTTGATGTCATATTTGGCGAGGAAGCTGCGTCCGCGGAAGCCGGGGATGCGGTCTCTAGGTGTCGCGATGCGTTTAAGAGGTCCCTGCTCGGGCTGCCCCTTCTCGCTGGGGTAGTAGATGAGGAAATCCTCGGTGGGTGCCCAGGTGAAGCGATCGGCGGGAATTTCGGCTAGCAGAATCTCCTCGGTCAGCGTGGCGGGGTCGAGCACGATGATGTTGTTGCCCGTAGCCGCTGTAGCGGTATAGTACATCTTGTCGCTCTTGGGCATCCAGCGCATGCCGTCCTTGGCATTGGCGAGCAGCACCTTGCCGGTCTTGGTGTCGGTGAGCTGGGCATATACATGCTGGCGATCCTTACTGTAGTTGTACCAGTAGCGGGTGTAGAGATACTTGCCGCTGGGTGACATGGCTACGTCGATTACGCGGTTGCCATACACCGTGTTGTCGAGTGTGAAGCGGCGCTTCAGGTCATGTCCGCTATATACATTTACCTTCTCGTATCCCTTGTCGGCCACCACCTCGCACTTGAATGCAGGTGCGGCCTTGTCATCCTTGTGGGCGAGCAGTTTGATGGTCACCTTGTAATCGCGCTCCGGTTCCATGCGTAGGGCGATGTCGCGGGTAGCCTTCGCGGTGAGACTGTCGTCGCTGTTCTCCTTCTTGAATCTTGATGCGCCGTCGATGTAGACTTCCCAGCGTGCTGGAGAGGTAACCTTGAGTTTGCCCCTCATGAAGCGGTCGGCGCGGATGTTGGTGCTTACCACATAGATGAGGTGTTCACCGTCGGCAGCAGCGAGCTTTACAAGTCCTGCTGTGTCGGCCTCCATGGTCTGCGTGGTATAGTTGTCCTGGTTCAGTCCGATGGCGGTACTCAGCAGGTCTCTAGTCTCATACCTGCGACCTTCAGTGTTGATGCTGTCGGTGAGGATTGGTGTGCGCAGTGTCACTGCATCGCGCACCTGGTAGGTCTGAATCACTTGAGCCTGTGCACTCAAGCTACATGCCACGAGGGTGGCTGCCAGTAGATGTTTTGTTGTCATGTGTTATTTGTAAACGTGTTTTGTTCGAACGGTGTTTGTATAATGCTTCTGATTACTTGTTCAGTGCCTGCAGTTCCTCTTGCGGCAAGCAGCGGTCATAGCTTTCTACGTTGATGCTGCAGCCGGGGATGTCACCTTTGTTAACCTGTGATGCTTTCAGTTTACGCACCTCTATTACCTGGTCGATGAGACCGTTGCGGTACACCGTGAGGTGATTGCCGTCGTAGGTGAAGGTGATGCGCAGTGTGGCGTGCGGTGTGGGCCAATTGTCACCGTGTGTACCGGTGCAGTTGGTGGCCCAGTTGTCCGATGTGTAAAGTTGGTTGGTGCTGTAGTAGCGGTTGCCACCCATCTCCACGTAGGGCTTCACGCTCTCCTTGTCAAGTCCATAGCTGAAGCTCTGTGTCGTAAGCAGGGTGCCGCGGTAGTGGTCGGCCGGGAGCTGCATGCTGACGTCAATGGTGAAGGCGCCCTTGGTGGCTTTGCTTACCTCTTGGCATGGGATTCGACCCTTGGGGAGATGTGCATGGATGGCTGTGGGGAATCCGGTAGGGTAGCCCTTCTTGACAATCCAGTAGGCATAGTCGCCGTGCATCCACATCAGACGTAGGGGCGAACCTTCAGATCCAGGGAGCACGAAGGGGCGCACGTTGTTCTTCTCCGAGTTGCGTGTCACCTGCTCCTTCATTACCACTTGTCCCTGATTGTTCAGGGTGTAGCGCCATATCTCGTGGATGCTCTTGCCTGTGCGTCCCTTGGTGGGGATGGAGAGGTATATCACGTTGGGGTTGGCGGGGTCGAGTGCTTCGCCTCCGCTATAGCAATACTCCGTGTTCGAGGGATGGAAGCGGCCGCCACCGTCGGCCAGGTCGGTAAGTCGCCATGCCTCGCCCGTCCACTTGGCGTAGTAGTATTGGTGCTGGTTCTTGCTGCGGTCGATGCGCACCATGGCGATGGCGGGGAGCCCCTCTGTGTCGCATGCGATCTGCCACACCCAGGCCCGACTGTTGGTAGGCGCATCTACCAAGGTGTAGGGATAGGTTTGCTTGTACTCGGCGCTCTTGTTTACGCGGAACTTGCCATCTGCAATTACCGAGAGGTGGTTACCCTTGATGTCCTCCAGTGTGGGAGATACGGTCACTGTGCCGTCAGTCTGCTTCTCGGCATTGAGGTTGATGACGTTGAAGTAGAGCCAGTTGGGCCATTCGTTGTCCGGGTGGCCGGTGGTGTAGGTCATGTAGAGCTTGTCCTTGCCGTTGCTGTAGTATTTTGCATAGGGGCGTGCACCGGTCGACTGCACCATCTGGTAGGGTCCCCAGGCAATCTGCACGTTATCCTCCTCGTCGGGAAGGGTGAGGCGGGCGATGGTAGGATGCCAGCCCAATCCGCGCCAGCAGAGATAGAAGTGCTCGGGGTCGTCGCTCATGAGGAAGGGCGACGGGTAGGTGGTGTTGTGGTTGGTGACGATGCATTTCTCTTCGCCCAACACGCTGATGTCGCCAGGACGCTTTGATACGCGATAGTAGAAGGCGGGCTCGTCGGTGTGTCGCGAGTAGATGATGAGTACGCGCGCGTCGGGCAACACCAGGAAGGTGGGGTTGTTGTGATCGTCGGGCTGGAAGTAGGAGCGCACCAGCACCTCGGTGCGCCGGCCCGTGTTGTGGTCTATCTGCATGGCCTTCACGTTGCCGTGCACGTCGATATAGCCTATGTACGAGGCATTGATGCTGCCATCGGCATTGGTGTAGTGGATGGCGCGTGGGTCGGCAAACCAGCACCAGGCGCCCTCTTCGGAGATCTGATGTCCCGAGTAGCTCTGCTGTGCCTTCGCGATGGTGGTCAGTGCGATCAGAGTGGTGAGTAGGATGAGTGTCTTCTTCATATCGAGTGTCGTTGTTTGATAGGGTTATTCCTCGCCCATGAACATGGGGTCCCAGCAGGGGAGTTGGATGGGCTTCTGTTTGGCAGCTTTGAGTACGCGGTCGTTGGCATACTTCTTGTTTACCACGAGGCGGAACATGTATTCGTTGAACCACTCGTCGGTCATGATGAGGTGTCCCTTGTGGCCTGAGGCGGCGCCCCAGCTGTTCTCGACCTTCCACATGGTGGGCTTGCCCTCGGCATCGAGGTCAACGGCCATCATGGTCATGGCGTGCGACGAACCGCTATCGAACACGCGGATGCGCTGTGCCTTGTCCATGCCGAACTTGATTCTCAGGAGCGACTCGTAGTCGAAGTTGTCCATGTCGAGCAAACCGCGTTTGCTGTCGAGCTCCTTGGCTACGTCGCATGAGAAGTACATCATGGTCGAGTCCTTGATGGAGGCGATGGCCATCTCCTTGATATCCTCGAGCGGGAGGTTCAGGTAGAGCCAGTTATGTCCGTCGTAGGTGTGGCGGTCGTACTGGATCTCGTAGGTCTTCCAATATTCACGGGTGGGGTCGTTCATCAGCATGATGTAGTCGTTCTGGTAGTCTTCGCCAACAAACTCGGCATAGAACGAACGCGGAGTATACTCCTTCGGTTCCCACATGTACTTTCCCTGTGCATCCTTGGGGGCCCACTTGAAGGTGGTCACGGGCTCGCCGAATCCGAGCACGAGGACGCGGTATACCTCGCTCAACATCTCGGTTTTCAAGGTTTCGAGTTCTTTCTTCTGGGCTCCGGCAGCAATCTTGTCGCGTAGGATGAGGCCGTCTTCACGCAGTTTGCGCTTGATGAGTGCGGTGAAGCGCGATGTGTTGTTGCTGGCATAGGTCTCGGGCATCACGCCGGCAGGTACGATGCCATACTTGGCCACAAGGTCGGCCACGCCGGTGAAGGTGCCACCATCGCTCAGCGGGTTCTTGAAGAGCCACTCTACGGTCTTGTCCTCCATGGGCTTCTCGCCTGTGTCGATGACGGCTTGCAGGAAGAGGTTCGATTTCTCGAGCTGGTCATAGAAGAAATTGTATACGTGTGAGAAGGTGAGTTCGGGGAGATTGTGCTTGTTGATCACCTTGCTGCGCATCACGTTGAGTCCGGTGAAGAGCCAGCAGCGACCCGACGATTGCTGGTCGGTGATGCCCCTCGAGGGCACGCTGTGCGAGAAGTAGGTCTCCATCTCGCTCTGGTTGGCCTGGTTCACGGCGAGTTTGCTCACGTCGTTGGCTGCCATGGCGTTGTGTATGGCGCGGTCGGCGGCGGTGAGGGTGTTTTCTGACTTGAATTTCTCCAGCATCTGCGGGGTGATGCTCTGTGCTGCAGCGCCGAGGCTCATGGCGGTCAGGGCGGCGGTAAAGAGTAACTTTCTCATATTCAATTGTGTTTTTATGTTATTGTCGGTCTTAGGGATAATATTGCAAAGGTACAAGAAAAGGTTGATATTTCCAACCTTCCTACGGAAAAGTTTTCTCATTTCCGGCAATGTTTTGTTCAAGAAAAGACAAACAAATTCTTAAAACAATTTTTAATTTTCAATTTTCAATTCAAAATGATATCTTTGCAACCAACTATGACTACAGACGAACAATACATGGCACGATGCCTGCAGCTGGCAGCCTGCGGCAGAGCGGGAGCGGCTCCCAATCCGATGGTGGGAGCGGTGATAGTACACAACGGACGCATCATCGGCGAAGGGTATCATCGCAAGTGTGGAGGCCCTCATGCCGAGGTCAATGCCATCGCCTCGGTGTCCGATGAGCAGTTGCTGCGCCAATCGACTATCTACGTGAGTCTCGAACCCTGCGCTCACCATGGCAAGACACCGCCCTGTGCCGATCTTATCATCAGCAAGGGCATACCGCGTGTAGTCATCGGATGCCGCGACAGTTTCGAGCAGGTCGACGGCAAGGGCATTCAGAAACTGCGCGATGCCGGTGTGGAGGTCACCGTAGGAGTGCTTGAGGCCGAGTGCATGGCGCTCAACCGTGCCTTCTTTACCTACCATGGCGAGCAGCGTCCCTACGTGGTGCTCAAGTGGGCACAGTCGGCCGACCGATACATCGACATGCTACGTGCCGAGGGGGATGCGCACCAACCCATAAAATTTTCCAATGAGGCTACGGCGCAGCGCGTGCACCGACTCCGTGCACTGAGCGATGCTATTCTCGTAGGCCGCCGCACGGCACAGCTCGACAATCCGTCGCTCACCACTCGCCTGTGGCCCGGAAAGAATCCCTTGCGCTTGGTTATCGACCGCTGTGGAACGTTGGACAAGGGACTCCGAATGTTTGATGGAACTTCAAAAACTCTCGTTTTCACCGATGTTTTTCGGGATTTTGGACCCAGTGGAATGGTGGAGTCGGTGGTAGTGGATTTTGATAAGAACATCGTACCGCAGATGCTCCATCACCTGCGGGAGCGGGGCATTCAGCGCTTGCTCGTCGAGGGAGGTGCCGTGGTGTTGCAGAGCTTCATCGATTGCGGTCTGTGGGATGAGGCCCACGTGGAAACCGCACCTTTTGCGCTGGGTGGCGGTGTGGAGGCTCCAAAACTTAAAAATGCAACAAAAACTGACCAATTTTTATGCTCGAGCAATCAGATAGAGCACTTTTTGCACGTAAAATAGCACTTTTACACATCTTTTAAGATAAAAGAACTTAAAATATAGGCGACAAGCGGAAAAATGTTGCTAAATTTGTCGGTTGAATTCATAATAGCAATCAAACGACAATGAAAAAAATAGCAATCAGCCTCATTTGTGCACTTGTAGCAAGCACCACACTCACCTCTTGTTTGCCCGATGGCGAGGAGACCGAGCTCACCTCGACCGTGGCCTTGCTCTCGTTCAGCATCAACGACCTGAAGACACGCCACACCATCACACTCGCCAATGGCAAGGACTCTACCTACACCACCATCATGGCAGCGAGGAACATACGCTTCACCATCGACCAGGCACAGGGACTTGTCTACAACAGCGACTCCATCGCCTATGCCACCGATGTGACCCGCGTGATCCTCAACATCGGTGCCGATGGCTACATATCCTACTACAAGGGCGATGAGAAGGTGGGCTATAGTGAGGAGGACTCCATCGACTTCACCCATCCCGTAAAATTTACCATCACCTCATACGACGAGAAGTTTTCGCGCGACTACCTCATCAGCATCAACGTGCATCAGGTAGATCCCCGCACCACCTCTTGGCGCCAGCTCGAGGAGGCCAATTTCCCCGCAGGACTGTTTGCTGCTCCCAAGGCGCTTGTCAAGGAGTCGCTCGTGTATGTCCTCGGCACCGACGGTGAGGGTAGGGGCTACACCACCACAACAGCGTTAGGCGATGGCGTACAGTGGAGCAGCCCTGTTGAGTGGACAGGCGTTCCTGCAGGAGCCGATGTCGCATCGGCGCAACTCGTGGGCGACGCATTCTACCTGGTGGCCGATGGCGCCTTGTATCGTTCGGCCGATGCCATTGCATGGACAGCGGTCGGCAATACACAGTCTGTGAGCACCCTGCTTGCTTTGGAGGATGACACGCATACCGCCTGGGCAATGGTTGAAGGAACCATCGCTTCGTCAACGGACATGTCGGCCTGGCAGTTGGGCCAGCAGCCAAAGCGCGCTATCAAGGCGGGCGTAGCTTCGTTCAGTGAACCTTTACGCACGAATGCCAATATATCACGCACCCTTTTTGTGGCTACTCCCGAAGCGGAGTCCGACACCTGCGCCCAGGTGTGGAGCAAACTCTCGACCGATAGCTGCTGGGTAGAAGTAGTGCCTCAGGGTACCAACATCTACGGATGTCCCAACCTGGAGCATTTGGCCGTGATACACTATGCCGGAAAGATGTATGCCTTCGGTGGCAAGGGACTGGGCAACCGCCAGCAGCCCCTCGAAGCCTTCAGCGCCTGCTACGAGTCGCGCGACAATGGCGTGACCTGGCGCGTTCGCAACAATGTGCTCAGTTTGCCCGAAGCCTTCAAGGGTCGCGAAGAGGCGTTCGCTACCGCTACCGACGGCACCTATGTTTGGGTGATGTGGAGCACAGGCGATGTGTGGCGCGGCCGTTGGAACGGACTTTGAGAAATCGTGAACTTAAGATAGAACCAACCCCAATGAACCACTATACACGACAGATGGCAAGTAGGCTGGCAGCAACATTCCTGTTGCTGGTGTCGGTGTGCATGGTATCGGCTCAGGAGTTGGAGTACAAGATGGAACTGGGTGCTATGGCGGGCGGAAGCTTCTACATGGGCGATGCCAACTTCACCACCCCATTCAAGAATAGCGCTATGGTGGGTGGCCTTTTGGCCCGCTACAACTTCAACCCCCGCATGGTGGTAAAGGGTGACCTCGCCGTGGGCCGCATCAAGGGCAGCACGGAGGGCATCCGTAATGACTTTCCCGGCGAGGAGCATAGCACCTTCAGTCGCAACGTATATGAACTGGGCGCACAGTTTGAGTACAACTTCTTTGCCTATGGCACGGGAGCAGGCTTTAAGGATAGTCGCCGTTTTACGCCCTACATCCTTGGTGGAGTGGGACTTACCTATGCTCCCAAACCCGCCAATCATGTGGTGGCTATGAACATACCCTTGGGACTGGGCGTGAAGTACAAATTGGCCCCACGCATCAACTGCGGTGCCGAGTGGACCATGCGCTTCACCACATCGGACCGCCTGGATGTGTCAGCCGCCGAGGGCCTCACGCTCGATGACCCCTACGGCATCGAAGGGAAGGGACTGAAAAACAAGGACTGCTACTCATGGTTTATGCTATACGTCAGCTACGACATGTTTCCCAAATACCGGAAGTGCAACAACTGACGCATGAAGCAGGGCAGTGAACAGACGAATAATTAACAAGCTCATAAACATAAAAACTCAATAAATTCACATGACATACAAAGAGCAGTTAGACATGAACCGTATCCCCCAGCACATTGCCATCATCATGGATGGTAACGGACGCTGGGCGAAGGCCAAAGGCCGAAGACGCGGTGAAGGACATATCGCTGGGGCATCGGCCCTGCACGACACGATGATGCATGCAGCTAAGCTGGGCGTGAAGTATGTGACCGTATATGCTTTCTCTACCGAGAACTGGACGCGTCCCGATGAGGAGGTGGCGGGATTGATGTCGCTGTTGTTTGAGAAACTCGACCTCAGCATCTTTATGGACAACGACATACGCTTCTGCGTCATCGGCGACACCGACCGTTTGCCCGAGAAGGTTCGCGAGCGCATGAACTACTGTATCAGCCAGTCGGCGGGCAACCAGCGAGGCACACTCACCGTGGCACTGAGCTATTCTTCGAAGTGGGAAATCACCCGCGCGGCCAAGCGCATCGCTGCCCAGGTGCAGGAGGGGGCGATGAATATCGACGACATCACCGACAAGACTATCGACGAGAACCTGGCCACCGCCTTCATGCCCGACCCCGACCTGCTCATACGCACCGGAGGCGAAACCCGTCTGAGCAACTACTTGCTGTGGCAGTGTGCCTATGCGGAACTCTACTTCTGCGACACCTATTGGCCCGATTTTGATGAGGAGGAGTTGTGTAAAGCTATCTACACTTACCAGCAGCGTGAGAGAAGATTCGGCAAGACCAGTGAACAAATTGCAGAAGAGAATGATAATAAATAAAGGAATGAAAAATTATCTGAATATACTTAAATACTTCACCTTGATCGTACTGTTTGCCTTGCCCGCTGACAAGGCCATGGCGCAATATGCCGTGACCGACACCATTGAGAAGCCGGCAGTACTCTACTCGGCTCCCAAGAAATATGAGATTGCCGGCATCACGGTGAGCGGAGTCGACGATTACGAGGATTACGTGCTGATAGGGTTGTCGGGACTCTCGGTCGGACAAGTCATTTCCATCCCCGGCGAAGAGATTACAGGAGCCGTAAAGCGCTATTGGAAGCACGGATTATTCTCTAACGTGAGTATCACGGTGGAGAAGACCGTGGGCAACCAGGCCTACCTGAACATTGCACTCACGCAGCGTCCCCGCCTCTCGAAGCTCAACTTCACCGGTGTGAAGAAGTCGGAGCAGGACGACCTCGAGGCCAAACTCAACTTCCGTCAGGGCAACCAGATTACGCCCAACATGATGGATCGTGCCAAGATTGTCATCAAGCGCTACTTCGATGAGAAGGGCTTCAAGAATGCCGAGGTCAACATCATGCAACGCGACGACGTGGCTGAGGCCAACCACCTCATCCTCGACATCAACATCGACAAGAAGGAGAAGATCAAGGTCAACAAGATCTATATCACCGGTAACACCGCCCTCAACGAGAAGCAGTTGAAGTGGGCAATGAAGAAGACCAACGAGAAGGGCAACTGGCGCCATTTCTTCCGTCCGAAGAAGTTTA
This sequence comes from Bacteroidaceae bacterium, assembly GCA_045660385.1. Taxonomy (GTDB): domain Bacteria; phylum Bacteroidota; class Bacteroidia; order Bacteroidales; family Bacteroidaceae; genus UBA1189. The sequence goes on along the minus strand of JAZRDT010000122.1, from coordinate 2,118 downwards.
TCAACAACCTGTACGACGAGGACAAGCAGCTGCTCATCGACAAGTATAACGAGCACGGATACCGCGATGCCCACATCGTGGCCGACTCGGTGGTAACCTTCGACGACAAGACCGTCGATGTGTACATTCAGGTGGAGGAGGGTAACCAGTACCACATCCGCGACATCAACTGGGTGGGCAACACCGTGTATGAATCGCAAGGCCTCTCTGAGGTGCTGCGCATGAAGTCGGGCGACGTCTACAACCAGAAGCTCCTCGAAGAGCGCATCAACGTGGACGACGATGCCATCGGCAACCTATATTATAATAATGGATATGTGTTTGCCCGCGTTGAGCCCGTAGAAATCAATGTCACGGAGGATTCGGTCGACCTTGAGATGCGTGTGCTCGAAGGTCCGCAGGCTACCATCAATCGCGTTCGCATTGCCGGTAACGACCGCCTGTATGAGAACGTCGTGCGTCGCGAACTGATGACCAAGCCTGGCGACCTCTTCAGCAAGGATGCCTTGATGCGTTCGGCACGTGAAATCCAGCAGATGGGTCACTTCAATCCCGAAACCATCGTGCCCGATGTGCAGCCCGACCTGGCCAATGGTACGGTAGACATCAACTGGATGCTCGAGTCGAAGAACAACGACCAGGTGGAGTTCTCGCTCGGATACGGACAGACGGGTGTCATCGGTAAGATTGCCTTGAAGTTTACCAACTTCTCCATGTACAACCTCTTCCACAAGTCTGACAACTACCGCGCCTTCATTCCGCAGGGCGACGGACAGACCTTCACCATCAGCGGACAGACCAACGGAACCTATTACCAGTCATATAACATCTCGTTCCTCGACCCCTGGTTTGGCGGCAAGCGCCCCAATTCATTCTCGGTGAACGGATTCTATGCTTTGCAGACAGGTATCAACAACAACTACTACAACTCGGCATACTACAACAACTACTATAATTATATGTATGGTTATGGAAACTACAATAACTACTACAATAATTATGAGTCATACTACGACCCCGACAAGTACTTGCGCATGTATGGCTTGTCTGTCGGTTGGGGTAAGCGTCTGCACTGGCCCGATGACTACTTCACCCTCTATGGCGAGCTCACCTACCAGCGCTACGACCTCAACAACTGGGAGTACTTCATCATCTCGAATGGTAAGTGTAATAATGTGAACCTCTCGCTCAATCTCGGACGTAGTTCGATTGACAACCCCATCTTCCCTCGTCAGGGCTCTGAGATCAGCTTCAATGTGGCCATCACACCGCCCTACTCACTCTTCGATGGTGTCGACTACAAGTCACTGAGCGAGGTGAAGCCCACCGATGCCAACTACAGCAAGAGCTTGCAGCAACGCTACAACTGGATTGAGTATCACAAGTGGAAGTTCAAGAGTAAGTTCTACACCGCACTCACCGGCGGACAGAAGTGTCTTGTACTCATGGCACGTGCCGACTTCGGACTCCTCGGCCATTATAATAGGTATAAGAAGTCGCCCTTCGAAACCTTCTACGTCGGTGGTGATGGTATGAGCGGATACTCATACAACTACTACACCGATATGGTGGCCCTGCGCGGTTACGACAACGGTGCGCTCACACCTTACGGAAGCGAAGGCTATGCCTATTCACGCTTCACCATGGAGTTGCGCTACCCGCTCATGTTCGAGAACTCTACACAGATCTATGCACTCGCCTTCCTCGAGGGTGGTAACGCATGGACCGACGTGCGCAAGTTCAACCCCTTCGACATGAAGCGCTCGGCTGGTGTGGGTGTACGCATCTTCCTCCCGATGATCGGACTTATGGGTATCGACTGGGCCTACGGTTTCGATAAGCTCAATGGTTCGACGGCATCGAGCGGTAGCCAGTTCCACTTCATCCTCGGTCAGGAGTTTTGATGAATTGAAAGTTTAAAATTAAAAATTGAAAATTAATTCCCTGAGTTATGAAAAAGAATCTCTTGATGACAGCGCTGCTCTGCATGGTGTGCTTGGCCGCTAACGCACAGAAGTTTGCACTCATTGACATGGAGTATATCCTCAAGAATATCCCCGCCTACGAACGTGCCAACGAGCAGCTCAACCAGATATCGAAGAAGTGGCAGAGCGAGGT
>JAZRDT010000121.1:0-33991 GCA_045660385.1 Bacteroidaceae bacterium | reverse complement strand
CATGACACGCACCTGCCAAATAAGCGAGATGCATTGCGCCAATACCGTAGCAATGGCTGCTCCGCGAATGCCCCAGCCGGCTCCGTCAAATTGTACAAAACCGAGGTTGATGGTATCGAAGATAAGTAGCGGGTCGAGAATCGTATTGATAATCACTGTGGCTATAGTCGCCTTCATGGCCATCTTCGGGTGTCCCATAGCGCGTAGCAGAGCATTGAAACCAAAGTACATGTGTGTAAAGATATTACCCAAAAGGATAATCTGCATGTAGTCACGAGCATATTCGATGGTTGCGTCCGTAGCTCCGAAAGCCAGAAGGATAGGATCGAGGAATAACAGTGCGACGAGGCCGAAGATGAAGCCCATCACCACATTCATCACTACTGCATTACCTAAGATTTGTTGTGCCGTCTTATAGTCCTTTTGGCCCAACTTGACAGATATGAGCGTTGACGAACCCATGCCTACCATAGCACCAAAAGCCGTAGAGATGTTCATTAGAGGGAATGTGGCAGCCAAGCCCGATAGTGCCAAGGCATTCACTCCATGTCCGATGAAGATGCTGTCCACAATGTTGTACAACGAGGAGGCCAGCATCGCAATGATGGAGGGTATGGCATATTGTTTCAATAACTCGCCAACAGGGCGGGTTCCCAGTTCGCTCGGGATTTTCTTTTCAGTCATTCTATTATCTATTATATATTCTTCAAAACTTGTCACATAAAAGTCCCTACAACACACCTTTACTGCTGGGCAAATCGTAATTGAAGGGTTGGCGATGTATCGCTGCACGAAGGCTGCGTGCAAAGGCCTTGAACACACCCTCAATGAGATGGTGATTATTCTCACCGCGAGCACTGATATGCAAGTTACAACGCAACGAAGCACACAATGAATAGAAGAAATGACGGAACATCTCAGTTGGCGTATCACCTACATACTCACGTGTAAAGTGTACATCCCAATCAAAATCGATGCGGCCACCCAAATCAAGTAGTACCAATGCCTTGCATTCATCCATAGGCAACGCAAACCCATAACGTTCGATACCACGTTTATCACCCAAAGCCTCACGCAAGGTATCACCCAAGGCTATGGCCACATCCTCTATCGTATGGTGTTCATCAACATCCAGATCGCCATTGCATTGAACCTGCAATGACAATCCTCCATGATGGGCAATCTGATCGAGCATGTGATCAAAGAATCGCAATCCCGTATTAATCGACGACGGCATCCGTCCATCAAGGTCCACCGTCACACGAATCTGCGTCTCACGCGTATTACGTTCGGTAGTAGCTACTCGATTCGTACGGCGCAAGTATTCTGCTATCTCGCTCCATGAAACCGCACATAGAGCGCACACATCAGTGAGTCCTTGTTCTGCAAGTGCCTCCGAGGCCTTTTCAGGCGATTGCAGCAAGATTGCCCTCGCACCCAGATTCTTGGCCAACATCACATCTGTAAGACGGTCGCCAATGACATAACTGCTCGCCAAATCATACTCCCCATTCATATACTTACCAAACATTCCCGTTCCAGGCTTGCGCGTTGAAGCATTCTCTTCAGGCATGGTGGAATCGATGAGGATATCATCGAATCGCACGTTCTCCGAGGCCAACACTTTGAGCATCATCTCTTGCGGAGGCAAGAAATCCTCCATCGGGAAACTTGGTGTACCAAGTCCGTCCTGATTACTGGCCATCACGAGCTGGTAACCAAGTGTGCTGAGTGCCTTCAGTCCACTGATAGCACCAGGCACAAAGTCTGTTTTTGCAATACTATCTATCTGATAGTCTACGGGAGGTTCCACCAGAATGGTTCCATCACGGTCTATAATAAGCAGCTTCATTCCAAATCAAATTTCAACATGTTTCTATGACAAGTTTTCGACACAGATGTTCACACCCTCCAGCCATCACTTACCTTCTCTTCCCTTGCTGCTCCTTAGCTACACGAATGGTTACAAAAGAGTAGGCAGGCATCTCATAGTCAAACTGCGGAGCCACTTCGATGACGCTCTCTGTGGGCACTGCATCGCGGTCTGTCGGGTTACCAGTGAGCACTGTACATACAGCTTGCGTAGCATAGGCTTCACAATCGTTGATTTCGATGGCTGTAGTCACGCTGACTGGGAGCAGATTGACCAGTTTGATGATAAGGTCACCCGTTGCACTATCATACACAACGGAGTTGGCTACACGTTTGCGGACATCATCCCGTCTGCTCTCCACTTGCAAGCGAGAAGTTATATATTGGTCACCACTATTGTTGCCAAAGATCTTCTGCGTATAGTAGCCCGGAGTCAGATCGATGCGTGAAGAGTTGAAATAGATCATATCAGGATTCCAATTAGTACGTCCATGACGCGCAAGCAGCGGTGCATATGAGGTCATGCGCACGATATCAGCATTGCGCTCCACATTCACCAGATGCAAGGCCTCACACAAAGCAGTCTCTATATTGTTATGACGACCATGGACATGGCATGCATACTCACCGAGATACACTTCAGAAGCATTGCGGTCGTAATGGTCATAATAGTCCTGATTGTGGATATACCATCCCGGACTTACATAGTAATGTTCATCTACCATGGGAATCTCCTTCTCCTTGGCAAGTTTCCACCCCCACTCATAGTCCGATCCCTCGTAGAACGGACCTACCGTACCGCAGATAATGATTTCCGGATGCTTTGCACGTATGGCATCATATATCATATTGAAACGTTCGGTAAAGGTTTCAGATATGAGGTCCTCGTTTCCAATACCTATATACTTCAGGTTGAAGGGAGCAGGGTGTCCAGCCTCGGCACGCACACGTCCCCATTGGGTTGTCTTGGCGTCTCCATTGGCCCATTCGATAAGATCAAGGATGTCTTGAATAAATGCGTCCATCTCCTCCATGGGAACTCCACCCTGCTGACCATGTCCGCCATGCGAAGAGTTCTGACAAGGTACGGCTGCGGGAATTACGGGAAGCGGTTCAGCTCCTATATCTTCACAGAAGAGGAAATACTCATAATAGCCCAGTCCGAGAGTCTGATGATAGTTCCAAATATTAGGCATGTGTTGGCGTTCCTCAAGTTTACCGATAGAGCGCTTCCACAAATACATATTGTCAAGTCCATTTCCATGGGCTGCGCAACCACCGGGGAAACGCACAAACTTAGGCTTCATATCAGCAATCACTTGAGCAAGATCGGCTCGAAGACCATTCTTGCGGTTCATAAAGGTCTTGCGAGGGAAGAGCGACACCATATCCAAATCCACTACACCCGTAGTTTGCGGAGTAATCACAAGACGAGCCTTTTCAGCATCCTTAGTAGCCTTAAAGGTCACCTTCATGGTCTTCCAATCAGCACCACCCACAGAGACGCTCTTTGTAGCCAATATCTCATTGTTCTCACTCACGAGGCTTACAGATAGTTTGGAGTTCTTATCCGAAGCCCTACGTGTCATCACACTAAAATCGTATAACTCGCCAGCCTTGACTGCTATACCATCGTAGCCTCCATTCTCCACACGAGCGCCCACGGTTGTGGTTGCCAATGTGGCATAGTGACAGTTATTGGCATGAATGGGACGGTCTGTACCTACAGTAAGGGCGCTACCCTCCCCCTTGAGTTCCCACGCTGTAAGACTATGCCATCCGCCATGGTCAGCTGCAGAATATTCGAAGTCACGATTCTGGATAAGTTCGCCATACAATCCACCATCAGCACCGTAACTGATATCTTCAAAGAAGATTCCGATGAGTTCATTGCTGATCTCCTTACGCTCGTTTCCTTGAATTGTAAGTCGCGCATTGACAGGCTCAAGATTGGCAAAGCGTACGGGGTCCTGTCCCATATGCTCGTCCAGTCTCACCTGACGGTTTGCCAAATAGTCGTCACGCTTAATCAGTTTGTCAATCTGCTCCCATGCTACGCGATGCACCTGTCCCTCGACCTGACGGTCGTTGAGGAGAATGGTTTTGTAGTTGAGCTGCGCTTTTGCATCCAAAGAAGAAGCATCTGCAACCTTTGCCGGTTCAGCCTCACTCCATTTGCGGCAATCCGCAGAGAAGATTGAATAAGCTTTATTATCGAGCGTGGTATATTTCAAACACCATGTATTGCCATCATCAGCCAACATCAACATCGGGGCCACACAACTTCCACCCTCCACATAGGGATAGTCCTGCGGCTTCCAATTGATGAGATCGGGACTTTCACAATAGGCAAACTGTGGATTATCGGCCTTGGGTGACCACACGCAGCGCCACATACCCGTTTCGTCGCACAAGAGATGAGGGGTAAACATCTTCTTTTGTGCTCCCCATGTACCGAAGTCGCTGTCCACAAAGGTGCGGCCGTGACCGATAGAGGTCCAGCGAACGCTATCAGAGCTATAAGCGAAAGCAAGGCCTCGGCCATTGACATAAGAGAACAAGTAGCCATAGTCAGGCTTGTTCGCATAAGCGGAAAGTGAGCAGAGTGCAAGTACGACTGCAAGGATATTCTTTTTCATGACGCTATTTTTTGTATGTATTATTACTTCTTTACGGAATGTATCGTTCACCTACTACGAGTTTGTCGCCCGAGAGGTCAATCTTAAACAAGTTAGGTATGCGAACATAATGGCCTACATCGCGGTGGCTATGCACCGACATCAACCACTGACCGTTGAGGTCTTGGAAGAGCATACCATGACCAAAGTTGGGAGGTGTGATAGGCTCCGGCTCCTGCACCCAAGGACCATCGAGCGTACCGCTTTCTGAATATGCCACACCTTGGGTATATACATCGTATATCCAGCTGGTCCATATCATACCGAGGCGACCAGTACCTGTACGGAAAAGCCAAGGACCATCAGTCACACGATTGGGCACAATCTTGCCATCAATCTTTTCACGGCTCCAAGGTGAGTCGCTCGCACGGAACAACACCTTACCTTCACCGATCGAACCGCTGAGGTCATCTTTCAATGCAATCTTTTCCATCGTGCCATTCTGGTTCTGCAACCATTCACCGCAATATACCATATAAGGCTTGCCATCGGTGTCGATCCAGAAGGTTCCATCAAGTGTTGGCATTGATTCCGGCAGATAAGTGGCATCGGCCATGGGGAAATAGGGGCCCTCGGGAGTATCGCTCACGAGCACGTGACTCGCACGGCGTGGGATTACATTGCCCGCTACGGTATCAATCTTGATTGCATTGTTTGTAAAGGTAGCAAAATAATAGTACTTTCCATTATACTGGTGCAACTCGGCAGCCCATATCTGCGGACGTTTTCCCATCCATGAATTACTGTCAGTCATTGCCACATTGTATGGGCCTTCCCAACGAGCAAGGTCACTACTTTTCCATAGACGGCCACCTGTACCTGTCATATAATACATATTGGTAGCCTTGTCTGCAAGAATACAAGGATCGCTCAAACGTATTGAATCGAGCGGGATATCGGTGCGGAAGCCGCGAGATTTTTGAATTTCCACACGAGGAACTTCAGTCTCCACATTCTTTTCTTTTTTGTTTCCACAAGCGCAGAACACCGTCAGTGCTGCAGCAAATAGTACAGAGAGTTTCTTCATAGGTACGTATTGTTTTGTTAATAATGGTTTACGATGCGAAGATACAAAAACTTTATTAATAAATAATAAGTGGCTACATAAAAAAACTCGCGTCGGAACGATATCCACGCGAGCTTTTCTTTTTTTATATAGCAGTTCTATTATGTCTGCCGTGCAGCTTAGTTATTCTCGGGACGAAGCTTACGAACAACAGCACCAGTCTGCCACATCTCGCTCTCGCGGAGGGCACGGAGTTCCTCCTCGAGCTTCTCGCGGTAGTCGGGCTTCGAGTTGCTGTCGATAGAGATCTGAGCTTCGTTACCAGTCTTCACGCTTTCATAAAGCTGCTCCATAACGGGCTTGATAGCATCGTGGAACGGACCCATCCAGTCGAGCGCACCACGCTGAGCTGTGGTAGAGCAGTTGGCATACATCCAGTCCATACCATTCTTGGCGAAGAGAGGCATAAGCGATTGTGTGAGCTCCTCAACGGTCTCGTTGAAAGCCTCTGAAGGTGTGTGGCCATTCTCGCGGAGCACCTCGTACTGAGCGAGCAACAAGCCCTGAATAGCACCCATGAGTGAACCACGCTCACCTGTGAGGTCAGAGTAAACCTCGCGCTTGAAGGTGGTCTCAAACAAGTAACCTGAACCTACGCCGATACCGAGAGCGATACAACGCTCGAATGCACGGCCAGTAGCATCCTGGAAGATTGCATATGAAGAGTTCAAGCCACGACCCTCGAGGAACATAGTACGGAGTGATGTACCAGAGCCCTTAGGTGCGATGAGGATAACGTCTACATCTGCAGGGGGGATGATACCTGTGCGCTCCTTGTATGTAACGGCAAAGCCGTGTGAGAAGTAGAGAGCCTTACCGGGTGTGAGGTACTACTGGATAGTGGGCCAGCAAGCAATCTGAGCTGCGTCAGAGAGCAATACCTGGATGATGGTAGCGCGCTCACAAGCCTCCTCAATGCTGAAGAGAGTCTCGCCGGGCACCCAACCATCGGCAACAGCCTTATCATATGTCTTACCAGCACGCTGGCCAACGATTACATTGAATCCATTGTCGCGGAGGTTAAGTGACTGGCCGGGGCCCTGTACACCATAGCCGATAACGGCAATTGTTTCATTCTTCAACACCTCGCGAGCTTTCTCCAAGGGGAACTCATCTCTTGTTACAACGGTTTCTTCTACACCGCCAAAATTCATTTTTGCCATAATCTTTTGATTTATGATTTGTGATTTATGATTTATTTAGTTTAATCGTTATTACCTTAGAAATTTAGAATCAGGGGTTAGGGTGGATCATTGACCCATAACCTTTTTAGAGTTTACGGTGCAGTATCCTTTTACCTTTAACCCTTATTTATTTTCTCTAAATATTCATTTACATGCTCAGCTGTGTCGCGTGTCACGGCGATACGCCCCGAACTTACATATTGCAACACACAGCCAAAAGCATCAAGTTCACCATGCAATGCGTGTATCTCATCTGTCACGCCCGACTTCTCTACCACGGCATATACAGCATTGGCCTCCATGATGCGAGCACCGTAGCGACGGATGGTCTTTGAGATAAGCGGATTCTCGAGCAAAACGGGTGTAGACACCTTGAAGAGTGCTACTTCCTGCATAAATATCTCATCATCCACGTAATAGTGAGCCTGCAACACATCCACCTTCTTTTCAATCTGCTTGGTCACCTTGATGATGGTATCCTCATCACTCCATGCGGTGATGGTATATCGGTGCACGCCCTTGATTGACGATGCCGAGGCATTGATACTCTCGATATTGATCTGTCGACGGGTAAACACGGCAGTAATCTGATTGAGCAAACCTGCGATGTTCTCCGAATGAACAATCAATGTATATAGTTTCTTTTCCATTGTCATTTATTTACAATTTGACGATTCGGATTACTATTTGAATAGTAGATTCCTAAATGGTAAATTAACAGTCGCTTGCGCTCATCATCATCACGTTCACCGCTCCACCCGGAGGTGTCATGGGCATCACGTTCTCGCCCTGCATGATAGCAACCTCAAGCAAATAGGGTCCATCGGTAGTGAGCATCGTGTTGATGGCATCGGCCAGGTCGGCACGCTCAGTGACGGTTTGCGCGGGAATACGATAGGCTTCAGCAATTTTCATGTAATCGGGGTTGGCCATCGGAGTGAATGAATAGCGCTTACCGAAGAAGAGCTCCTGCCACTGACGTACGTTGCCGAGATAGTTATTGTTAAGCAAAATCATCTTCACCGGTGCGCCGGTCTCCATGATGGTACCGAACTCCTGAATACTCATCTGTATGCCACCATCACCCATGAAGAGACATACGGTACGGTCAGGCGCGCCAAAGGTAGCGCCAATAGCAGCAGGAATACCAAATCCCATCGTGCCAAGACCACCCGAGGTGACGATGCTGCGCTTCTGTGTGTATTGGAAGTAGCGGGCTGACATCATCTGGTTCTGACCCACGTCAGTAACGAGGATGGCCTTGTTGCCCGATGCCTCACTCACAGCACGGGCCACCTCGCCCATGCGCAACGGACCCTCCTGAGGATGTATGGCCTGGCTGATGACCTCGTTCCACTCCTTCTCCTCGTAGGGAGTAAAGCTGTCAATCCATTCTGTATGTTCAGCCTCTGTAACAGCCTCTGTAAGCAAAGCCAAGGTATGCTTGCAATCGCCCAATACGGCCACGTCGGCGTGTACATTCTTATTTATTTCTGCAGGGTCTATATCAAGATGAATCACTTTAGCCTGCTTTGCATAAGCATCAAGACGTCCCGTTACACGGTCATCGAAACGCATACCTACAGCAATGAGCAAGTCACACTCATTGGTCTTCGTGTTAGGACCGAGGTTACCGTGCATACCCAACATACCCTTACGCAAGCGATGCCCATGGGGCAAGGTCGAGAGTCCAAGCAAGGTACATCCGACGGGAATATCAGCCTTCTCCACAAATGCGCGCAGCTCCTCGGTTGCATTACCCAACTCTACGCCCTGTCCGGAGAGGAGCAAGGGACGCTCAGCCGCATTGATGAGCGCTGCTGCCTCAGCAATACTCTTAGGATCAGTCTCAGGCACTGCGATATAACCGCGCTCCACACCGATGGTCGCAGGCACGAAATCGACCATGCCCACCTGCGCATTCTTGGCAAAGTCAAGCACTACAGGACCGGGGCGACCCGAGCCCGCAATATGGAAGGCACGTGCTACAGCCCAAGCGATATCTTCAGGACGACGCACCTGATAGCTCCATTTTGTAATCGGCTGCGTCACACCTACGAGGTCAACCTCCTGAAACGCATCGGTACCAAGGAAACCAGCAGCCACCTGTCCGGCTATAACCACGATGGGAGTACTGTCAAGCATCGCATCAGCCACACCGGTGATGGTATTGGTGGCACCAGGTCCACTGGTTACAATACATACACCCACCTTACCCGACGAGCGTGCATAGCCCTGCGCAGCATGGGCTGCACCCTGTTCGTGGCGAACGAGCACTTGCTTGAAATCATTCTGATGGTCAAACATGGCATCAAACACGGGCATGATACTGCCACCGGGGTAACCGAACACGGTATCCACCCCTTCGTGTATGAGCGCTTGCATGAGAGCTTCTGATCCTGTTATCATCTTCTTAACCAAAAAACCTTCCTCCGCAAGTGAGAAAGGCTACCTTATATATTAAACTAACACCTATGATTCTCACTTCCGTCCTGCAGTAGCGGATAGAATGTCAATAATGACCACGTGAAGAATCATATCGTTTTTCATTTTTCTCACTGTTTAGGCTGCAAATGTAAATAGAAAATCCCGTTCGCGCTAATAAATCGTCATCTTTTTTCGCCGATTTGTGTGTTTTTGTTCTTCATCCCCACCCCACCCCTACCGAAAAGTAGAAAAAAACTCCGCAAGGATTGGCTGCGAGCAATCCTTGCGGAGTATAATATGAGCGTTTCCATCACTGGGAACCAGTGTTTTATTTCTCTTTGCCGTGTTTTATTTCATCAGTCTATCATTCGGATAGCACCCTTATCGGCCGAACTCACAAGTGATGCATATGCCTTGAGAGCCTTAGACACCTCACGTTTGCGGGTCACGGGAGTCATGGGACGTGCAGCAAGTTCCTCATCGCTGAGGCGCACGTTGATACTGCGGTTGGGGATATCAATATCAATGATGTCACCTGTCACAATCTTACCCACATTACCACCTGCTGCAGCCTCGGGTGAGATATGTCCGATGCTCAAGCCCGATGTACCGCCCGAGAAGCGACCGTCGGTAATGAGAGCACAAGCCTTACCCAAGTGCTTTGATTTGATATATGAGGTAGGATAAAGCATCTCTTGCATGCCAGGACCGCCCTTGGGGCCTTCGTGAGTGATGACTACCACATCGCCAGCTACGATATCGCCACCGAGGATACCCTCTACGGCAGCTTCCTGCGAGTCGTATACCTTAGCAGGACCTGAGAACTTCCAGATACTCTCATCCACACCCGCAGTCTTCACCACGCAACCGTCCTGCGCGATGTTACCCTTGAGTACGGCAAGTCCACCGTCCTTAGAGTAGGCATGTTCGAGGTCACGGATACAACCTTCGCTACGGTCGGTGTCAAGTTCCTTGTAGTAGGTCTCCTGCGAGCCCATCACATTGCTAAACTTGCGTGCGGGGGCGCTGTGGTAGATACGCTGCGCGTCTAATTGACAATTGACAATTGACAATTGACAATTATCCACCGTCTGTTGTCCGCCCATAATATCATATTTGGCAATAGCCTCGGCGAGGGTGAGTCCGTCTACACGCTTCAGCGCAGTGTGGAGCAGGTTGCCCTTGGCCAGTTCGCCCATGATGCCAAGTATACCACCCGCACGGTTCACATCCTCGATGTGGAATTTCTGTGTCGTAGGAGCCACCTTGCAAATACAGGGCACACGACGTGAGAGGGCATCTATATCATCCATGGTGAAGTCCACGCCAGCCTCATTGGCTACAGCCAGGAGATGTAGCACAGTATTGGTAGAGCCACCCATGGCAATATCCAAGGTCATGGCATTGAGGAAAGCCTCACGTGTAGCGATGCTCTTGGGTAGCACACTTTCATCACCATCGCGGTAATACTTATACGCATTCTCCACCACCAGACGGGCAGCCTGTTTGAAGAGTTCAATACGGTTCTTGTGGGTAGCCACGATGGTTCCGTTTCCGGGGAGAGCCAGACCAATAGCCTCATTGAGGCAATTCATCGAGTTGGCAGTAAACATACCCGAGCAGCTACCACATCCGGGACAAGCACAACATTCAATAGCGGCCACCTCTTCGTCGCTCACACTCTCGTCGGCCGATTTGATCATGGCGTCGATAAGGTCGAGGTGCTGACCATTCAGGTCACCTGCCTCCATGGGTCCGCCCGATACGAATACGGTAGGGATATTCAGACGCATCGATGCCATAAGCATGCCCGGAGTAATCTTGTCGCAGTTGCTGATGCAGATTAGCGCATCGGCCTTATGGGCATTGCACATATACTCTACGCTGTCGGCAATGATATCGCGCGAGGGGAGTGAATAGAGCATACCATCGTGTCCCATAGCGATACCGTCATCAATGGCTATGGTGTTAAACTCGGCCGCATAACAGCCCAGTGCTTCAATCTCACGTTTTACGATTTGGCCAATCTCATGCAAGTGTGTATGACCCGGCACAAACTGGGTAAATGAGTTGGCGATGGCAATAATGGGCTTACCCATCATCTCGCGTTTCATGCCGTTGGCAATCCAAAGTGCGCGGGCGCCTGACATACGGCGACCCTCCGTGCTGGTAGCACTTCTAAGTGGGTGTTTCATAACTATCCTTTTTACCTTTATTATATACTATTCGAAAAGCACCCCATGCGTGGGTGGGTTGCAAAAGTAGGTAGAAAATCCCGTTCGCGCTAATAAATCGACATCTTTTTTTGTCCACACACGAAATTCGTCCCCTACATTCGCTTTGTTTTCCGACCATTTGCATTATCTTTGCATAGAATGCGAAGATAAGCTGCACTCGTTGAAAATAAAGTCAACTTCATTCACTCGCTTGCATTATCTTTGCATAGAATCACTTAGTGAAACCTATATATTATTTTTTGATATGTATACCATCACCACCAACAAGAGCGGCACACGTAGCATCACCATCACCGATGAGCACTTGTCCACCATCGAGAAATACCAGCTCCTCACCGGACTCATTGGCAGCAATGGCATTGTCGACGAAGGTGTGCTCGACAAGCTCAAGCTCACCGTGCGTTCACTTATCGCATCACAGAACGACTGCAAGGATCTGCTCACTCTCTGCGTGGATGTCATCTTCCACGACAACATGAAAGCACTTGGCCTCAGTGCCCTCATTGAGCTATATCACGACTGGACGGCCGAGGATGAATTGGAAGAGCAGCCGAATATCGAAGAATAACCATTGAGAGCCTACGGCGCACCATTATCGATGATCAATTACCAATTAACCGATTTTCTCCCCACCACACGCAAGGAGATGGAGCTACGTGGTTGGGACGAGGTCGATGTTGTCCTCTTCTCGGGCGACGCTTATGTAGACCATCCCTCATTCGGAGCAGCCGTCATAGGCCGCATACTTGAGGCCGAAGGACTGCGCGTAGCCATCGTACCCCAACCCAACTGGCGCGACGACTTGCGCGATTTCCGCAAGATGGGTCGTCCCCGCCTTTTCTTCGGCGTCACTGCCGGATGCATGGATTCGATGGTCAACAAATACACCGCAGCCAAGCGCTTACGCAGCGAAGATGCCTACACTCCTGACGGTCGTCACGACTTGCGTCCCGAGTATCCGTCCATCGTATACACACAGATACTCAAACGACTCTACCCCGACGTACCCGTAGTGCTGGGTGGCATCGAAGCCTCCATGCGCCGTCTCACCCACTACGACTACTGGCAAGACACCGTGCGCCCCAGCATCCTCTGCGATAGCGGAGCCGATATCCTCGTCTATGGCATGGGCGAGAAACCTATTGTGGAGATTGCAAGACAACTGAATGAGGCCCCCTCTAACTCCCCCAAGGGGGAGAGACAGTGCGCGCCCATGTCGTCCCCCCTTGGGGGGATTGAGGGGGGCCGTATTCCTCAAACCGCCTTTCTCTGCCGTAAGGAGGAGATACCCGGCGGTATCACCGAATCCGATATCGTGCTGCATAGTCATGCCGAGTGCTTGCGCGACAAGCGTGCCGAGGCGGCCAACTTCCGTCACATCGAGGAGGAGTCAAACAAACTGCATGCCTCACGCCTCATTCAAGAAACCACCGATGGGCGCTACGTAGTCGTCAACGCACCCTACCCACCCATGACCACCGAGGAACTCGACCATTCGTTCGACCTCCCCTACACGCGCCTTCCTCATCCCCGTTACAAGGGGAAGCGCATCCCCGCCTACGACATGATCAAGCACTCGGTCAACATTCACCGTGGTTGCTTCGGCGGTTGCGCCTTCTGTACCATATCGGCCCATCAGGGCAAGTTCATCGTAAGCCGCAGCAAAGAGAGTATCCTACGCGAAGTGAAAGCCATCGCCCAACTGCCAGACTTTAAGGGCTACCTGAGCGACCTCGGAGGTCCATCGGCCAACATGTATCGCATGGGCGGCATCGATACCGGCAAGTGTGCCCGTTGCAAGCGACCCTCGTGCATACACCCTAAGGTGTGCCCCAACCTAAACACCGACCATCGTCCGCTGCTCGAGATATATCGTGCTGTAGATGCCCTACCCGAAGTGAAGAAGAGTTTCATCGGTAGTGGTGTGCGCTACGACCTGCTGCTCCATCGCAGCGCCGATGATACCATCAACCAAGCCGCCCGTGAGTATACCAGAGAGCTCATCACAAACCACGTAAGTGGCCGCCTCAAGGTAGCCCCCGAGCACACCTCCGACAGCGTGCTGCACATCATGCGCAAGCCTTCGTTCGAACTGTTTGAGCAGTTCAAACGCACATTCGACCGCATCAACCGCGACGCAGGCCTACGCCAACAGATCATCCCCTATTTCATCAGCAGTCACCCCGGCTGCACGGCCGAGGATATGGCCGAACTCGCCGTACTCACGAAACGCATGGACTTCCATTTGGAGCAAGTGCAGGATTTCACCCCCACTCCCATGACCGTGAGCACTGAAGCCTGGCACACCGGCTTTCACCCCTACACGCTGCAGCCAATCTTCTCGGCCAAGTCATCGCGCGACAAGCAGGCGCAGCGCCAGTTCTTCTTCTGGTACAAGCCCGAAATGCGCCGCGCCATTATGGACGAGCTACGTCGTATGGGACGCCGCGACCTCATCGACAAGCTATTCGGACGATAAGAAGAATCAGGAGACAGGAGTTAATCACTCCTGATTCATGCACCTAACTCCAAATTAAAAACCTCCTTGCAGGCAAACAAAAAAGGCACGAAGGTGTTAGCATATTGCTATTAACCCACTAAAATGGAGAATACAATGAAGAAAATGCTAACCATTGCGGCCATTGCCGCATTTGCCGTACTGGCTGTTTCGTGCAACAGAAAGAAGGCCCAACCTATCGCTGCCATTGAGGCCTATAGCGATAGCATCTACATGGTGAACGATTCTACCATAGGCGACCTGCAGACATTCGTATACGAGGGCGTGATGCCCAGCGATGCAGGCAAGCCAGCCAACTATGTGCTTGCCATCAGCAGCTACGGACTCAACTCCGACGGCACCTACACCCTCACCGAGAGCTACACCGAGACCAATGGTAAGGTAAACACCAACTACGACGAGGGAGAAAAGATCGTGCTCATTGGTATCCCCAACGACTCTACGGCTGTAGTGTATGAGCTCATCTCATACTACGGACGTCCCCGCATGCATCTCTTGGCCGAGGGCGACAGCGCCCTGCACAAGCTGGACAAAGACCTGAAACGTGCATCGAAGGACTGGCGACATAAGCTGAAAAGGAAATGACACCTCTCCCTTTTGCATAGTACCCTACCGAAGTACCAACCCCTTACCCTTACCCTTACCCTTTACCCTTTAACCTTTAACCTTTAACCTTTAACCCTTAACCTTTAACCCTTATACCTTTAACCCTTATACCTTATATTATGAAAAAAGTATTTCCTATGCTCTTTGCAGCTGCTCTACTGATGAGCGCCTGCGAGAAGACCCCCGACACGGGCAAACTCGACGACGAATACCTGGTGTATACCAACTACGATGACGACACCGACTTCGCCAAGTTCACCACCTTCTACGTCCCCGACAGCGTACTCATCATCACGGGCAGCGCCAGCAAGCCCAAGTATCTGTATGGCACCCCCGACGCAGACATCATCATTGCCAACTATGTCAACGGCATGGAGGCTGCGGGATATGTACGTACACTTGACAAGGCCAATGCCGACCTCGGCCTGCAGATAAGTTACGTGGAAGAGACCTACAAGTTCCGCTACTACAACAACTACCCCTGGTGGTACGGTTATCCCTGGTACTGGCACTTCGGATATTGGGGCAACTGGGGCGGATGGTATTGGCCCTATAGCATCACCTATTCATACTCTACCGGCTCACTTTTGGGCGAATTGGTAGACCTTTCCGAGACGGAGGGCACCTCCAGACAGCTCAAGGTGGTATGGAGCAGCTACATCAGCGGACTCCTCAATGCCGACGGCACACTCAACACCTCCGAGGTAAAAGAGTCGATCGCGCAGGCCTTCAGCCAGTCGCCCTATCTCAAATCAGCCGCAGAGCGTTGATAAACAAAAGACATTTAACCCTTCATTTCTTGAATCATGAAACAGAAACATTTCGTCCGCGTGGCCATCGCCATGGCGCTCATAGCTGGATACAGCATGCCAGCCAAGTCACAAGTTTCGCTCGACGCCTACTACAACGTAGACTGGCAGCTCAACATGCCCATCAACGACTATGTGGATAAGGCAAGTGGCTGGGGTATGAACTTCGACGCGGGATGGTATCTCACCCCTGACATTGCCATCGGCGCCTTCGTAAGTTATCACACCAACAACCAGTATGTCGACCGCAGCGTAGTGAACCTCACAAACGAGACAGCCGTGTATACCGACCAGCAGCGTTCACTCTACCAGCTCCCCTTCGGTGTCACTGCCCTGTACCGCATCATCGAGTCCGACTGGCAACCCTACGTAGCGCTCAAGTTGGGAGCCGAGTATGCCTACATGTCGTCCTACTACTACATCTACAAATCATCGGCCGACACCTGGGGATTCTACATGTCACCAGAGATCGGTGTACGATGGTACCCTTGGGCCAATGGCATGGGTCTGCATGCAGCAGCTTACTATAGCTTCTCCACCAACGATGGCACTGTAATGGGACAGAACATGGACATGCCGGGGAACTTCGGCTTCCGTCTCGGTCTGGCCTTCTGATGATTCCACAACAACAAAAAGCATGAGGGTGTGTTCTTCCGGACACACCCTCATCGCCATATGTTCATATCATCCGTTCTTCTTGCGCTCCAGTTCCTGCAAACTCTCCATTTTCTTGGTTTCGAGGAACTCATACACACCGCAAAGATGCTCGCGCACACGTTGATGTCCAAACTCATACACCTTGGTCACCAGTCCATCGAGGAAGTCGCGGTCATGGCTTACCAGGATGAGCGTACCGTCATAATCCTGTAATGCCTGTTTCAGCACATCCTTGGTCTTAAGGTCAAGGTGGTTGGTGGGCTCGTCGAGGATGAGCAGGTTGACAGGCTCCAGCAACAGCTTGAGAAGCGCCAGTCGGGTGCGCTCACCACCAGAAAGCACCTTCACCTTCTTCATCGACTCCTCAGGGCCACCAAACATGAAGGCGCCTAGTAGGTCGCGTATCTTGTTACGTATCTCACCCTTCGCCACATCATCGATGGTCTGGAACACGGTGAGCTCCTCATCCAGCAGCGATGCCTGGTTCTGCGCGAAGTAACCTATCTGCACATTGTGACCGAGGGTGATGGTACCATCGAAGGGAATCTCACCCATGATGCTCTTCACCATCGTACTCTTACCCTCACCATTGCGTCCTACGAAAGCGATCTTGTCGCCACGCTCCACCATGAAGTTGGCATCCTTGTATATGACCCGGTCATAGGTCTTGCCCACCCCATCGGCTGTCACGGGGTAGTTACCACTGCGGGGCGAAGGCGGAAACTTGAGGCGCAAGCGTGATGTATCCTCCTCATCCACCTCGATAAGCTCCAGTTTCTCGAGCATCTTCACACGGCTCTGTACCTGGAAGGTCTTCGAATAGGTACCCTTGAAGCGCTCGATAAAGTCCTTCGTCTCCTGTATCATCTTCTGCTGCTCCTCGTACTGCTTCTGCTGCTGTTCGCGGCGCTCCTTGCGCAGCTCCAGGTAGTGACTGTACGAAGCCTTGTAGTCGTAGATGCGACCCATAGTCACCTCGATGGTACGTGTAGTGATGGAGTCCACAAACTTACGGTCGTGACTGATGACAACCACCGCCTTCGATGAGGTCTTGATAAACTCCTCAAGCCACTGTATACTCTCGATATCGAGGTGGTTGGTGGGCTCGTCAAGCAAGAGTACGTCAGGATCCTTGAGCAGCAGTTTGGCCAACTCAATGCGCATGCGCCAGCCACCCGAAAACTCCGAGGTCGGCTTGTCAAAATCAGTACGCTCGAAGCCGAGACCCAAGAGCGTCTTCTCCACATCCTCCTCGAAGTGGGTCATATCGATGGCATAGAACTTCTCGCTCAGCACAGCCACCTGTTCGATGAGCGCCATATATTCATCGCTTTCATAGTCGGTGCGCGTTGCCAATTCGTTGTTCATACGTTCAATCTCTGCCTCAGCCTCATGCAGATGTGCAAAAGCCTGCGAGGTTTCCTCAAACACAGTGCGTCCATCCTCAGTCATGAGATGCTGGGGCAGGTATGCGATGACACAATCCTTCGGTGCCGACACCTTACCACGTGTAGGCTGTCGCACCCCCGCAAGTATCTTGAGCAGCGTACTCTTACCTGCTCCGTTCTTACCCATAAGGGCTATACGGTCCTTCTCGTTAATCTGAAACGATATGTCCTTGAATAATGTAGTGCCGCCAAACTCTACGGCCAATCCGTCTACTGAAATCACGTTATTTTATATATGAGTTAAAAAATAAAAATTACAAGTTAAAAGTTACCATCCGGCAGGCACACTAAACTATAAACATTAAACTCTAAACTCAAATACCGCAGCCCCTCCTGATGGCCCATAGTGTTTTTCATGTACTAACAGTCATCTCAGAGGAGCATGCGGCAAAAGGATTATTTTCCAAACATCTTCTTCACCACCTCGATGCGTCCATCGGCATATACCTTGCGGCATATAACGATACCGTCACGCGGTGCAGCCAGCGGTTTGCCTTCGACAGTATAATAGCTGATGCGGCAGGCATCCTGCGCCGTCGGTTCAATGCCCGACTCCGACACATGCATCAGAGCCTCCACGTCAGTCATCAGGTGCTCGAAGCCAGCCGGTGTGAGCATACGTATGTTCTTTATGGTGAAGGAATAGTCACCCATGGTGAGAGTGCGGTCGGCACTGAGCACAAGCGTAAAGAGTTCGCCAGCATCATCAGGAACAGCCTCATTCACATCCGAGTAGGCAAGCACACGATAGCTGCCGTTGTCAAGATAGCCACCCATCAACGTGTGCGCACCTTCGAGACGTACGGCGGGAGCGAGGTCCGCCATATCATCAAACACATTGACACCCTCGGGGAACTCCAGATCCATCTGGAATGCGGTATAGCGCTGCGGCGTATCCATGGATAGCGTCATTTTCCACTCGAGGCCCGACAGAGTCTCTTCCACGGCAACACCAATACCATCCGATGACACTACAGTGTCTGAGTCGCCTTCATTCTCTGCTTCACCACCCTCACTCACAGTGATCACGGTAGGTACGGTGCGGCCATTACGGCTAAAGTAGCCGAACGAGAATGCCTCCAGCGGTTCGGGCAATGTAACCTCTATGTAATGCTCCTCATAGAAATCTTCGCTCCATGTAGAGTGGAAATAAGAGTTGAGGTCATCGTCCACAATATCAGAAATCGGTCCCTCGCTAGGCTCTTGCGCATTGGTTCTGAAGTTGTCGGCCGTGAGCGTAATGGGATTACCATTCTCATCGTAAAGATAAAACTCGGCAAGAGCAAAGCACACGTAGCCACTACCCTTGTCGCCCGTATTTGTCTCGCTTACAGTGAAGCGCAAGCGTTCCATCGGTTCCGGCAAAGTGATGACCGGTGAAGAGAACTCGTATGAGTAACCGTTGTAATAGCCGGGCAAACCGTCAAACTCGGTCAGCATCTGTGCCCACGCTCCGCCATCACGGGTGGCAGCTGCGTTCTTCCGCACAGGAGCGACGAGTGCCTCATCAGCATCCTCCCCCTCTACGTCGGGCAGCCACTCATCCACCCGCACAAGCTGTCGTGTGCGGGCCACCGCCTCATCGGCAATCATATCGTTGAGCCATGCCACATCGCTCACGGTGAGTTCGCCCGTAGCATCCACGTCAGCCTGAGTGGCATCGATCTGTCCACCGCGCACATCCAGCAGAGCCTGGGTAAGCAGTTCGCGGTCCTCCACATCAATCGCTCCGTCCCTGTTGACATCTCCATAGGGATAGTCGATGGGCGCATCCAAGTCGTAAGGAGTGAGCTGTTCCAATATATAGTGGGCACGTGTCTCGAGCCACGATTTCATATTCTCAGCCACGGCAGCATAGTTGCCTCCATCGCCCCACATCGAGGCATTGTCAACGAACGAACTGTTGGCAAAGGCCAGATAATCATCGGCATAGTCGATATACTCCTCCAGGTGATTGTCGACAAAATCCTTCCATACAGCATAGTAGCGGCGTTTGAGAAGTTCGCTCGCCTGCCACAAGTGCGAGAAGAACAGGTTGCCCTTGCCACCAACAAGGATATCGAAAATATTGTCGGTAGGCGAAGAGGTACAATATTGGCGGTTGCTCTCGTAGCCATAGCTCCAGTCGAAATCCCAGGCGGGGCCAAACACATAGGGACTGCCCAGCGCGTTCAGATTCTCCTTGTAGAGGAAGGTACTCTTGGGGTGATTGATTTCAGCATTGAGCACCAGTTCGTTCACAAACATGAAGCGAGCCAACATGTCGAGATCCACGAGGCGCTCAAAATTGGCTACATCAGACACTGCGGTTTCAAAGCGGTTGAAGTCGGTCTTCACCTGCTCCATATCCAGCACCGTCTCGCCCTCCGAGAAGTCAGGCTCCTTGATGTTTACCGGCAAGCGATAGCTATCCGAATAGAAACGGTAAACCTCATCAAAGTAGCTATCGAGTTCGAGGAACACGGCTGCCGACTCGTCATCGAGGTCGATGCTATTATTAGCCAGTCCCGTCTTCTGTGTAAAGATATAGCTGCCGCGATAGTCTCCGTTCATATAGAGGTCTACAGGTATCACATCATTGGCACCGGCCGTTCCTACCATGCGGGCCGCCTTCATGGCCATGGGGTTACTCATCATCGAGCCATATTGCTTCTGAGCTATGAGGTTCCAGTTCTTGCCCTTGGTCAGTCCGAAGGGTTTCACCGAACTGGCAAATTTCAGTCGGTAAGGATTCTTGGCATAGGGGTCGCTGCTCCAGCTCGAGTTGCCACGGCCCTTGATCTGCACCGAGTCCTCGAAGTCGGGCCACACGCCCTGCCCCTGTATGGTGATGAACGCATCGAGGTAATAGTCCTTGCTCGACACCATGTAGCCACCCTCTATATTGATATCGATGCGCGGCACTGCCGGAGCGTGGTCGGTGAGCCAGTCCACCTTCACAGCCACCTCACGTCCCATCGGCACCATGCGGTAAGCGTAACGCGCAGGCTGCAGCAGTTCGGGCTGCTGTGTCGTTTCCAGTACCTCATAAAGGCGGAATTCCGATATACAGAGATAGTTCTTATAACCCACCTTCGAGGCGGTGAAGCGCACGTAGCTATACGAGCCACCCAGCTCAATCGTGGGCGACTGGTAGCTGACGCCATTGCCTGTAACCGGAAGGCCCGACTCCTCATTGATCACCGCCACCCTATTCCATGCCGTACCGTTGTCAGAGGCCTCCACCACCCACTCCTGCACGTTATATTTGTCCGTATTGGTGCGCCCCATGTAGTAGAACTGCAGTGCAGTAAGCGGTTTGGGCAGCGCCACCGAGATATATACCTGCTTGCTGAGATCCACCTCATACACCGCATCGGCCGACCACGTAGAGTGGAAGATTGTTGCAGACATCCCATCGAGCATCATGCCCAATGACTCATTCTCACGGCTTGTGGGTGCATTCGTCGAGAGCATCGCCTCGGTGAGTTCCACTTCGCGGATCGTCGCTTCGGTGTCGCTCCACACCTCATCGCTCACCTTCTCCATCGTGAAGCGGCTATGTCCCGGCAGCGAGAGCGTGTAGGTCACCTCTTCGGCCATGCGCAGGCGCGACACGCCGCTCACCTGCAGCTGTCCGTCCACATACACTTCGCCCACCTTGCTGTCGAGCTTATACGAGGGAGTCAGCCACTTGCCTATGGCGCCCACCGAAGCCTCCACCCTGTCGGGCGTGACGGTAGCATCCACATCGTAGGCCAACTGTTCGTTGAGTTTATCATCAAATTTGAAGTCGGTAAACTGCGGATATTCGGGAGCGTTGTCACTCACGGCATCCACCTGATCCGTAGTCCACGAGCACACACTATCGCTGATAAGCGTAAGCTGGTAGCCCTCACTCGTCT
Source organism: Bacteroidaceae bacterium (assembly GCA_045660385.1). Taxonomy (GTDB): domain Bacteria; phylum Bacteroidota; class Bacteroidia; order Bacteroidales; family Bacteroidaceae; genus UBA1189. The sequence goes on along the minus strand of JAZRDT010000121.1, from coordinate 12,605 downwards.
TGTTCAATTCCTTCACATACTCTATCGGATAGGCCTCCACCGAGCCATCAGTGAAATACACATAGTAGCAGTCTCTTGTCTGCGCCACCAGTGAGGCGACACACAAGCATGCCCACACGATCGGAAGTATCAGTATTCGTTTCATTTTCTTTCCTGCATTAGATTCTACAGTGCAGTCCTCTGCATCAACGATACAAAGATAATATAAACAAACGGATATATAAAGCTTTGCTTTATTATTTTAGCAATTACAGAGGAATGATGAATGAGGAATGAGGAAGGGTGAAAGTGCTTCGCACGGTTAAAGCAGTGCGCTGCGGTATACCACCCCGGAGGTCCCTTTAACCTTTAACCATTAACCGTTAACCATTAACCATTAACCGTTAAGGTTCGTGCCAGCGAGCGCGATGTAAGCTTGCTTACTAATCGCACTGCGAGCGCAGCCGAAGCTCAACAACGAAGTTGTTAACCTTTAACCGATAACCGCAGCTACGCTTTCATCACCACACCGATACCATGCAGACCATCCATCTTGAACACGAAGGGCGAGTCGCTATGCACATGACGTAGCAGAGTAGTCTCGTGCTGGGCGGGCAGAGCATCGAGGGCGGCACGATCGAATTTCTCGTGTGCAGTGTGCCCGTCGATGGTGAGATAACCCACACCAAACGAAGTGAGATTTTGGAAAAAGTGGGTACCCTGCGAGGGCTCGATGTGTCGGCCGTCGGCACTCACCTCGGCTATGAGACGCACGGCAGAGATGTCGGCCCACTCCACAGGTACACCCAAGGCCTCATCGGAGCTTCCCCAACGGCCCTCACCCACAAGAATATAGCCACGGCCATCGACCGCAAACTGACGGTTGAGCTCGCGTATCTCAGCCGCGATGTTTCGATTGGAAGCCATACCAAAGGCACCCTCCTTGAGATAGATGACATCGTGCACATCAGCGACGATACCATTGCCCAGTGAGCGCGACGAGTAGAGCAGCAGCTCATCTTTGGGAATAGCAGTGAGATCCTCTTCGATACATTCGCGGGCGCTCACGATGGGGCGTATCTGGAGAGGGTAGAAGATTCCTTTTAATGGACAATTGACAATGGACAATTGAGAATTGTTCGCCGTCTGTTGACCGTTGGCTGTTGACTGTTGTCCAAAGCGAATTGCAAACTCTATCTCAACGGGACGGCGCATCTCATTGGCGCCATACTGGAGCACGAGTTGCACGATCTTGGCCAAGGGGAAGGCTTCGTAGCGCAGCACACCGGCAAAGGTCACGAGTTTGCGTCCCTTCATATGGGGTGTATCGTAAATCATATCATCGTCGCGCACATAGGTAGAGGCTATCCAGTCGAGAGTGCCGTCAGCCTCGGCCTGGCGCACGGTAAGGCGCACGAGGTCAAAGGTTTCATCCTTTGCCACAGGTTTGTCGGCCGCCTCGAGATCGAGGGCGAGGAAAGTGCTCTGCGTCTCCTTGAGGGCCAGCGCGGGCTCGCTGGTCTGAATGATATGATGGGGGTGTGCGGGCGAGAGGCGGAGCGACTTTCCACCATCGACGATGTGCTTGCCCAAGCCGAGAGCGAGGTTGACGACGCCCTCATCAGCGGTCTCCTCGCCCACGGGGTAGAAGTTGATGGAGCGGGCCACGCCCGAGCAATGGGGGTAGAAGTAGGTGCCGTGCCTGTCGCCCACCACCTCTTGCAGGATGATGGCCATCTTCTCCTGGTCGATGACATTGGAGGTGGCGCTCATGTAGGCTTTGGAGCCGCTATAGTATACCGAGGCATATACGCCCTTGATGGCATCGGCTATGTGGCGTGCCATGGCGGCGCAGTCGGCACGGTCGGGGATCATATAGGTGGCATACACACCGGCATAGGGCTGGTAGTGCGAGTCTTCGAGCAGCGACGATGAACGCACGGCCACGGGGCCCGTCACCACCTCGCAGAAGGTCTGTATGTCGCCCAGCAGCTCCTCGGGAAGCGGCGAGGCAAGGAAGGCCTGCAGGATGGCCTCGTCAGGGAGGTCAGAGAGTGCCACGGGGTATAGGTTGTTGTCCTCCATGAAGCGATCGAAGATGTCGGTACATAAGACCAAAGTCTTGGGAATGCGTATCTCGACATCGGGGATAGACTCGAATACGGGGTGCTTCTTCAGGAAATGGTCTACGAAGGCGATGCCGCGGCCCTTGCCTCCGAGCGAGCCCTCACCGATGCGGGCAAAGTGGGAGAAGCGGTCGAAACGGCCACGCAGATACTCGGCCACCACACCACGATTCTTCATCTTGCGGTAGCGCACGATGGCATCGAAAATGAGCTGACGATGCTCAAGCACATCTTCGTACTCGTTTTGGGTGATGCGTTTGAGAAACTCCGACAAGGGGAACATGGCACGCGAGCAGAGCCAGCGCGAGATGTGGTTGTTGGCCGTATGGTACACAAAGGAGTCTTCGGGAATGGTGAAAATATTGTCCTGCAGCTCTTTGAGATTGTGTATGCGCACCACCTCAGCGCCTGTAGTGGGGTTGCGGAACACGAGGTCGCCAAAGCCGAAGTGCTGTTCTATGCGATCGCGCAGGTCGATGTTCATCTTCTTGGAGTTCTTGTCCACGAAGCCCGCGCCTACCTCTGTAGCCCATATGCGGTTGTCTATCTCACTCGAGTCCATGATGAGTGGAAGGAACTCATCGCACGCGCGTATTCTGCGCAGCAACTGCACGCCGGCATCGGCCTCCTTGCCACCTCCCTCAAACATCGGGAAGCGCACATCTGAAATGACACCCAACGTATTGTTTCGGTAGCGGTCGTAGAGCAGCCACGCCTCCTCGTAGGTGCGTGCCAGCACAATCTTGGGGCGACCTCGCATGCGCAACGTTGCCTGATGCGCATTGAGGGCCTCGGTAGCAAAGGCGCGGCTCTGCTCCAGCACATACTTATACAGGTTGGGCAATACGGAGGAGTAGAACCGTATGGAGTCTTCTACGAGGAGAATCATCTGCACGCCACCCTCGCGGATGTCGTGTTCGAGGTTCATCTTGTCCTCCATAAGCTTGATGATGGATAGCAGCAACTCGGTGTTGCCCAGCCAACAGAACACATACTCGAAGAGGCTCAGATCCTGCCGCTCCATATAGCGCGTAATGCCGTGAGAGAAGGGGGTGAGCACAACAATTGGCGTGTTGGGGAAATGCTCCTTGATGCTGCGGCCGATATCGAAGGCATCGGAATTGTCGGTGCCGGGCATACATATCACGAGGTCGAACCGCTGCTGCTGCAGTGCGAGCGTGGCCTCCTCGGGGGTGCTCACCTGTGTGAAGCGGGGCGGATAGCGTAGCCCCAGTCGGGTATACTCCTCGAAGAGCTTCTCGTCGATACGACCGTCATCCTCGAGCATAAAGGCATCGTAGGGATTAGCTACCAGCAGCACGTTAAATATGCGGCGTGTCATCAGATTGACAAACGAGGTATCCTTCAGAAAGGGGTTGAACTGTGCCAAATGCTTCTCCATATCCTCAAATTTTACATCAAACTAAAAAATTTCGCGTCAAAGTTAGCGTTTTTCTTTAGAAACACTATATCTTTGCTATCGTTATTATTGTTTATACATAGTATTAACTAAAAAAAACGCATTGTCATGAAGATTAATGAAATCATTCAGGATCTTGAACGCAAGCACCCGAACGAGCCGGAATACATCCAGGCAGTCACTGAGGTTTTACATTCTGTAGAGGAGGTTTACTACCAGCATCCCGAGTTTGAGAAAGCCAAAATCATCGAGCGCATGGTAGAGCCCGACCGCATCATCACCTTCCGCGTCACATGGGTCGACGACAAGGGCGAGGTGCAGACCAACCTCGGCTATCGCGTACAATACAATAATGCCATTGGCCCGTACAAGGGCGGTCTCCGATTCCACGCATCGGTAAACCTCAGCATCTTGAAGTTCCTCGGCTTCGAGCAGACCTTCAAGAACGCCCTCACCTCACTCCCCATGGGTGGCGGTAAGGGAGGTTCAGACTTCTCACCCCGCGGCAAGAGCCAAAACGAGATCATGCGCTTCTGCCAGGCCTACATGACCGAACTGTGGCACAACCTCGGCCCCGACACCGACGTACCTGCCGGCGATATCGGCGTGGGCGGTCGTGAAGTAGGCTACCTCATGGGTATGTACAAGAAGCTCACCCGCGAGTGCACAGGCGTGATGACCGGTAAGGGTCTCGACTTCGGAGGCTCGCTCATCCGCCCCGAGGCTACAGGTTTTGGCGGACTCTATTTCGTGAATCAGATGCTCGCAACACGCGGCATCGACATCAGCGGCAAGACTGTTGCCATCAGCGGATTCGGTAACGTGGCATGGGGCGCAGCCCTCAAGGCTACCGAACTGGGAGCCAAGGTAGTGACCATCAGCGGTCCCGACGGCTATGTATACGACCCCACCGGCATCAGCGGCGAGAAGATCGAATACATGCTCGAACTGCGCGACTCAGGCGACGATATCGTAGAGCCCTACGTAGAGAAATACCCCGAAGCCACTTTCTATCCTGGTCGCCGTCCGTGGGAGCAGAAGGTCGATATCTGCCTCTGCTGCGCCACACAGAACGAGCTCAACGGCGAGGATGCACAGCACATCATCGACAATGGCGTGATCTGCGTAGGTGAAATCTCTAACATGGGTTGTACCCCCGAGGCTATCGAACTCTTCATCGAGCACAAGATGCTCTATGCTCCCGGTAAGGCCGTGAACGCAGGTGGTGTGGCTACTAGCGGACTCGAAATGAGCCAGAACGCCTGCCACATCTCATGGAGTGCAGCCGAAGTGGACAAGAAGTTGCAATACATCATGTACTCTATCCACGAGCAGTGCGTGAAGTATGGCCGCCAGCCCGACGGCTACATCAACTACGTCAAGGGAGCCAACATCTCAGGCTTCATGAAGGTTGCCAACGCCATGCTTGCACAAGGTATCTACTAAACCCCACATAAACACCGAACGATACGGAGGATTCATCGCAATCCTCCGTATTTTTTTACATTTTTCATGTAACTTTGCAGCGATTTTAACAATCGCATTATCGGGGAAATACAAAACACGAACCAAATAGAAATCGATGAACAAGTCTTTGAATACAACGACCACCAAATGGACAATTGGAGTCTGAAAAAGGTCCTATAAGCAACTGCTCGATTTTAAATATGTGCCTCTCCGCTTTTTACATCTTCATTTCCCCCTGGGGTATAATTTGAATCATCCGCCAGGTCGAGCCCTATAATATAGACTAAAGGGCATGCTGTGAAAGGAGGTCTGCTCCAGTGAATGGTGTGGGACAAATAACGGACATCGACCCTAAAAGCCTTATATAGGACCTATCTCCACGACGTAATCGTACTGGTCGAGTGTTCGTAACCAATAAGGGGTGCATCGCTTGATGCACCCCTTATTAATGATAATTAACCTATTTTCTTTCTCTTATTGGTTAGATTTAAGCTCTTGGGTTATAGGCCTAATCTCCTTTTTTGCAGTTTGCTGTGTGCGACGAGCTGGCGCTGAATACACTTCGCTGATGGTGTATGTTTCATTGTATGTGCCAAATGAACCTGCCGAACATGTATATTCTATAACGAATGTGAATGTCTTGGTTTCAGCATTGTATCCTACACTTTGACAAGTAGCACTTACCATACCATATGTAGGATGTTCATATCCTGTCTGCCAGGTAGTCCGAGCAACCTCAACCACACCCTTCTCTGCATCCCAGATGAAGTTCAGGTCATAGCCTTCAGCAATGTATCCAGGTAAGCGATATACCGTGTTGTCATCTGTGGCAACCTCCATATCTTGAGACCATGATGAACCAAACAAACCGCTGGCAAACACACCGCTGCAGTACGATTTGTAAGAGTGTGATTCAGACTCATCCTTCACTGCAACAGGAATTTCTGCTTCAGGGTTCTGTATCAAGTTCATATTGTTATTCATCTGACTCGCCGGAATGGGATAGATGAGTGCAGCGTCACCAGCCGGGATGTTATACACATACTCCGCAGAGAATCCTGCACCGCGACGATCAACGCCTTTCTTCATACGCATGAGGTCGAAATATGAGTGTCCCTCACCCCAGAGCTCGATACGACGCTGCATCCAAACGGCATTTTGCATATCCTCAGCAGTGGTGGCAGTGCAAATGTATGCCGGATCGCGATAGTTGGCGATAAAGTTTTGCAGGGTAGCAGCACTAGCATTCACATCGCCCATCCGAGCCTGTGCCTCGGCAAGGATGAGATGCATCTCTTCGATACGCATCAATGGGATATCCGCTCCATTGCCCGCAACCTCTTGTGTGCCAATCGTGACACCATTCTCAGGAGCAAACTTAACCTGTGTATATGCAGGCATACCATATTGCGCCACATAGTTACGCTGCTCATCGTTCAGATTTCCCGAAACGCGGTTTGCATCAAGGAACCAACCCTTGCGCACGTCGGTAGAGGGGATAGCTTGGTAAAGCAACTGACTCACCTTACGCCATACGCCAAACTGGGCATAGCCGTAGGAGAACGAGCCCATATGTGACGGCCAGTTACAGAGACCAGAGAGAACGACATTGTCTGTCTCCTCTGTATCAATACCCCACAGCCAAGCGCTATGGTTAATATCGTTGAAGGTAGGACGGCTCACCTCATCCATGCTGTAAGGTTTAGCCATGCCGGAATCGATGACGCGTTGCGCATACTCGGCAGCTTTCTCCCATTCGTTCATCACCATATAGACGCGGGCACGGAGTCCGTTAATCACCTGTCGGGTCATCAGATGCTTGCCGACATTCGTTACAGCAGTCTCAGATAGCAGGTGCTCTGCCATATCCAGGTCTTGGAGGATGTAGTCATACACCTCACGTACCGTAGCGCGGGGGCGTTGCTCCTGAGCTACAGTATACATATCCACACCTGATATGATGGGCACGCAGGGCTGATCTTCATTGCCCACGTAAGTCTGCTGATAGAGTTGTGCCAGATAGAAGTAGTTGAAGGCACGCAAGGCACTGGCCTGTGCCAAATAGAATTGGAACAGCGATTCATTACTACGTTCACCAAAATCCTGCCATACCTTGTTGGCAGCCATGATAGGATTATACATGGCATTCCAATGCATTGAGGTGAAGTAATAGCTGCTCTGCAAATCTCCATACCCCATCTGGTTATTAAACCAATTATAGCCCGATTTCTCCGACACAAGATCCGTTCCGCGAGACTCCATGGCAAGCATCAGCGAGGGGTAGCCGAAGTCGCTTTGTCTGCTACTCATACCTCCTACACCGAACTCATACAGTTTCTTGAAGAGGTTCGTAGCATAGTCCACGATGGTCTCTTCGTTCAGTCCCTTCTGCGTCACGGTAAACACAGCTGTCTGCCCATTGCCTTCGAAGATGATGTTACCTGTGCGGGCCTCCGGTGATTCGTTCGGAGTGAAACGGAAGCGAGCATAAGTAGATTTACTCTCTCCTGCAGATTGTGCACTCTCCACCTTCAGGATATCCTCAAATTTGCAGTAATCATCGCCATCGACCTTATAAACCATCTCCATCCAATCGGGATAGCTCAACAGTTTTACGCCATGATTGGGATAAACCTCTGCATAGTATATGGTATCAGTCCAAGCTAGCTCTTCACTCTTGGCTATTACAGCGGTTTCATAGTTCTCTTGCATATGGCGATAATCCAACGTCAGCATGTAAGGATGCTGCACCACCACGAGATCCTTTGAAATTCCACCCCTAGAGGAGGTCACCGTCACCTTGCCTTCGCGCGGTTTGTCAGACGCGTTGGCCTGAGCATACACTATAAAGTAGTCTTGCTGTATGCCATCACCGTTTCCCCACGGAGAGTTGCCTTTTCTTGCAAGCAGCCAGTCTTGGTCTACCGAAATACTCCAATCCACGTTATAGTACACATATCCTAAATCCATCGATCTTCCCGAGCTTGCCGACAGGTGTATGGTATCAGGAGTACTTGACACCCATTGTACGTCCATATACGGCTTCTTGTAGAACTCCACCTTCGTATCGGGCGTGATTCCTATCATCTCACGCTTGCCGTTCTTGTAGAACAGGTGCAAAGCCTCCTGTGCATGTGCTGCTGGTGCCAGCAGGGTGGCAGCGAGGGCAAGCGCAGCCACGCGCTTTACCTTATTATATATAGCGTTCATCATTTCTTCACGATTTTAGCGTTCAACTTCTCATTATAGCTCACTACATAGAGTCCGGCTTCCAATTCGGGCAGTGCCAGTGTATATCCGGCAGCCTTCTTCACCTGGCGTCCTTCGGCATTGTAAAGGCGGATGACACCCTCCTCCTCTGCATTTACAATATGTATGGTTGCCGTAGCGGCATCGTATACGATGGCAGCTTCGCCCTGCTCCTTCACCTCGTCGATGCGAGTAAAGTCTTCGGCGAAGCCCATCACATAGACGGCATCCATATCAAAGGTGGCGGTATCGCCCGACTCGTAGACAAAGAGGATATCCTCGCCATTATGTTCACGTGAATAGCTGTCGAACACAATCTTCACCAACTTGTTATCACTAAAGTTGACTCTCTCACCGTTCTGCTGTATCAGCACCTGAGCCTGCAAGCCCGTAGCTGCCACAAGGCAGAGGGCTGCGATAAATATTTTGCGTTTCATAATCATTCTTTGTTATAGTTTCGTTAGTCTATCGTCACATCTTCGGGACAGAGCATCGGCTGCATTGCCTCCTGCTTGTCCTCTTGTTTGCTGGTGCGTTCCAACAATCGTTGTGGTGCATGCAGTGTAGGATGCGATGCTGCTTTACGTACGAGCGCAGGAGCACGTGTGCCGCTGACTGCATTCAACGTAAAGGGATTGAATGCTGAATAGTATCCTCCCTCAGCGGTGCATACGCCATAGCCGGTTTCGCACGTGAGCGTTCCCTCAGCCAATGTAAAGCTGATGGTTTCCCCTCCCAAAGGATTAACGAACACACAATCCTGGTACCCGATAGTTTGACCCGGTGGGCAAGTAATATTTGCCGAATTCCCGTCCGCTGCAACCACCAGTTCACCTACAAGGATATTGGCTCCATTCTCTGCCGTATAGCCATATTGTGCAAAGTAGGGATCCAGATTCCGTATATACACGGTAGTGCCTTCGCCCTGCGCAAGGGTGACATCAAATGAGTGTTTATCTCCCCAGTAGTCCGTCACGTTACCACTGAAGCGTAAGCCGTCAACATTGGAGAAGTCAGCATCATAAAATTTAGCATCCCGAAACGTCACACTATCCAGTGCGGCCACAGGCACAATCTTGGTCGAGTCGCCCGTCCAGATGTGCAAATAATTTTGTGCCACCGCTACAGACTGCCATAGCAGCAAGGCACCGATTAAGGTAAATAGCTTCTTCATATCGTAAAGATTAAAATTATGCAAACATTCAAAATAGACTACAAATATATGCATATTTCCGTAACTTACGGCATGTTTAGGCAGAAAACATCACCCATCACCACATCCGCTAGGTCGAGTCCTTCACGATGTGCTTCGGGGTGATCCATCAGGTTGTAGTACCATGCAGGTATGTATAGCCGCGTGCCGAGGGTGCGGTTACATCAGCAATCTCAGCTTCTCCTCAATGATACCCTTGTACTTTTCTTTCATTGTATCGGGCAAGAAAGCGGTATCGATGAATGAGAACCACTTATCCTTGACTCGCTGAAAGCGATTGAAAACATTCTCTATCACCTTGTCATCTAATCCTGACGCTTGCATAGAGGTGATGAAATCGGTCTTCTTGAGTTTCCTCTTCTTCCCATTAAGGGTGAGCGCCAACTCTTCGGTATCTTCGGGCATGACCAATGCAGTAGACAGCATATCGTAGGCTGGTGTCAACACATAGTCTCCTCTAACTTGGCTATATAGTGAGAAGTTCTTTAGGTGCATGTCTGCGTTGCCTGTCACCCAAGAGAATACCACCTGCTCCCAGTAGTTTACCAAGTCTAGCTTGGGCACAGACGAAAAGCGCTGTATCGCCTTGGCAACCTGCTCGTATGATCCTTTGTATTTGTGCTCGGTCAGCCGCTCAGTCAGCTGGCACATATCCTCCATCGGCAACTTTTCACCCTTTCCCGTTCGGTCGATGCGTCGGGTGATGTAGCACAACTCACCATCAGCAAAGCGCACGAGGCTGTGAGGCACCACTTTCATCTTTGCCAGTTCGGCAAGATGCATGGTCAGGTCCTCCACTTCGGGCAAGCAGGGGAACAAGTCTGTTTGAGGTTTTAGTATGTACCGCCCCCATAGGCCTACTATGGTAAAGCGGTTTGCGCCACCGGCATCCGCCTTATTGATGTCCAACGACAACTTTGCCTGTACGCCAGTCAGCGTCGTTTGGCTGCGTATCACCTGCTGGGCAAGGTCAGAAAGATTCTCGCGCGTGTATGGCAGTTCGGGCACATCGTGTGTACCAAACATCTTCTTCGAGCAAGCCTTGTGGAAATCCTTTTCTCCTTCACCCAACTCTTTATAACAATAGAGACACTTTGCCATAAGCCTACTCTCCTTCCTTTATTAGAGGTTCTATACCTACCGCACCGATACAATCCTTGCAGCAAGCCAGCAACAAGGACATTCGGTCACGAACATCAATCTTCCAGTTCTTCCCAGCAATATCCAATAGCCATCCCTCGGGTATCAATCCGTCAAAGAAGGGAAACAACACCTTGTCGTGATAAGATTCTTGACTTAATGGCAAAGTGAGACTCACGGCCTCCGCATCGGCCAAAGATAGATAATCGGCATCATACACAAAGGTGTAGCCATTCTCATCTTCTATTAGTGTGCCGGCTCTTCTTCCCCGACACCATACCACCGCCTGTTTCATTGTTCATCTAACTTATTCATTGGCACGGCACCTACCTCATCGCCAAATAGGTTCAGTATCTGGTTCACCTTATCGAGGCGAAGCGTTTGCTTCCCTTGCTCAAGTTCGCGAACGAATCGCAAACCTACGCCCGACTTCTCGGACAGTTCCATCTGTGTCAGATTATACCGCTTGCGCATCATCTTCACATATCTTGACAATGTTGTCTGCTCCATATTGTTGCAATTTTATACCCTTTCGGGGGCAAAGATAATAATTTTATTTGATTTTACACCTTGTCGGGTATAAAAAATGCTTTTTACATCTTCATTACCCCCCTTGGGGTATAATTTGAATGACATCCGCCAAATCCAGCCCTGCGCTGCGGGCGAAATAAGCAAAAAGTTGTGACGCACTTTACAAGCTGATTTTCTGCGTACTGCATTGCTTTGCGTCACATGTGACAGCAAAATATACGAACTTATATAAAAGGAAAATAAATAATTATGTAACATGCGTGTAGTTACATAATTATTTATTTTTGGTATTTAAAAGATCTATGCAAACAAGTGTCACATGTGACGCAGACAGACCTATCTAACAGTAGCAGAGCATGTTAGGCGCGTCACAACTTTTTCACCTACTCCTTATAACTCTGGTGGGCGTTTATCCGTTGGGCAGCCTTGATGTCGTCACCTGTGAGGGTGATGACGAGCCATCCGCGAGCCGCGTGGGTGCACTGGCAGGCGGTGTATAGGGTGTTGGTCGATGAGGGGTGGTACGATGCCTCGCTGGGCTATGCAGGCTTTGTCGATTATATCCGTTCGGTGGCTCCACCGGGCGGATTTCGCATTATGCCCGATGTGGAGACCATACGCCACATATCGCAGACGCTCTACGCACGTCCCTTCCGTGACTGGCGCTACGATGCCGCCTACGGCACCAAGCGCTGGGCATACGAGCGGATGAGGGCGGTGGCGGAGGTGTTTCAGTCTTGCTTGGGGGAAGAAAAATAGATAATTCCTTTGCAGAAGTAAACTTTTTCGTTAACTTTGCCATTGAATTAATAGCGATAGAGTTTATGGCTAAGCGTGAAATCAAGTTTTACAAGCACTATTTTAACGAGTTCTTCGTAGCGCAGAGCGATAAAGTAAGGCGTAAGATAGCGCAAACTTTGGTTTGGATTCAGACGATAGACCGATTGCCAGTCTCGATACTGAAGAGCATAGAGGGCAAAAAGGGGCTGTATGAAATCCGTGTCGAGTATGCTGGTAACATCTATCGAGTATTCTGTTGTTTTGACGAAGGCTCATTGGTAATTCTTTTCAACGGCTTTCAGAAAAAGACACAGAAGACGCCCACAAGCGAGATTGACAAGGCCGAACGGCTAATGAAAGAATATTTTAACAACAAATAGTTATGGATAAGTCAAAAGAAAATGCCTTGATGAATTGCAGTAGCCTCGATGAATTACTGGATGTAGAGTTCGGTAAAGTAGGCAGCGAAACACGCGAAGAGTTCGACCGTGAGACTGAGGCTTTTTGCCTTGCCCAGACACTCAAGGAGGAGCGCAAACGCGCAGGACTCACGCAAGAGGAACTGGCTGAGAAGATTGGAACGAAGAAGACCTACATCTCTCGCCTTGAAAATGGAAAGGCAGACATACAGTTAGGTACGCTGTTTAGAATCTTCGAAGGATTGGGTCGCCGCGTCAGTTTAACAATCCTTTAATAACCC
>JAZRDT010000120.1:0-9390 GCA_045660385.1 Bacteroidaceae bacterium | reverse complement strand
TACACAATGTGAACCACTACGAGAGCTGCCAAACCGACAGTAGCCACGAGGGCATACCAGTTTGCTCCCAAAAACTCACACACCATGTTGTACCCCTCGCCAGAGAAGAGTGCAACAGCATTCATTGCCATGTGAAATGTCAAGAAAAGGATGAGGCCAAGTCCTGAAACGCTCATCACCAACTTTCTTCCGATGGATGAATCAATTAACCACATAAATGTTTAGTTTTTAATGAATTAAGTTATTAATAAATATTTATAGTATTCGATTATTGGCAAATTTAGTTAAAAAGATGCAATAAACAAGGCAAAAACGTAAGTTTTTACACACCAGCGCCTCATTTGACAAAAATACCGAGCGAGGAGGTTTACTCTACCCTCACCTTCTTGTCGCCCACAATATAGATTCCCGTTGGAAGTGTTTCGATGGGCTCATGCAGCCTCACGCCTTGCAATGTGGTAACAGTATTCGCGTGCGGATGCTGCCCAGACTCAGCTGGCGGCACTATGTCATTGCCCAGATGGTTACCAAGGCGGTAGAGTTTGACCCCATGCTTGGGCACCTCGACGCTGAGCGTACCACGAACTGCTCCGGCACCCTCCTTAGCCCAAATATCGTAGAGGGGTACCTCCTCCCGGGCATCATAGCCCAATGTAGTGAGATCGAAGTCAATGACCGATGAGGTCGGCTGAGAAAGGGAGAGCACAAACTCCATCGTGGTGCCCGACGAAGAGGGATTGTCGCGGTCGCAACTGGAGTCGTAACCGCATAAAGCGCTGAAACGTACATAGCGATGCCCCTTGGGAAGGTCGTAGATAAGGGTACACTCGGCATTCAATCCGAGACCTATAGAGTATCTCTTGCCTTCGACCGTGAGCGCTCCGCCCTCGACATTGCTATTGATGTGCAGACTACCCCACTCTGATGTGTAAGAGGCAGCTTGCAGGGTGGTGAGCGAGGTTTCATTGCCATCGGAATCGATGAGTACGGGATTGATAAGGTCGGCACGGTCATAGGCGAAACCGTCGCCGGCATTGCTCACCTTGATGATGAGCTGCTGCGCTCCTGTTATGTCGCCTTCGAGCATTGCCGACTTTTGTCCAGTGCGGGAAATAAGTCCGGTGCGAGCCACATAGCCCTCGGTCTCGCTGGTAAGAGGGTTTTGGTCGAACACCATAAAGCGGAGCGTAGTGGTAGCCCCTGTCTGCCCTATACCACTGTCGTCGGCAGCTGCCATGGCCTTGAAACGCACCACATCGAGCGTATCAGGGATGGAGAAGAAGAGAGCAGCATTGGCATCGGTAGAGAAGCCGCGAGCATAACTCTTGCCCATCACCTTCATGGCACCACCATGATCTACATTGCGATTCTCGTATACGCGGTTGAAGTAAGAAGCTGTGTAAGTGCGTATAAGGTGCTTGCCTGTGAGTGGAACCTCGGTTCCATCGGCCAACACCAGCGTGGGGTTGAGCCAATCACCATGGTCGTAATTGTAGTTGTCGCCACCATCATCGACCACCAACACAAGTTCTTTGCTTCCACTAGGCCACTCGATATCGACCTCAACGGCATGGCCATCGGTGGTGTAGGCCACAGTTTCGCTACAATATAAGGCCTTGTTTCCCTTGACCCAACGGATGTTGCCGCGATTGAACAATGCCAAGTAGCGATTACCAGTGGCGGGGTCGAGGCTGGTCCAAATGGTGTGGCCGCGATCTTCGTCATTGAGCACCTCGTGGGCATCTTGGCCATACTTATGCATTTGGTGATACTCCTCATTGGTGAGTAGCGAGAGGGTGAACTCATCATTCTTGGGCATGTCGCCGCCAAAGAAGAGCGGCGAGTGGCATATACCCCACAGCGTCATCACCGTATATTGCTCGTCGTGGGTAAGATTGGTGCGATGTCCTGCATCGGCATTGCAATATCCCGGGTCACCCACAGTGGCTGCTATGTGTCCTAAGGGGAGCATATCGCAGTCGGCATAGTTACCCGGACGCGCATACTGGCTCCATTCAGCCGCCTCACGGAACACGAGGTCTACACCGCTCCACGTATCCCATAGGTCGTCCATCATGCGCCACATGTTGGCATTGTCGAGACAGTCCTGCGCATACTGGAAGTGGGTCTTTCCCGGACTGAGCGAGAGCACTATCGGGCGGCCCGTCTGGTCGATAGCCTTGCGTATCATGCGTATCTCATCGGTATAGAAGGGGCGGCTGAGGTCGTCGATCTTGATAAAATCGACACCCCACTCGGCATAGAGGTCAAAGAGGCTGTTGTAATACAATTGGCCATATTCGTTGTTCTGTATCGTCAAGTTATCCTGCAGCCAAGTGCACTCGGGCGTAGTGCTCTTATATACGCGGTTCCACGGCGTACCCTCACTGCCTTTGAGTTTATATGCCGAAGGATTGTCGAGTATGTACTTGGGGAGTCCGCGCATGATGTGTATGCCAAACTTCAGTCCCATGCGGTGTATGGAGTCGGCCATGGCCTTGAAACCCAAGTTCACTCCATCGACCATGCAGGAGGGGAAGCGCGAAGGCGATGGCACATACCGTCCGTACTCATCGAGCCGACACGATTGGTCGCCCCGTTGGTTATACCATCCGCCACCCAAACTGGGGTGGTCGGCATACCATCGGATATCCAGCACTACATATTCCCAACCATATTCATCGAGGTTGTTATCAACAATATACTGGGCATTATCCATCACAATCTTTTCATTGGCTGAACTATAGTAGCAATCCCACGAATTCCATCCCATCGGAGGAGTCATCGCCCATGTACGAAAAGTTTCAATATCGGCATCTTGAGCGCTTGCCGCAAGGGGCATAGCTATGAAAAACAGGATAGAAGCTATCCATCCCTTCGGTGAAGTTGTGTGTATCATGTTATTACAATTAATCTGTTTACAAAGTTACGGAAAGTTATCGCAAAAGCAACATACCCCCTCACTTTTTCCGTCTATAACCCCCATCTTAGACAAAAAAATTAGAAAAAATATGCTAAGTGCTTGCAGATTCAAAAAAAAAGCGTACCTTTGCACCCGAATTCGTCAGCAATGACGCCCAGATGGCGGAATCGGTAGACGCGCTGGTCTCAAACACCAGTGGGGCAACCCATCCCGGTTCGACCCCGGGTCTGGGTACGAAGAAGGAACTTCAGCAAAAACTGAGGTTCCTTCTTTCATTAAAGAACCCTTGCAAGTTTTGCAAGGGTTTATCTTTTAGTAACAATTGTTCAATTCATTATCTTTCTACAAAATTGGAACTGCTATCATGAATATATCAGCGTTCCACGAAAGTGTTGAATGAATGCGCGGGAAGACGCATGTTGAGGTATTTGTCGCCAATCTTCACGCACACCGTCGTTGCGTCATCAGCAAAGTTTCCCGCAGCAACGATGTATCCATTCTCATTCTTAAATACCACCACAGGAGTGTCGGCATGCTGACGACCACTATAGCCCACCATCTCAGTACCCTTGGCCACGAAATGACTGAAATGCTTGTAGGCGTAGTACTCAGGGGTGTACCGCATCTCGCGCGTCGCGCTATTGACTTGAATAAGAGCATTCTGGGTCCAGCCCCACGATGAAGAGCCATTGTCCTGTAAGATAAAATTCCAATTGTAATATTCGTCGCAACCGTTACCCAGGTTATCGGCTATGAGCATGAATGTATGTTCACCAGCACGCCAATCCATACTGCCGTTTCCACACTCGCTTTCCGACTGCATGAAACGGAGATTGGGATAACGCTTGCGCAGCTCGGGAAGATTGTACCGGCATTCCCATTGGGTACCTACACCCTTGATGTTCTTCTGTAAAGTGGAATCGTCAAGGATCTTCTGCACATAGTCGAGACGATTGGTGTTGAACGTACCAATCCAAAGTTCCACCTCGGGGTGTTTCGCAGCAAGAGTGGGCGCCAAATATTCATTATTGAACCGCAGGGTACCCTCGGCTGTCCATGCGCATCCCGGATAGGGAGTATAAGAGTATGCCTCGTTCTGATACATCACCTTCGTAATGGGAAGCCCCTGTTCAGCGTAGAGTTCAATGAAACGACAGAACATATCGGCATAACACTGCAGATAGCGCGGGTCTTGAATGAAATAATCCTGCAAGGCCAATCGATGGGGGAACACCCCTCCACGGGCTCCCAAGAGTTTCATTTCATCGGGGTCTACCGCCTTGCCATCGTCCATATAGAGTACATAGTCCTGGCGGGGATCCTGATTATTGTATTTGCTTGACAATACGGGATAGTCCTGGTTGATCTTCATCCAAGTCGGAGGCGACCATGGGCTCATAAACAGTTGAAGTTCGGGACAATACTTCTGTGCTGCACGGGCAAGGGGTATGATGTTGCGCTTGTCGCGCTCAATATTGAAATGTCTCAGTTCGAAATCGCCAGATACCTCGCTACAGCTATACCATGAACGCGCATAATCATTGGCATTCATCGATACACGACCATGGGTAAACCGCAAGTCTCCATCGGGGGCATATAGGTTGTGCATTATCTCGTCCTGCTCGTCGCGTGTGAGCAAGTTATAAGCATCCCAATCCAGTTCATTGAAGGTGGTACCCCAAGCATGGAACACAACACCCGTCTCGTCATCTCGCACCTCAACGAGCAGTTCACCCGCAGGCCTACCTTTCAGCGAAGTTTTACCCACCGACCATATTTCACTCTCAATAGTGGTATAAGCTGTAAACGACTGCGACGATGCCATCAAGGCGCACATCACAGCGCCACCGGCAAGCCATATTCTTTTCAATTGTTTCATGTGTTTTTATGTATTGGACAAACATAGATGCAGCAAATTTACAAATTTGTTTCGAGCTTCGCACATGCAATCATAAAAAACCGCATTGAGATGTTGTTAAACATACTACACAATACGGACAGAATAACGGAATAAAGTACAAGAGCTGCATCTTAAGATACAGCTCTTGACAAGTCTTGGGAGTCGCGACACGCGACATCCACCATATTCAGTTGGAAATGCGATGACTTACTCGGCTACAATATCAAGAAGTTCAACCTCAAACACGAGGGTTGAGTAGGGCTTGATTTGGCCCATATCGCGGCTACCATAAGCAAGTTCCTGGGGAATGTAGAGCTCCCACTTAGAACCTACAGGCATGAGAGTGAGCGCCTCGGTCCAGCCTGCGATAACCTGGTTCACACCAAACTCAGCAGCCTCACCACGGCTGTATGAGCTATCGAACTCCTCACCATTGATGAGTGTACCGCGGTAGTGTACCTTCACCTTGTCGGTAGCTGCGGGGATAGCGCCCTCACCCTTGGTGATTACCTTGTAGCAAAGGCCGCTGGCAGTCTTCACTACACCTTCTGTCTGAGCGATAGAATCAAGGAAAGCAACACACTCAGCCTTATAATCGCCAAATTCAGCATCCATACGCTCGCTCTTGATCTCCTCCATGAGGCGCATAGCCAACTGGTTTGCCTGCATAGCATCGAAGTAAAGGCCCTCGCCTGTAACACCTGCTACGAAACCAGCCATGAAGAAGTCCTTGTTGAGCTCACCATTCTCGCCAAACACCTCCATGGTGATACCGGGAATCATCTGACCAGCGAGCTGCTGACCAATCTGTACACCTGCGAGGAATGCACCCTTCTTGGCATTCTCACCGAGGTTGAAGCCCTCAGTCACACCCTTGGCAAAGGTACCAGCATAGTGAGCTGAGTCAACACCCAGACGGAACATAGCATACTCCTTCAAGCCCTGTGTGCGAGCCAAACCTACTGCATATGAGAAGGTGTCGATCTGAGCCTTAAGGTCGGCTGTAGAGTCGGCAGTCTCCTTGAGACTTTCCATGAGACGCATAGCGGTCTCCTGAGCCACAGCGGGTTCCATCTTCTGACCCTTCTCGGTAACACCTGCTACAAAACCTGCGGTATACTCCTTCTTGTTAAGTTCGCCATCACCGAGCACCTCGCCTGCGAGACCAGGCAGAACCTGTGTAGCCTCCTGCTGGCCAATCTGAATACCGGCATAGTAAGCACTCTGCTTACCATCGGCCTCAACGCCATCGCACAAACCAGCAACGAACTGGTCCATGTAGGTAGTGTCAACGCCCATGCGCATTACAACATAATCCTTCAAACCTTGTGACTGTACTACGCCAATAGCGTAAGAGAGTGAATCGGCCTGGCTTGCACCCTTGAGGCTAGCCTTAGGAGCCGAAACAGTGCAGCTTGCGAAGAGACCTGCAACGAGGACCGCAGCTACTGAAAAAATGTTTTTCTTCATGTTTTTTCTATTCTAATTAATGATTATAATACTTCCAATAATTCCACCTCGAACACCAATGTGCTATAGGGAGGGATAGCACCACCTGCGCCCTGCTCACCATAACCGAGGTTGTAGGGGATATAGAGTTTCCACTTGTCACCCTCGCTCATGAGTTGCAATGCTTCAACCCATCCTGCAATCACTTGGTTCACACCGAACACGGCAGGTTCGCCACGTTGTACTGAGCTATCGAAGAGTGTGCCATCAACCAAGCGGCCTTCGTAGTGACAACGCACCTTGTCGGTAGCCTTGGGCTTGCGACCTGTACCCGACTGCAATACCTCGTACTGCAAGCCACTGGGAAGAGTCACTACACCAGGACGTTCCCTATTCATCTTCAAGAACATCTCACCCTGCTCGATAGCAGCCGCGTGAGCCTGCTTCTCCATCTCAGCGAAATGTGAGTTTACAATCTGCTGTGCTTCAGCAAAGCTGAGCGCAGTCTCTTTACCTTCCAATACATCGCGGATTGCTTGAGCGAAATCGTCAACATTCACGGCTGCGCCCATAGAGAGCAGCTGCTGACCAATGCCAAGTCCGAGTCCGTAGCTAAATTTGTCCATAATTTTATATCCGTTATTTCAAAAAACGGGCAAATTTACGCTTTTTATCTGAATGTTAACGGATTCTTGGATTTCTTTTTTGATATTTTTACATTTGCACACCCAATATGCACCAAAAAATACGGGAACGAGGCATTATCGCTTCAATTCAGGGTAACTGATGCGTGTGTGATAAACAGTGCGCAACTTCTCCCTAAACACCGTCTTGATATCGGTGATATCCTTAAAGGTGATGGGGCAATTGTTGAAATGCCCCTCCTTCACTTGACCATCGATGATGCGGTCGATGAGGTTGCTAATGCTTTCTTCGGTATACTCGGGCAGACTGCGTGAAGCGGCTTCTACAGCATCGGCCATCATGAGAATTGCAGTTTCCATGCTATGAGGCGCAGGCCCCGGATAGGTGAAGAGGCCCTCGTCGACCTCCTCGCCCGGATGCTCATTCTTGTATGATATATAGAAATACTTCGCCTTGCTGCAGCCGTGGTGTGTAGCTATGAAGTCCCTGATGGCAGCAGGCAAATTATGTTTTTCGGCCAGACGCAAGCCATCGTGCACGTGATTGATAATAATCTTGGCACTTTGTTCGTAGGGAAGGCAAGCATGCGGATTAGTGTTACCTTGGTTCTCGGTGAAAAAAATGGGATTCTCCAACTTTCCGATATCATGGTACATGGCTCCTGTGCGCACTAACAGACTGCTGGCCCCTACCTTATTGGCTGCAGCTGCAGCAAGATTAGATACTTGTATTGAATGCTGAAAGGTTCCAGGAGCATTTTCCGACAATTGACGCAAAAGCTTCATGTTGAAATTTGACAACTCCATCAACGTCACATCGGAAGTGAAGCGGAACAGTTTCTCATAAAGAAGCATCAGCGGATAGGTAAATAGAAGCAATACACCGTTGAGTAAAAAGTTGATATACATACGTTTATCAAACAGATTCAATGCGCTGCGTGTGATGAGTTCATACCCAAAGAACACGAGGCTATAACATATGACCACCACCAAGGCTACTCGAAATATCTGCGAGCGGGCAGTAAGTTCGGTGAGCGAGTAAATGGCAGCTATACCAGCTGTAAACTGCAACAGCACAAAGACAAACGGGTCGGGTACGATGAGTGAAATAATGAGCGTGATGATAGTGTGTGTGATAAATGCGGTGCGCGCATCGAGGAAGATGTTGATCATCACCGGCGCCATTGCCAAGGGAATAATCATAAGTCCGTCGCCCGCCTCAAGAATCCACGAAGCGATGATGGGATATAACGTCAGCTGTGTCACAAGGAACAATAGTTTGTTTCTCTCGAAGAGATAAGCACGACGATAGTTGACCAAGTACATTACATAAGCACCAACAAGGAGCAGCACAAGGAGTACTTGCCCGACAAAGGTCATCTGCACACCACGTTCATCAATGCGCTTGTTCAACTCGTGCTGATATGAAAGCAGGGTTTGATAATGCTCTTCATCGACCATATCACCTGTTCCGATAATCTTTTGGTCTTTCTGAATCACCTTACTCGTAAGCGAGATGGTCTCTAATGCCTCATTGAGCGCAGCCTCTGACTTGATGGCATCGTACCTCAGGTTAGGCTGTATATAATCGTTCAGATTGCTGCTCTGCAATGCATGACGCCCCCAAAGGGTAGAATCGATAGCCATAAGCATCTCATAGGCTTGCTGCACGGTGTAAAGTTCGCCAACAGGTTTAGGTGAAGCGACATTGTGTCTGATCAGCATGATGGTGCTGATACTGTCGGCCTGCAAACGCTTGAGGTCACCACTACCAATGATGCCGGCACCATATAGTTCGGTCAACTTGGCATTGATCTGACGGTTGAGCATGGGACCCACCAACAGATATAACTCCTTCCTATAAGCCGCTTCATAGGCTTCAAGCGCATCAGCACCTTTATTCTCTTCCAATACATAGTAGGGACGCTGAGCCGACATAATCTCTGCTCGTTCCTCCTGCAGGACGCGTTCGCTCTTATATACCGCAAAACTGAATGGTGCAGTCAACTGCTCGAATTTCCAAGGCTTGCCCTCAGAAAAATCAAGTCCGATAGCCGTTTGGCGAGGGAGAAAAAAACTGATGATGACAGTCGCCGCAACAAACACTGCAGCTATGAAAAGATATGATTTGGTAGTCGCTTTCATTGGTTTCAACACTAAAACGGTGCAAATTACGAAAAAAACTTTGGATTCTCCTATTTTTATACTAAGAATTTGTTCCCCTTGCTCGTTTATTCGTACTCTGTGGTAAACCGCGAAGGCACATTCACTCGCTGTAAAAAATATGGTAATAATATAGCTGTTGTCCAAGTCTCTAGGATTGTCCCCCTAGGTTAGGGGGCGTAGCAAGGTCTATAGAGGGTTGGCTAAATGCCAAGCCGTGCCGAGCGAGGGGAGTGCAGTGCTCTGCACGACGGAGGACCCGGTAGGGAGCGCAGCGGAGGGGGTATCTCTTACAGAAGTCATACCACCTC
>JAZRDT010000119.1:0-26629 GCA_045660385.1 Bacteroidaceae bacterium | reverse complement strand
GTGTGCTACATGTTTGCCAATGATGCCGACGAGGTGAACGACCTCTTCCAAGAGGTGCTCATCAATCTATGGAGCGGACTAAGTCAGTTTCGCGGAGAGAGCAAGATGGATACATGGGTCTACCGCGTGAGCCTGAACACTTGCATCTCCTCGGACCGTAAGAAGAAGAAGCAGGACACGGTGCCCTTGACCATGGACATCAACCTCTTTGAGGACAAGGACGAGGACACGCGCCAGATACAGATGCTCTACAAACGCATCCACCAGCTCAAACCCTTCGACCGCGCCATCGTATTGCTTTGGCTCGAGAACATGAGCTACGAAGAGATTGCCGCCATCGTGGGCATCACAGTGAAGAACGTATCGGTGCGCCTCTACCGCATAAAAGAGCAACTCAAACAAATGTCGAACCAATAAACATCAAGCCTTATGGAAGAAACTCTCAATACTATCGAACTGAATGAGATGAAGGAACAAATAGCACTCCTACGCCGCAAACTGGAGAAGGAGACCATCGTCAACGAAAAACTTATCCGTGCAAGTATGCGCGATAAGTTGAAGGCGGTGAAGCGGAGATCATATATTATGTGTGCCGTAGTAATAGGAGTCTGTCCCCTTTGGGCAAATCCAATCTTTGATTTCCACTCTATATGGTTCATGGGAGTCACTATCGCGTTCCTATTCATAGCTGTAGCATACGAGATCTATTGCAACCAACTGCTGAGTACGCAAAACTACGTCAGTGGTAACCTGATAGACGAGGCCCGTAAACTCAACCGCTACAAGCAACTCTCTCGTCAATGGCATTGGTTCAGTATACCATTCCTATGTATATGGTTGCCGTGGTTTGTTTACGAAGCCACCACAGCAGCAGGATTTTTTGCAAAAAATGTTCTTATCGGAGGTCTCATTGGTGGAGTCATAGGAGGAACCATAGGTTTAACCATCTACCGCAAAGGACAATATGCAGTCAGCGAAGTCATCGAGCAGATAGAGGAACTGACGGGAGAGAAGGAGTAAAACCATTCGTCACCGAACAGAGCTTTATCGAGATATTTCAAACCTTTGACAAAAAATTATCACGCCCATGAAAATATTTTATCATAGGCGTGATAATTCTTTATCGTAGGCTCGAAAATTACTCCCAGCACTCTATGTCGCGGCGCATCTCCTCGGGCATTTCTTCCTTACGGAAGGTAGGACTACTGATTCCCTTGCGCTTCTTAGCGGTATAGTCGCGCAATAGCCAAAGCGCCTGGCGAGAAAGAAGCACAATGGCGATGAGGTTGCAGATAGTCATCAATCCCATGGTGACATCGGCAAAGCTCCAAGCAAGATCGAGACTCATCACCGCACCACACATTACCATAGCACCTACAAGTACGCGGTAGATCCAAAGGTATATGGGGCGACGTGAGATGAAACGTATGTTTGATTCGCCATAATAATAATTACCCAGAATACTGCTAAAGGCAAAGAGCAAGATGGCAATGGCTACGAACACGGAGCCAAGGCTACCTACCTGCTCGGTGAAGGCTGCTTGAGTGAGCTGTATGCCATTGAGCGACGCATCTGCCGAAGAATTACTCACCAAAATAATGAAGGCTGTGCAAGTGCAGATTATCAATGTATCGGTAAAGACGCCGAGGGCTTGGATGAAGCCCTGCTTCACGGGGTGCGATACGGTAGCCGTAGCGGCTACGTTGGGCGCCGAACCCATACCTGCTTCGTTGCTGAAGAGTCCGCGCTTGATACCCTGCATCACGGCTGCTCCCATGCCACCACCAATAGCCTGCTCCCATCCGAAAGCACTGCGGAAGATGTGTGCCAATACAGCAGGAATCTCGGTAATATTGTAGATGACTACACCTAAGGCGAGAATAATATAACCCACCGCCATGATGGGTACAAGCCAACTGCTCACTGCTGCAATGCGGTGTATGCCACCAAAGATAATGACGAGTGTTACCACGGTGAGTATGATACCCATCGTGGTGTGGTCGAATCCGAAAGCATGTTCCCATGCCGCACAGATGGTATTGCTCTGCACCGAGTTAAAGGCAAAACCGAAGGTGATGGCGATGAGTACGGCAAAAAGTACACCCATCCATCGCTTGCCCAAGCCATACTGCATATAGTAGGCAGGGCCACCGATAAATGAGTCCTTATCTTTACGTTTATAGAGCTGCGCCAAGGTAGACTCTACGAAGGCATTGACCGAACCTAGCAAGGCGATTAGCCACATCCAAAACACAGCACCGGCACCACCCACTGCAATAGCAGTGGCCACACCGGCAAGATTACCTGTACCCACACGACTGGCAATGGATACGGCAAAAGCCTGGAACGACGATACCTGACGCTTGCCATCATTGCTCTTGGGGGCACCTTCGGTGAGGAGGCGCAGCATCTCGCGCAGGTTGCCGAACTGCACTCCACGGGTGCGCCAAGTGAAATAGATAGCACATCCGATGAGCATGGCTATGAGGATGTATGTCCATAACACATCGTTGATAGCATTGATAATGTTTTGTAATGTTTCCATAATAGATAATCTGTGAGTCATTAGTCTATAATATTGTAATGCGCGAAGATACGAAAAAACTGATAAAAAAGCACATTCGTTTAATCCTATTTTTTATATCTTTGTAGAGTAATATAAATATATTAAATCATCATATCGTTATGAATATAGGAGATAAGGCACCCGAGAGATTGGGTTTGAATGAGAAGGGTGAAGAGGTGTTGCTGAGCAACTATCGCGGAAAGAAAGTGGTACTCTATTTCTTCCCAAAGGATAACACATCGGGCTGCACGGCCGAAGCTTGTAGCTTGCGCGACAACTATAATGCACTTCGCGAGCAGGGCTACGAGGTGATAGGGGTGAGCGTCGACAGTGCAGCATCACACCAGAAATTTATCGACAAGCACCAATTACCCTTTACCCTGATTGCCGATACCGAGCACGAACTAGTAGAAGCCATGGGAGTATGGGGCGAGAAGAGCATGTATGGTCGCAAGTATATGGGCACCTTCCGCACCACATTTGTCATCGACGAGAATGGAGTGGTGGAGCAGATTTATCTACCTAAGCAGATAAAGACCTCTACGCACGGCGAGCAGTTGCTGGCGAAGAAATAAAAAGACATTTGTTACTATTTTCTATAAAGGAACACACAATGAAGCAAAGCATAAGAATATGGATGCTATTGCCCTTGCTGGCAGCATCACTATCGTGCAACGGACAGGAATATGTATCGAACCGCCCTGCTAAAGAGCAACGATTGTTTGTATCAGAGGTGGTGGATGCAAAGATTGATGAAACCACTACGCAATTGAAAAACAAAAAATTGGCATGGATGTTTGCTAATTGTATGCCCAATACGCTGGACACTACCATACACCCTAACGGCGAGGGCGACACCTTCGTATACACAGGCGATATTGCTGCCATGTGGCTACGCGACTCGGGTGCTCAGGTGTGGACCTACCTAAGGTTTATCAACGAGGACGATGCGTTACGCCGCATGATTGCCGGTGTCATCTTGCGCCAATTCCGCTGCATCATCATGGACCCCTATGCCAATGCTTTCTACAAGGAACCCGACAAGGTGGGCGAATGGGCCAAGGACTATACAGCCATGAAGCCCGGCATACATGAACGCAAATGGGAGATAGACTCTCACTGCTATCCCATACGCCTAGCCTATCAATATTGGAAGATTTCGGGCGATGATACCATCTTTGGAGAAGAATGGCTGCAGAGCATCCAACTTACCTTGCAGACCTTCCGCGAGCAGCAGCGTAAGAATGGGGTGGGACCCTACACATTTATGCGCTACACCACACGCCCCTTCGACACGGTGGGAAACGATGGTAAGGGTAGCCCCGTGAAGCCAGTGGGACTCATAGCATCGGCTTTTCGCCCATCCGATGATGCCACCATCCTGCAGTTCCTCGTACCCTCAAACTTCTTTGCAGTGACATCGCTCCGTAAGGCAGCCGAGATACTCTCTGAAATTAACCATCGCGACGATTTGGCTAAGCAATGTACCGACTTGGCCCTCGAGGTAGAGACAGCACTGAAGAAATATGCTACGTATGAGCACCCCGAATTTGGCACCATCTATGCCTACGAGGTCGATGGCTTCGGTAACCGCCTCTTCATGGACGATGCCAATGTACCCAGCCTCTTGGCCATGCCCTACTTGGGTGATGTAGCCATTGACGACCCCATCTATCAGAACACACGCCGCTTTGTGTGGAGCGACAACAACCCCTACTTCTTCAAGGGTACTGCAGGCGAAGGCATCGGAGGCCCCCACATCGGCTACGACATGGCATGGCCTATGAGCAT
Source organism: Bacteroidaceae bacterium (assembly GCA_045660385.1). Lineage (GTDB taxonomy): Bacteria > Bacteroidota > Bacteroidia > Bacteroidales > Bacteroidaceae > UBA1189. Next base: position 22,272 of record JAZRDT010000119.1, on the reverse strand, counting down.
CATCATGAAGGCACTCACCAGCACCGATGATGCCGAGATAAAGCAATGTGTGGAAATGCTTATACGTACCGATGGCGGCACAGGATTTATGCACGAATCGTTCGATGTAAATGATGCCAGTCACTTTACCCGTAAGTGGTTTGCTTGGGTCAACGGACTCTTTGGCGAACTCATCATGAAAATCATCGATGATGGAAAACTGGAGTTGCTCAATAGCATCGATGCAAAGTAAACACTACTATATGATATGTATATGAGCACAAAACATATTCATTTCATTATATACAAAGAAGTCTCATATAATAGAAAAACAAAAGGAGTGGCGTGCCACTCCTTTTATCATTAAAAAAGAATAGTTAATGGTTGTGGCGTAGTGCTGAAGATGATGGCCGTAGCATTAGCAAGGTAAAATACTTCCGTGTTGGGATCATCCGCACTGTAAAACTGTGCCAGGTGCGGATGTGCCTCCACCATGCTCACTACCGCTTCGTGGCGTGTCTCAAGATAAGTCTCGCAGGTGATACGTATCCAGTCATCCCCACGCATGGCAGTAAGCTCCACCTTCGGATTGGCCTTCATTTGGTCCGACACCTTCTTGCCATTCTTGGTCATAATATATATCTTGCCGTCAAACAGGTCTACCGTACCGAACGGACGCACACGGGCCTGATCACCATCCATCGTAGCCAAGTAATACACTTTGGCCTCCTTCAAGAAATCATATACTCTTTTCATTTTATTATATATTTTATTAGTTATTCAATCAATAATTGTCGGGCAAACTCCCAAATGACGATACCTGCCGTGACCGACACATTGAGCGAGTGCTTGGTTCCATATTGCGGCAACTCGATGCAACCATCGCTCATGTCTACCACCTCCTGTTGCACACCCTTCACCTCATTGCCTAAGATGACGGCATACCTCTTTTCCTTGTTGAGTTTTAAGTCCTGCAGCATTGTGCTACCCTGCACCTGCTCCACCGACAATACCGTGTAGCCCTCATCGTGGAGAAGCTGCACAGCCTCGCGCGTATCCTTGAAGTATTGCCATGCCACTGAGTCCTCGGCACCAAGGGCGGTCTTATGTATCTCAGCCGAGGGTGGGGTAGCAGTAACACCACATAGAAAGATGCTCTGCACACGATACGCATCCGATGTGCGGAACACCGAACCTACATTGTGCAGACTACGCACATTATCGAGCACCACTATGAAAGGTATCTTGTCGGCCTCACGATAATCAGCCAACTGCATGCGATCAAGTTCAAATATATTAAGCTTTTTCATCATACTTAAATTTTCACCCAACAAAGTTAACAACTATTCTGTTACAACGGTGGAAAACTGTGGAAAAATAATTGATAAAAAAATCCCTTTAAATTTGGAAAGTTCGAAGGCTTGACGCATTTAAACAGGATTATCAAACCACCAAAAAAGATAGCCCTTTTTTAATAATGACTTTTCAACGTCACTTTTCACCGATTTTTGCATAGTTATTCGGAACGAATTTATTAACTTTGCCCTTTGTGAACAGTTATACACAATCGGTTAATAACTCACGGATGTGTATTGGTTTTCAAGCATCACGGAGTTTGACGGCAGTGGATAGCTTGTTCATAACGAAAAACCTAATGTGTATGGTGAAATATGCAAATTTAGGGACATTTTTTTATAAACAGTATCCACAGGCAATCACCATATACACATCTATTTTTTTAGAAAATAAAAAAGAAGAAATATATTTTATGAATCTGTGGAAACTGGTGATGAGCCGTGCAAAGCAGATGGAATGAATAAAGAAAAAGCAATTCAAGACATGGTGAAATCGGAATGGACAGCCAAGGGATTTGCTGACGAGCCCGTGGCAGCAAATAGCAAAGAAGAATTGGTGGAAATGATAGCAGCACTCAAGCGCGAGAAGAATGCCGTCATCCTTGGCCACTACTACCAGCATAGCGATATACAGGATTTAGCCGATTTCGTAGGCGATAGTTTGGCCATGGCACAATGGGCCGCTAAGGTAGAGTCCGATGTACTGGTAGTGTGCGGTGTGCACTTCATGGGCGAAACAGCCAAGATTCTGTGTCCCGACAAGATGGTGCTGGTGCCCGATCTCAATGCAGGATGCTCATTGGCCGATAGCTGTCCGGCCGACGAGTTTGCCAAGTATGTAGCTGCACACCCCGATCATCAAGTGATTTCATACGTCAACACTTCGGCTGCCGTAAAGGCGCATACCGATGTGGTGGTTACCTCGAGCAATGCCCGCCAGATTGTTGAGAGTTTCCCGCAAGATGCCAAGCTTATCTTTGGCCCCGACCGCAATCTGGGTGGATATATAAATAGTATAACAGGACGCAACATGCTTCTTTGGGATGGTGCTTGCCATGTGCATAGCCAGTTCTCTGTAAAGGCGCTCATCGAACTTAAGAAACAATATCCCGATGCTGCCGTATTGGCTCATCCCGAGTGTAAGGGTGAGATTCTCAAGTTGGCCGATGTCGTCGGATCTACTGCAGCGCTGCTCTCTTTTGCACAAAAGAGCGACAAGAAGCAGTACATCGTGGTTACCGAGTCGGGCATCCTGCACGAGATGCAGAAGAGTTGTCCCGACAAGGAGTTTATCCCCGCACCGCCCGAGACCACCGATGGAGGCACCTTATGCAGTTGTAATGAGTGCAACTACATGCGTCTCAATACGCTGGAGAAGGTATACAACTGCTTGCGCTACGAGTATCCACAGGTAGAGGTCGATGCAGCCGTTGCTGCGAAGGCCATCAAGCCAATCGAGAGCATGTTGGCTTTATCTGAGGATTTGAAAAGGTAGAATAGAATAAAGAAAAAAACAATCGTTGTAAAAAGTAAAGATTTAGGATTTAGATGAAAAACAAGCAGAACAGATTAAACGCTATACGTATTATCATTTCAAACGAACGCATAGGTAACCAGGATGAGTTGTTGAAGAAGCTATATGCACAAGGCTTTGAACTCACGCAAGCTACTTTGTCGCGCGACCTCAAGCAATTGAATGTAGCCAAGACTGCTGCCAATGATGGTTCATATATATATATTCTCCCTAGCAATCCTCTCTACAAGCGTTTATCGAAAGATAAACAGGCTTATGAGAGTAAGGTACGTAGCGGATTTGTTTCTATTTGTTATTCGGCCAATATCGCTGTCATCAAAACACGCCCCGGCTATGCTGGTGGCATTGCCTATGACATTGATGAGCACGAGTTACCTTCCGTATTAGCCACTGTAGCTGGCGACGACACCATCTTGCTTGTCATAAAGGAGGGATATACTCACAAGGAGGTTGAACATCATTTGGAGAACATTATTCCTGAAATGAGAACATTATAACATACCTATATATATTATGATAAAAACTGGTATTATCGAAGGTGCGGGATTCACAGGCGGTGAGCTCATTCGTCTTTTGCTCAATCACCCCGACGTACATCTTATATTTATCACCGGCCGTGGCAATAGTGGACAATATATCCACGAGGTGCACCGCGGTCTGTATGGTGAAACTGAATTGCGCTTTGCCGACGAACCTCAGTTGGATAAGATTGATTTGCTTTTCTTATGTACCGATGTAGAGGAGAGTCGTCAGTTTATGCAGCGCACCGATATTCCAGAAAATCTTAAGATTATAGATTTTTCACGTGAATATCGTCTTAAGAGTGATGAAAAGTTTATCTATGGCTTGCCTGAACTGAATCGTCGTGCAATCTGTAAGAGTCAGTATGTATCTGTACCTGGTAATTTTGCTACATGCATCACATTGGGATTGTTGCCATTGGCAAAGAACTTGATGCTGAACGATGATATCTATGTGCATGCCATCATCGGAAGCACAGGAACTGTAGGTGTAAATCCTTCATCGATGACACACTTCAGTTGGCGCGACAATAATGTAAGTATATACAAGCCCTTCGTACACCAGCACTTGCCCGAGATTCGTGAATCGTTGTCTCAACTGCAGAGCAGTTTTCGTTCCGACCTCCATTTCATTCCTTATCGCGGCAATTTCACTCGAGGCATCTTCTGCACCATCATGATCAAGAATAAGGTGGCAATTGATGAACTCACCCAGCTTTACATTGATTATTATGCCGAGGACTCATTTACACATATCACCCCCGACAATATAGACCTGAAGCAAGTGGTCAACACGAACAAGTGCCTCATTCATTTGGAGAAGCATGGCGATATGTTGCTTGTCACCTCATGTATCGATAATTTGCTCAAGGGCTCCAGCGGCCAGGCAGTGCACAATATGAACCTGTTGTTCAACCTTGAGGAAACTACCGGTTTGAATTTGAAAGCTACAGCCTATTAAAGTATAAAAGGAACAACATTAAAAAATATATTACTATGAAAAAAAATAGAGTATTGTCTGTTTTCGTATTGGCATTATGCATCTGCATAACAGGATTTGCCAAAGCCCCAAAGTATGTTTTCTACTTCATTGGCGATGGTATGGGATTGAATCAGGTAGTTGCAACAGAATATTACATGCGCTCATGCAAAGGTGAGCTGGGTATCACACCTTTGGGTTTCGCTCAGTTTCCCTACACCGGTATTGCCACCTCCTACTCAGGCGATAGCGATGTCACTGATTCTGCAGCTGGAGGTACCGCATTGGCATCGGGTAAGAAGACCTACAATGGAGCCATCGGTGTCGATATGGAGGGTAATCCCGTAACAAGTATTGCTGAGATGGCTCATCAAAAAGGTGTGAAAGTAGGTATCGCCACTAGTGTAACCATTAATCATGCTACTCCCGCATCGTTCTATGCCCATCAGCATAGCCGTAATGACTATTACGAGATTGGTGCGCAATTGCCCGCTTCAGGCTTCGAGTTCTTTGCAGGTGGCGATTTTGCTGACAATGTGAATCACAGCAACCATGGAGCCCCCCAGCTCTATGATCTTGCTACCGAAGCTGGTTACACAATTGTGCGTGGATACGATGAATACAAAGACTTAAAGGGTGAGAAAGACAAGGTATTGTTGATTCAGAAGTCCGATGCGGTGGAAAATACGATTCCTTATGCCATTGATGCCCGTAAAAAGGACCTCACTTTGACCGACATCACCACAGCTGCTATCGATCACCTTTACGACCGTCGCGACAAGAATGGTTTCTTCCTTATGGTTGAAGGAGGTAAAATTGACTATGCTTGCCATGCCAACGATGCTGCTACAACTTTGCGTGAGGTGATTGATTTTGACAATGCCATCGATGTGGCTTACAAATTCTATAAGAAACATCCGAAGGAGACACTCATTATCATTACTGCCGACCATGAGACCGGTGCATTCACTTTAGGTAATGGTTCCTACGCTATAAATTTTGCTGCTCTCGAGGCACAAAAGGTAAGCCAGGCAGGTTTTTCACGCATTATAAACAAAATGCGTCACGATAGCAAGGATAAAGTAACCTGGAAGCAGATGCAGAAGGCATTGAAGGAGAACTTCGGATTCTGGGACACTGTGCAGCTTCGCGAGCGCGACGAGCAGGCTCTCTACAGCGAGTACGAGCGCTCGTTCACAGGTGAGCAGAATGTGAAGATGGCCGAAAGCCTTTACTATCGCGACGAACCCATTGCTGCATTGGCAGTGCGCATCCTCAACCGCATAGCTATGGTGTCATGGCCTGTAGGTTCGCACACTGCAGCCTACGTGCCCGTATTTGCCATAGGTAACGGTGCTGAGCAGTTTACTGGGCAGATGGATAACACAGACATTCCCAAGAAAATTGCCAAGATAGCTAATTATAAATAATTAAAAAGGAATACTATGAGAAAAGTGATCCTACTTACTACCCTGTTTCTTTCTCTTTTTGTGAGCACACAGGCACAAAACCTTCAAAAAGGAAAGTACGGCTATCTCTATTGCCACATGAGTGACAGAGGTGAATATACCGCCTATGCGCTCAGTCGTGATGGTTATCATTATGAAGATGTCCTTGGTGGTGATGCTGTCTTTGACCCCGAGAAACTTGCCCGTATCGAGGGCGGTACACGCGATGCTTTTGTAGCCCGCAGCTTCGATGGTAAAGGATATGTGATGGTCACTACCGATATGTGTGTGCGTAAGTCAAAGGTGTGGGACAACTACGGTATCGACCTCCTTCGTAGCCGCGACCTCATCCATTGGGAGTCTGTCACCTTTGATTTTCGTCAAGGTCCTGAGATTTTCTGCAATCCCGATGCTCCCGATGTATACGATGATTTCAGCACAATAGATCGTGTGTGGGCTCCACAAATCTTTTGGAATCCCCATTATTTGTGGCCCGATGGAGAGGTGGGAGGCTATATGATATACTACTCTATGCTTAATCGTGAAGAGGAGAAGTACGACCATATGTATTACTCCTATGCCGACAAGTCGTTTACCCGCCTTACCAAGCCCCAACTTCTCTTCGAGTGGGGATATGCCACTATCGATGCCGATATCAATTATCTTGAGAGCGACAGTCTCTTCCATATGCTTATCAAAAAGGAGGGTGGCAAGCCTGGAATCTATACCGCTACAGCTCCCACCTTGCATGGTCCTTGGAGTGCTCCCATCGAGGATGATTATGTCGACTTCGAAGGCCGTAAAAAATGTGAAGGTTCATCGGCTTTCCAACTTATGGGCGACGACACTTGGCGTGTAGCCTATATTGAATACTCTTCAAAGCCCAAACACTACCGCATCTGTAAGGCCGATAAGTATATGCGCAATTTCTCCGACCCCGTTGATATCGAAGGTGTCACAGGTCCGCAGCATGGCTCGTTTATGCGTCTCACCAAGAAGGAGTACAAGCGTCTTCAGAAATGGTCAAAGAAAGAGTTGGCCCGTCGAGCCAAGTAAATAGGGTAATATGGAAAACAGAAAGGACCTGCATCACATGTGCAGGTCCTTTCCTTTATATACAATGAAGTTTATTTCTTTTTTTTGGGGATTCTACGCGCCCAGCCCTCTTCGCTGAAGTCGGGTTCCTCTTGCTGGAAGAACTGCTTCCAATCATCCTTCTTCATCGGTCCGCGTTTGCTAGTATAGCCACGTTCTTCACGCGAGGCTTTCTGCCTGCGTGGAAACTCCTCGCCTCGGACTTCTTTGCGTCGTTCGGCACGATTCTTCTTCTCATATTGGGCAAATCCATTGTCAGAACTTCCCTTTTCATCGTTGTGTCGGGGGTTGCGTCCCTTGTTTTTTTTATCTTCCATGGGTGCATCACCTGCCAATTCCACCACGATGTGTTGACCATTGACATGTGCATGGCTGAGCGCGCGCAGCACCATTTCTGCCTGCTTTTCGGGCACTTCAAAGAAGGAGAAGTTCTGCATCAGGTCGATGCGTCCCATCTCGATGCGCTCCTGGCGCACGTGACGGTTCACCATGTCGATGACTTGCGCAGCATAGAATCCGTCGCGCTTACCTCGATTCACAAAGAAGCGGGCATATCCCTGTTCAGGTTTGCGATCACTCTTTTCCTTGCGTCCTTTGGTGCGTTGGCTGTTATCTTTCGAGCGTTGACCACGCTCCATCACAGGTTCGGGCTCAGGGGCATTGCTGTAGTATTCAACGAATCGGCCAAACTCACGTGTTACCACGCGACGTATGATGTCTTCCTTGTCAAGCCAATCCAGCTTTCGGTAGATAGCGGGGAGGAATTCGGCAATGTCATCCTCCTTCACTTCCGTCTTCTCTATATCGTCAATTACCTTCCACAGTTGCTTTTCGCATATCTCCTTGCCTGTGGGGATGGTGCCCTTGACAAACTCCTTACCTATCACCTTTTCTATCTCGTGCATGCGTCCGCGCTCGCGTAGGTTGATGATAGCTATTGATGTTCCGCGCTTTCCGGCACGTCCGGTGCGTCCACTGCGGTGTGTATAGTTTTCTGTGTCGTCAGGTAATCCATAGTTGATGACATGTGTGAGATCATCTACATCCAATCCGCGGGCCGCTACATCAGTTGCCACGAGAAGTTGTATGCGACGTTTGCGGAACTTCTGCATCGTGAGGTCTCGTTGTTGCTGCGACAGTTCACCATGCAAAGCATCGGCATTATATCCGTCCTGTATGAGTTTGTCGGCAATTTCCTGCGTCTCCATACGTGTACGGCAGAATACGATACCATAGATGTTTGGGTAGTAGTCTGCAATACGTTTCAATGCCAGGTACTTGTCCTTTGCATGCACCATGTAGTACACGTGGTTGACGTTCTTCGAACCCTCGTTTTTGTTACCGATAACAATTTCGCGTGCATCAGTAAGGTAATTCTTAGCGATACGTGCAATCTCTTTACTCATTGTAGCTGAGAAGAGCAACGTATTGCGATCGCGGGGCACATCCTCCAGGATGCGGTTTATGCTGTCGGTAAAGCCCATATTAAGCATTTCATCGGCCTCGTCAAGCACAACATCGCGCACAGTCGAGAGGTCCACTACGCCACGCTCCATGAGGTCGATGAGTCGGCCTGGAGTAGCCACAATGATGTGTACCCCTCGGCGCACGTTGCGTATTTGGTTTTCTATGGACGTACCTCCATACATGGGCACCACGCGCAATCCCTCCACATATTTGGAGAAAGCGGCCAAGTCATCGGCAATCTGCAGGCACAGTTCGCGTGTAGGACTTAGGATGAGTGCTTGTGCATAGGGCAGTGTGGGGTCAGCCTTTTGTATGATAGGCAATCCAAAAGCCGCAGTTTTTCCAGTACCTGTCTGCGCTAAAGCAATCACGTCATTACCATTGCCAAGCAGATAGGGTATCACCTCCTCCTGCACAGGCATTGGGTGCTCGAATCCCATTTCACTGATAGCTTCGCAAATTTCGGGCATCACACCCAGTTCTTCAAATGTTTTCATATATGTCTTTTCTGTTGACAAATGTATCTATAAATATCTATTTGTTCTCTTTCTTCAATGTATGGAAAAGGTTGCCTTTAAGTTTTAGTGCGCCTCCAGCCAGTTTGCCCCCCATCCGAAGTCGGCCTGTAAGGGTACTTGCATAGCATAGGCGTTTTCCATGGATTCTATCACGATTTGTTGCACACGCTCCTTCTCCTCGGGGTATACGCTGAAGTTAAGTTCGTCGTGCACCTGGAGCATCATCGTAGAGCGTAAGTTTTCAGCACGGAAGCGTCGATATATCTCTATCATAGCAATCTTGATGATGTCAGCCGCACTACCCTGTATAGGTGCGTTGATTGCATTTCGTTCGGCATAGCCACGCACTACGCTATTGTGCGAGGTAATGTCGGGTAAGTAGCGCTTGCGCTTCAGTATAGTTTCTATGTATCCCTTTTCGCGTGCCACGGCGATGCTCTCATCCATATAGCGCTTCACACCGCTATAGGTGATGAAATAGTTTTCGATAAGTTCTTTTGCTTCGGCACGGCTCACGTTCATTCGCTCGGCAAGTCCGAACACCGATATGCCGTAGATGATACCGAAATTAGCCGTCTTGGCCCGTGAGCGTTGCTCGCGTGTGACCTCCTCCAGGGGTACATGGTAGATTTTTGCCGCTGTGGCAGCATGAATATCCTCGCCCGAGCGGAAGGCCTCGATGAGGTTTTCGTCGCCACTGAGGTGCGCCATGATGCGCAGTTCAATCTGCGAGTAGTCGGCCGAGAAGAATTCACATCCATGTTCAGGGATAAAGGCACGGCGTATCTCCTTGCCATCCTCGTTGCGTATGGGTATATTCTGTAGATTTGGGTTGCTCGAGCTGAGTCGTCCCGTGGCTGTCACCGTCTGATTGAACGAGGTGTGTATTTTTCCAGTTGTAGGGTTGATGAGTGCCGGGAGTGCATCTACATACGTGCTGAGCAGTTTTTTCAAACCACGATGGTCCAGTATCTTCTCCACGATGGGATGCTTGGTGCGCAATCCCTCCAGCACCTCTTCCGAAGTGCTATACTGTCCGCTTTTCGTTTTCTTAGCCTTGTCTACAATTTTCAATCGCTCAAAGAGCACCTCGCCCACTTGCTTTGGTGATGCGATGTTGAAGGTGAATCCAGCCAGTTCATAGATGTCGTGTTCAATCTGTTTCAGCCGTTCGGTAAAGTAGTGCGAGGTCTGTTGTAAGGTATCGGTGCTGATGCGTGCTCCGTTGCGCTCCATATAGGCCAACACCCGCACCAATGGCATCTCTATGTCGTAGAATAGCTGACAGGCTCCTGCTGCTGCAAGTTCCTTTTCCAGTATCTGTTTCAGTCGTAGCGTAACATCTGCATCCTCACAGGCATAGTCGCTGACAGCTTCAGGCGCAAGGTCGCGCATGTTCTTCTGTCCGCGTCCGCGGGGACCGATGAGCGTCTCAATCCTGATGGTGTCATACTTGAGATACACCTCGGCCAGGTAGTCCATGCCATGGTTCAATTCGGGCTGCAGCAGGTAATGTGCAATCATCGTGTCAAACATGGGTCCACCCAGTTCTATGCCGTAGTTCTGCATCACCACATAGTCATATTTGATGTTTTGTCCGATTTTAAGACTTTTCTCATCGGTGAGCACCGTGCGGAATTCCTCCACCACCTTCAGTGCCTCCTCGCGTTGGGCTGGTACCGGCACATAGTAGGCCTCACCTTCAGTGATGGCAAAGCTCATACCCACCAATTCGGCCACGATAGAGTCTGTACCCGTAGTCTCCGTGTCAAAGGCGAAAGCCTCGGCTTCGGACAACTTTTTCACGATTTCATCGCGCTTTTCCTTTGTATCTGCCAGTGTATAGGTGTGAGGTGTTGAGGCTAAGGAGGCAAGTCCTGCTCCCGCTCCTCCAACGACCCCAAAGGGGGAAGAGTCGTCGTCAAACAAATTGCCTTGTACTGGAGCAAACAGGTCACCCTGCACTGCAGGTGCACCGAAGAGTTCGCCTTGTAGCGATTCAGCCTTCTTGCGCGATGCCGGGGCCTTCCCCCCTTGGGAGGATGAGAGGGGGGTCAACACCCTTTTCAGCAAAGTGCGGAACTCCAGTTCCTCAAACAAAGTCTGTATCTTCTCCTCATCGGGCTCCTCGCGCTTCAGTGCATCCAAGTCAAGAGTGATAGGCGCATCTGTCTTGATGGTAGCCAGGAAACGGCTCAGTTCGATAAGTTCCACATTTTCATCCACCTTCTTCTTCAGTGCCCCCTTCAGTTCATCGCGTCGGGCGAGCAGGGTAGGGATGTCGCCAAATTCGGCAATCAGCTTCTGTGCCGTCTTCTCGCCCACGCCAGGGCATCCGGGTATGTTATCCGATGAGTCGCCCATCAGTCCCAGCAGGTCGATTACCTGTTCGGGGCGCTCTATTCCGAACTTCTCTTTCACACGCTCTATGTCCATTACCTCAAACTCCTTGTCGCCAAACTTGGGTCGGTAGATGAGGGCATTCTCCGTCACCAGCTGTCCGTAGTCCTTGTCCGGTGTCATCATATAGGTCTTGATGCCCAGCTGGTCGGCCTGGTGTGCCAGCGTGCCTATGACGTCGTCGGCCTCGTAGCCCGGCACCTCGAGGATGGGTATGCGGTAGGCACGCAATATATCCTTGATGATGGGTACACTGGCTCGGATATCCTCGGGGGTCTCTTCACGCTGTGCCTTGTATTGCTCGTACATCTCGTGGCGGAAGGTGCCCCCCTTGGGGTCAAAAGCCACGCCTATGTGTGTCGGTTGCTCCTTTTTGAGTACATCTTCCAACGTGTTTACAAAACCGAAGATGGCCGATGTGTTCTGTCCTTTCGAGTTGATTCGTGGAGCGCGTATAAAGGCATAATAGGCCCTGTAGATAAGGGCATATGCATCGAGCAGAAAGAGTCTTTCCATACTAAGAAGCAATTTTATTTATTGCAAAGATACATAATTTTTCGTATCTTTGCCACGGAATATAATTATTAATAAGAGGAAAACACGGATAGATGAAGAAAGTACTGTCATTCTCCGCGATGCTGATGCTTGGACTGCTGCTATCGCAACTATTGCCCGGAGCATTAGGTGTAAACTATGAAACTGCCCGCCATGGAATAGAGATTCTGCTTGGTGTGTGTCTTGCCTTTATCATGGTCAACGTAGGCCGCGAGTTCGAGGTCGACAAATCAAACATCAAATCCTATGCTAAGGACTACTTGGTAGCTATGTTAGCGGCAGGCATGCCTTGGTTGCTTATTGCTTTGTACTACATCTTTGTGCTGATGCCTACCGATTGGTGGTCGCAAGGTCAGGTGTGGAAGGAGTCGCTTCTTCTGAGCCGCTTTGCCGCACCCACTTCGGCCGGTATCCTGTTCACCATGCTTGCCGCCATCGGCCTTCAGAAGAGTTGGATCTACAAGAAGATTCAGGTGCTGGCCATCTTTGACGATTTAGACACCATCCTGCTCATGATACCTCTGCAGATAGCCATGATAGGCATGCAGTGGCAGATGGGCGTTATCCTCCTGGTAGTAGTCATGCTATTGTGGTTTGGCTGGAAGAAGATGTCTGCCTACTCGCTTCGTGCCGATTGGATGAGCCTTCTTCTCTACTCGGCCCTCGTGTATGGTGCCACCTACATTGTGTATGTTCTTACCGATCACTTCTTTGGTGAAGAGGGTAGCGTGCACATCGAAGTGCTGTTGCCGGCCTTCGTCTTCGGTATGGTGATGAAGCATGGCCACGGCACCTCCAAGGCCGATGATCGTGCCTCTACCGCCATCTCCCTGTTCTTTATGCTTTTGGTGGGCATGAGTATGCCTCTCATCCATCTGGAGGAGGCTCCTGCGCAAACCAACAGCATCATTGCCTCGCTTCCCATGCTCTCGTGGGGTAGCATCGCCCTGCATGTGGTGGCCGTGTCGCTCCTCTCCAACATCGGTAAGCTCACCCCCATGTTCTTTTATCGCGACCGTTCGCTCAAGGAGCGTCTGGCCCTCTCAGTGGGTATGTTTACCCGCGGCGAAGTAGGTGCAGGCGTCATCTTCATAGCCTTGGGCTACCACATTGGTGGTCCCATCCTGCTCATCTCGGTGCTCACCCTGGTGCTTAACCTTATCCTTACCGGCATCTTCGTCGTCATCGTGAAGCGCTTGGCACTGAGTTGTCAGAACAAGTAAACCTCTCTACCGATCTATTAGAAAACAATTAACCCTATCCCTACACCTATGGCCGAAGATATAGTGTTGACCCCCATGATGAAGCAGTTCCTTGAACTCAAGGCCAAGCATCCCGATGCCATCATGCTTTTTCGATGTGGCGACTTCTACGAGACCTACTCCACCGATGCCATCGCCGCCAGCGAGATATTAGGTATCACACTCACCAAGCGTGCCAATGGTAAGGACAAACACCTCGAGATGGCCGGCTTCCCCTACCATGCCCTCGACACCTACCTGCCCAAGCTCGTGCGGGCAGGTCGCCGTGTAGCCATATGCGACCAGCTTGAAGACCCCAAATTGGCGAAAAAACTCGTCAAGCGCGGTATCACCGAGCTCGTCACTCCCGGTGTGTCCATCAACGAGAACGTACTCAACTACAAGGAGAACAATTTCCTCGCTGCCCTGCACTTCGGCAAGGGCTCATGTGGTGTAGCCTTCCTGGACATCTCCACGGGCGAGTTCCTCACAGCCGAGGGACCATTCGACTATATCGACAAGCTCCTGGTCAACTTTGCCCCTAAGGAGGTACTCTTCCAGCGTGGATTGCGCAGCCAGTTTGAGAACAATTTCGGAAGCAAGTACTGCACCTTCGAACTCGACGACTGGGCCTTTACCGACTCCTTTGCCCGCGAAAAGCTCACCAAGCACTTCCAGGTGAAGAACCTCAAAGGCTTCGGCATCGAGCACCTCAAGAGCGGCATTATAGCTTCGGGCGCCGTGCTGCACTATCTGGAGGTGACGCTTCACACGCAGATCAAGCATATCACCACCCTCTCGCGCATCGAAGAGGAGCGTTACGTGCGTCTCGACCGCTACACTGTACGCAGCCTCGAACTCATCCATCCCATGAACGATGGTGGTAAGTCGTTGCTCGATGTCATCGACAAAACCATCAGTCCCATGGGAGCCCGCCTACTCAAGCGCTGGGTCGTGTTCCCTCTCAAGGAGGTGCGCGCCATCAACGAGCGCCTCGACATCGTTGAGTACTTCTTCCGTCACCCCGACTTCCGCGAACTGCTCGACGATGCACTGCATCAGATTGGTGACCTCGAGCGCATCATCTCCCGCGTTGCTGCAGGCCGTGTGTCGCCCCGCGAGGTCGTACAGCTCAAGATAGCCCTCAGCGCCATTGAACCCGTCAAGGCAGCTTGCGAGGCATCCGATAACGAGAGCATCCGCCGCATAGGCGAGCAGCTCGATGCCTGCCGCCCCATACGCGACCGCATCGCTCACGAGATCAAGGTCGACCCCCCCCTCCTCGTTGCCAAGGGCGGTGTCATTGCCGACGGCGTCAACGACGAGCTCGACGAGCTGCGCCGCATCGCCTTCTCCGGTAAGGATTACCTGTTGCAGATGCAGCAGCGCGAAAGCGAAGCTACCGAGATACCCAGCCTCAAGATAGCCTACAATAACGTCTTCGGTTATTACATCGAGGTGCGCAACACCCACAAGGACAAGGTTCCCGAGACCTGGATACGTAAGCAGACACTCGTCAATGCCGAGCGTTACATCACTCAGGAACTCAAGGAGTACGAAGAGAAGATCCTCGGTGCCGAAGACAAGATCTCGGCCCTCGAGACCCGCCTCTACAACGACCTCGTAATCGCCCTCAACGAATACATCCCAGCCATCCAGGTCAATGCCAATCATATTGCCCGTCTCGACTGCCTGCTCTCCTTCGCCACCGCCGCTTCGCTGCATCGCTACGTGCGCCCGGTGGTAGACGACAGCACCGTGCTCGACATCCGTCAGGGTCGCCATCCCGTCATTGAGCAGCAGCTGCCCGTAGGCGAGAGCTACATAGCCAACGATGTGCAGGTCGATACCGACAACCAGCAGATCCTCATCATCACCGGTCCCAACATGGCCGGTAAGTCGGCTCTCCTGCGTCAGACCGCCCTCATCACCCTCATGGCCCAGATCGGAAGCTTCGTTCCTGCCGAGGCCGCTCGCGTGGGTTTGGTCGACAAGATCTTTACCCGTGTGGGAGCCAGCGACAACATCTCTGTGGGCGAGTCCACCTTCATGGTCGAGATGACCGAGGCGTCCGACATCCTCAACAACATCAGTCCGCGCAGCCTCGTGCTATTCGACGAGCTGGGTCGCGGCACCTCTACCTACGACGGCATCTCCATCGCGTGGGCCATCGTAGAGTACATTCACGAGAACAGCCGTGGCCGTGCCCGTACCCTCTTTGCCACCCACTACCACGAGCTCAACGAGATGGAGCGCACCTTCTCACGCATCAAGAACTTCAACGTAGCCGTGCGCGAGGTCGACAAGAAGGTCATCTTCGTGCGCAAGCTCCAGCCCGGAGGCTCCAACCACTCCTTCGGTATCCACGTAGCCAACATGGCCGGTATGCCCAAGAGCATCGTCAAGCGAGCCGAGAAGATATTGCAGCAGATGGAGACCAATGCAGCCGCCGAAGGCATCAGCAAGCCCACCGAAGCCATTGCCGACAGCCGCGAAGGCATGCAGATGAGCATTTTCCAGCTCGACGACCCCGTGCTGTGCCAGGTGCGCGACGAGATTCTCGGCATCGATGTCAACAACCTCACACCCCTCGAAGCCCTCAACAAGCTCAACGAGATTAAGAAGATCGTCAAGGGAAAGTAAGCGTGCAGGCATCGTATGCATTCACACTTTATCATCCGATAATATCTATCATTTGTAACGAATGACGCGCTGTTTCACCCACCTTCTCCTCCTTGTTGCTACCCTCCTCATGGGATGTGGCGGCAGGCATAGTATGCGTCAGCTCGAGTAGTTAGAGGCGCAGATTGATTCGGTTCCCGAGCTAGTGCGAGAGTTCCTAGGTTACAAAAGTGCAAAGTGTCGGTATATGATAAAAAAAGCAGCCTTCGGGCTGCTTTTTAGAATACTGCTAAACAGTTATGTCAACGACATGAATAATAGAGGGGGGGACAAAAAAGATGTGGCGCTGTGTGTTGTCAGTTCTTGGCTTTCAGCGCGTGCACCATGCACCATACGCCAAGCAGCACGAAGGGGATACTGAGGAGCTGGCCCATGTCGAGGGGCATGCCCACCTCA
The DNA here is from genome assembly GCA_045660385.1 of Bacteroidaceae bacterium. Taxonomy (GTDB): domain Bacteria; phylum Bacteroidota; class Bacteroidia; order Bacteroidales; family Bacteroidaceae; genus UBA1189. The sequence continues at coordinate 6,102 of JAZRDT010000119.1, read as the reverse complement.
AAGTCGCTCTGCACCTCTTTGCAGAACTCCACGAAGAAGCGGAAGGTGAAGATGTTGGTGAGGCAGTAGCCAAAGAAGAAGCCGGTGCCCACCTTGCGGGGCATGCGGCGGTAGAGCCACCAACCGATGAGGCCAAACAGGGCGTAGGAGATGGCCTCGTAGAGCTGGGCGGGGTGGCGCGGCAGCATGTCGACCTGCGTGAAGATGAAGCCCCAATCGGCTCCTGTGGGGCGGCCGATGATTTCGGAGTTCATGAGGTTGCCCAGGCGGATGCAGCAGGCGGTGATGGGGGTGGCAATGGCAATGTTGTCGAGCACGATCCATAGGGGCACCTTATACTTGCGCACATAGAGCCACAGGGCAATCATGAGTCCGAGGGTACCACCATGGCTGGCAAGACCCTGATAGCCGATGAGGCGCACGCCGGTGCCGGTGAAGCGGATAGGCAACAGCATCTCGATGAAGCGGGGGAAATCGTGCAGGTAGTACTGCGGCTCGTAGAAGAGGCAGTGGCCTATGCGGGCTCCCGCAAGGATGCCGATGAAGCAGTAGAAGAAGAGGGGCTCGAAGAGCTCGTCTTTGATCTTCTGCTCCTTATAGAGACGTTGCACGAGGAAGTAGGCGCCTGCGAGGCCTATCATCCAAAACAGTGCATAGAAACGTATCGGGCCTATGCCGATGGGGGGATTCCAGGTAATCATTCTATTTACACGTTGAATCTAAAGTGCATGATGTCGCCATCCTGAACGACATACTCCTTACCCTCGACCGAGAGCTTACCAGCTTCGCGCACGGCTGCTTCGGAGCCATACTTGATGTAGTCGTCGTACTTGATGACCTCGGCGCGGATGAAACCCTTCTCGAAGTCGGTGTGGATGACACCGGCACACTGGGGAGCTTTCCAGCCCTTGTGGTAGGTCCATGCACGCACCTCCTGCACACCGGCGGTGATGTAGGTCTCGAGGTCGAGCAATGCGTAGGCCGACTTGATGAGGCGTGCCACGCCTGACTCCTCCAAGCCTACCTCGGCAAGGAACATCTGACGGTCTTCGTAGGTCTCGAGCTCGGCGATGTCGGCTTCGGTGCGGGCGGCTACGATGAGCAGCTCGGCATTCTCATCCTTGATGGCTTCGCGCACTTGCTCTACATATTTGTTGCCATTGATGGCGCTCTTCTCATCCACGTTGCACACGTAGAGCACGGGCTTCGAGGTGAGGAGGAAGAGTTCCTTGGCAGCTTTCTGCTCGTCCTTGGTGTCGAACGTCACGCTGCGGGCCGACTTACCCTGCTGCAACACGTCGCGGTACTTGCACAGCACCTCGTACTGCAACTTGGCAGCCTTGTCGCCACCGGTGGTAGCTTGCTTCTGTACCTTCTGGATGCGTTGTTCAACGGTCTCCAGGTCCTTGATCTGCAGTTCGGCATCGATGATCTCCTTGTCGCGCACGGGGTCAACAGAGCCGTCGACGTGGGTCACGTTGTCGTCATCGAAGCAACGGAGCACGTGGATGATAGCGTCGGTTTCGCGGATGTTGGCAAGGAACTTGTTGCCCAAGCCTTCGCCCTTGCTGGCACCCTTCACCAATCCGGCAATATCGACAATCTCCACAGTGGTGGGGACGATGCGGTGGGGATTGATGAGCTCGGCGAGCTTGTTGAGTCGCTCGTCGGGTACGGTGATTACGCCCACGTTGGGTTCAATAGTACAGAAAGGGAAGTTTGCTGCTTGCGCCTTGGCGTTTGACAAACAGTTGAAAAGGGTCGACTTACCCACGTTGGGAAGTCCTACGATGCCGCATTGTAGTGCCATAGATCCTATTTAAATTATTATAATCAAACAAATAAAAGGAGAAGGAAATGGAGGTGACAGATTGTGTGTCTGTGATTAAAATTATCACCCATTGTTATTGCTTCACCTTGGTTAATTTATTTTTTTTGCAAAAGTACTCATTTTCTTCCTATCCTCAATGATTATTTTCTGTTTTCTAGCTATCTTTGTGCTGGACAGTAAAGTTAGTAGGTGCCGTAATAGAATATATTGAAGCCTATTCTTAGCTTTATGTATCCCGTTTATTTACCTTGATAGCATAACCTAAAATTTATGATTACCCTGGATTACACCCAAGTGCCGAAAACATTTTCCTTATGTATCCGCAACGAATGTCCTTTAGCAGGACAATGTCTTCGTGGCATAGCATGGGATATATTACCTTCCAGCGAAGAATGTGTCAGAATCGTTAATCCTAAAAGCTTCGAGTCAGGTACTGAATGTCGGCATTATCGTTCTGCAGTTCCTGCTATTTATGCTCGTGGGTTTCGCGGAATGCAAGCCAAGATGCTTCCGTCTCAATATGCTAGGTTTAGTGAAAAGTTGATGGGCCACTTCTCGCGTACGGCCTATTACGAGCATCGACGGGGCACGATGCTTTGCACCCCTAATGATATAGTTTATATTCGTGGTGTACTAAACGAATTGGAGTTACCACACTTAGAGTTCGATGTCTACGAAGAGCACTACAATTGGATAGACTAAAGTCTTTTCCTAGTCCAGAACCTTTTGGACTATAGTCCTAAACCATCTGAACTGCAGTCCAAAGCCGCCCGAACTTGAGTTCAAACGGCTTTGGATTTATGGAACACAAAGGCTATTTGTTACGCAAACTCTTCACCTTGTCGCTACAATAGTTGTATAGCGCAGCAACAACATATGAAGAGAAGAACACTAAGGGGACTATAATGAAGAAGAATAACAGATATTGGGATTGCGATACAAAGAATCGCTCTCTGAACCAAGGGTAGTAGATGCGGTCAAACATAAAGCAGCAAAGATACATCTCGAGCGAAACCTTTGAACAATGTGTGACAAACCATTTTAAAGGTTTAATAGATATGTCAGACTTATACAGCAATAAGAATATAGCAACTGCAATCCATGTGTAGAAAACCCCACCTGGGCCTCCGCCAATTTCGACGATATCACCAGCACCTCCGAATAGTACGGCATTTGCCGTAGGTGTTATAAGTGTCATGGCCACTATTACCCAGCATCCTGTCCATGTAGCAATGTGAGGTTGGTATTCACGTATAAACGTACCTGCGAAGAAGAATAGGAACGGATAGCAGGCTGAGGCGAAATAGGCGGGGAATATGTATAGCCCATATCTGTTGCATAGGTCGGGCAGTGAGGTCATTATAAATAGGGAAGCAATCAATAGCAACTTTTCGTTTCTTGAGGGGATTGCTTTCCATAAATAATTCAAGAATGGAGTTAGTAGAAATAAACCAATCCACATCTCAATATACCAGGCGTAAGGAATGGCAGAATAGTTGAAAATCTTCAATAACCATTGCGTCGTGCTGAGTTCTTCACCCAAGTAATAAGTGCGGAATAGTATTGTGGCAATGCTAAAGAGTAAATATGCTATAATGACTCTTGACATGCCTTTGTAATATGCTGTAGTGGGCTTTTTGTTGATGTTAAGGTAGCCTGTAAGCATTATGAATAGGGGGACACCTACAGAGAATAGGGTATTCATCATACTCTGTATAAACATTGAAAATCCGGCGAATGGCACTACTCGAAAAGAGGTGTTCAGCGAGAAGAAATGTCCTGCGATGACGAAGAAAATGGCACACACTCGGATGAGGTCTAATCCGCAGATTCTTTTTGAAGGGCCGCTCTCGGCAAAACCTTGTTGGGTAAAAGTGATAATGTTTTTCATTTATCAGCCAATCGCCTATAAGTTCTCCCGATTCGGCATTAGAAATAAAAAAAGCGTGAGAACCTGTACCCGTCACTCGTCTCACGATGTAAAGGCCTTCGCATTGCCCGATTAGTCGAAACGAGCAACGCAGACCCCACGCCGATATGTATATATGCACGATATAGCTATACGAGCACAACTATGGCTGTGCAGTATAGCATACGGATACAAACATACCCCGTGGCATCTACCGTTGCTTTGTCTTTGACTAATCGTTGAGAAGTTGCGAAGTTCTTACATCGTCAAAACCAAAGCGTCAAGTAAACGCCTTTCCATTATGTCATCCTCACCCATCCGTTACAACTCACATGTCTGAGCCGAAACATCGGCATGAGGATGCTGCAAAAGTAGTAATAAAATCCAATACCATAGGTAAAAGCACTAAAAATTTCTTCATTTCCGAGGTTTTTTGTATTTTTGCCGATTAGAAAACAACAAAACAAGAATATATGGAAAAGAAATTCAAGAGAACAACCGTGACCTCGGCACTTCCCTATGCCAATGGTCCTGTACATATCGGTCACTTGGCGGGCGTGTATGTGCCTGCCGACATCTATGTGCGTTACCTCCGCCTCAAGGGCGAGGAGGTGCTCTTCGTGGGTGGCTCCGACGAACATGGCGTGCCCGTGACACAGCGTGCCCGCAAGGAGGGTATCACTCCGCAGGATGTGGTAGACCGTTATCACAATATCATTAAGGATAGCTTCAAGGAGTTTGGCATCTCGTTTGACGTATATAGCCGCACCACCTCGGATGTGCATCATAAGTTTGCGTCGGACTTCTTCCGCAAGCTCTACGACGAGGGCAAGCTGGTGGAGCAGTCGACCAAACAGTTCTACGACGAGAAGACCGAGAAGTTCCTCACCGACCGCGACGTAGTGGGCGAGTGCCCCTACTGCCACAAGCAGGCTTATGGTAACCAGTGCGAGGAGGGTTGCGGACGTGCGCTCGAGCCCACCGAACTCATCAATCCCCGCTCGAAGGAGACGGGCGAGACTCCCGTGCTGAAGGAGACAAAGAACTGGTACCTGCCGCTCAACGAGTATCAGCAGTGGTTGAAGGAGTGGATCCTCGAGGGCCACAAGGAGTGGCGTCCCAATGTATATGGCCAGTGCAAGTCATGGCTCGACATGGACCTGCAGCCCCGCGCCATGACTCGCGACCTCGACTGGGGTATCCCCGTGCCCGTAGAGGGTGCCGAGGGTAAGGTGCTCTATGTGTGGTTTGATGCGCCCATCGGCTATGTATCCAACACCAAGGAACTGTGCGACAAGGAGCCTGAAAAGTGGGGCTCTTGGGAGAAATGGTGGCAGGATGACGACACACGTCTGCTCCACTTCATCGGTAAGGACAACATCGTGTTCCACTGCATTATCTTCCCCACCATGATGAAGGCCCACGGCGGCTATGTGATGCCAGACAATGTGCCAAGCAACGAGTTCCTCAACCTCGAGGACGACAAGATCTCTACCTCGCGAAACTGGGCAGTTTGGTTGCACGAGTATCTCGTGGACTTCCCCGGCAAGCAGGATGTGCTGCGCTATGTGCTCACTGCCAATGCGCCCGAGACCAAGGACAACAACTTCACCTGGAAGGATTTCCAGGCACGCAACAATAATGAGCTCGTGGCCGTGTACGGTAACTTCGTGAACCGTGCCCTCGTACTCACCCATAAGTACTTCGACGGTAAGGTGCCCGCCTGCGGTGAGCTCACCGACTATGACAAGGCTACCATTGCCGAGTTCATGGACGTGAAGGCCGAGGTGGAGAAGCTGCTCGACGGCTTCAAGTTCCGCGAGGCACAGAAGGAGGCCATGAACCTCGCCCGCATCGGTAACAAGTATCTCGCCGACACTGAGCCTTGGAAGCTGGCCAAGACCGACATGGAGCGTGTGGGTACCATCTTGAACCTCTCCCTACAGCTGGCGGCCAACCTCGCCATTGCCTTCGAACCCTTCCTCCCCTTCAGCAGCGAGAAGCTGCGTGGCATGTTGGGCATGGAGACATTCGAGTGGGAGCAGCTGGGTCGCACCGACCTGCTTGCTGCCGGACATGAGCTGGGCAAGGCAGAGCTCCTCTTCGAGAAGATTGAGGATAGCGCCATCGACGCTCAGATGCAGCGACTCGAGGATATCAAAAAGGCTAACGAGGCTGCCAACTACAAGGCTGAGCCCGTGAAGCCCATCGTATCGTTCGAGGACTGGGAGAAGCTCGACATCCGTGTGGGTACCGTGCTCGAGTGTGAGCGTGTGCCCAAGATGAAGAAGCTGCTCAAGTTCAAGATTGCCGACGGACTCGCCGACCGCACCATCGTGAGCGGTATCGCCGAGCACTATGC
>JAZRDT010000118.1:0-8663 GCA_045660385.1 Bacteroidaceae bacterium | reverse complement strand
TTGATGATCTCGTCGCGCATCACCTGGAGGTGTGCGTATGAAGCGTCGAGAGCAGCCATCTCCTCTGCTGTACCGGTAACCTCACCGAAGTGTACGCCAGTAGCATCCATTACGGTAGGCATAGCCATGAGCACGTTCTTGTACTTCTCGTTGTTAACGTAGCAACCAGCGGGCCAGTGGAACTCAGCGCCACCCATAGCAGCCTCAATCATCTTGACTGACTGGTATGCGGGGCTCTGGAATGATGAACGGCCACGGAGCTTGATGATACGTGAACCACCCTGGATGGTGTTATGCTTGATCTCAGCCCACTTCTCGTCAGAGATCTCAAACTCTGAGAGAGGCTTGCCGTCAACAGTGATCTTAGAAGCGAACACTGCCATAGCCTCACCGTGACCACCGTAGGTACGGGCACCCTCAACCTTGTACTGGGGCACACCTACAGCCTCAGCAATAGCCTGCTGCAGACGTGTAGAGTCGAGAGCTGCAAGTGAAGTGAGTTGGTTGGGCTTCAAACCTGAACGAATGAGTGCTGTGAGAGCTGTTACGTCGGCGGGGTTGAAGATTACCACTACGTGCTTCACGTCGGGGCAGTACTTCTTGATGTTGTCACCAAACTCAGCAGCGATTTGGCAGTTGCCCTTGAGGAGGTCCTCACGAGTCATACCCTCCTTACGGGGAGCACCACCTGAAGAGATGATATACTTAGCGCCAGTGAATGCCTCTTCGGGGTCGATAGTCCAAGTGATGTTTGCACCTTCGAAAGCGCAGTGAGCCATCTCCTCAGCTACACCGTTCACACCGGGGCCATAGATGTCGTAAAGGCAGATGTTGGGGGTGAGACCAAGCATCAAAGCTGTCTGAGCCATGTTAGAACCGATCATACCGCCGGCACCTACAATCACGAGTTTCTCGTCTGTCAAAAACTTCATAGTCTTTTTCTTTTATATAGTTAAACAAATTAATTCATTTTGGTTACAAAATTAGTGCAAGGCAAGCGAAAAAACAAATTTAATCGTACCTTTGTCATAAATTTCTATAAGAAGCTATTTGGATTTTACCATTAACAAGTTTTATATTGTACTTTTCTGTTTATATGAAAATAGAATCCAAACATCTTCTAAATACGAGCGCAGCATGAATATCGACATCGTATACCTATGGGTCAACGGGAATGACCCCGTGTGGAGAGCCAAAAAAGAGGCTTTTGAGCGAGGCATGCCCCATAGTTCCGGCGAATCCCTCGCCGAAGCGCGCTTTATGGACAATGACGAGCTGAAGTATTCGTTGCGCTCGGTAGAGCGGTTTGCTCCATGGATACACCACATCTACATCGTCACCGACGGACAGGTGCCCGCATGGCTCGACCTCACCAACGAGCGTATCAGCATCGTCGACCACACGGAAATCATGCCACGCGAGGCGCTCCCTTCGTTTAGTTCGCCCGCCATAGAGTGGTGCATCGACAACATCCCCGGGCTATCGGAACATTTCCTGCTTGCCAACGACGACACTTTTATCGGGCGCGAGGTGAGTCCGGACTTCTTCTTCAACCCGACGGGACAGCCCATCGTGCGACTGAAGAAATGGGCAAGCAGCAAGCGTAGGATATCATTGTATCTGAAAACGGTGGAAAAAGCTCAACTGGCCATCAAGAAGCAGTTCGGTAAACTCATCAGACACATCCCCCACCACAACATCGATGCCTATCGGAAAAGCGACTTCAAGGCTTGCAAAAGGATTTTCGAGCAGGAAATTAACGAGACCATCCACCGACATATACGCAGCGAAAAGGACTTTCAACGAGCTGCAGTATCCTACTACACCCTGGCCATAGGAGCTGGCGAGTTGCGTCTCATGGGCAGATATAACCGTTCGACATCACTGGCCGACAAGCTGACAAGTATCCTACACAACAAGTTTACCTATGATTCTCGCCGGATAGCCATCACCGAACCCGACATACGTGCCGTATTGAAGAAATACAGCCCTACACTATATTGCCTGAACGATGGCGAGGAGGCCAACGATGAGTGCCGCGAACGGGTACGCAGATTTTTAGACGACGAGTTTCCCCAGAAGTCCGCCTTTGAGCTATAGACCTATTCGATCGGTTATCCAACCGATGATTTGCGCGCGCTCCTCTATCGTGGCCTTGTCCAGCGAGTTGAAGCAACAGAACTTACAGCCCTTCATCTGTTGGAGCCGTTCCATCTTCTTTTCCACATACCCCCTGCGTCCCTTGGGCTGAAGGAAGAACAGGTTTGCGTCCACAGGACATATCTGCACCCTCCCCTCGGCCTCCAACAAGAGGTATTGCAACTCTTGGGAGGTAAATTGCTCCGCATGACGGAAACGATGTTCAATATTCTTCAGCATATGGTCGAGGTGAAGCGAAAAATAGTTCTCATAGACACTCTTGCGCAAGGCCTTAGGTGTATGGGCCAGTTTCAAATAAGAGCAACGCCTGTTGGCAATTACAGCCGCATTATACATGCTCCCCTTGAATGTCACCCGCTTCTGCCCGTTCTTCTGAGCTTTGAGCATGCGAGTAAGCTTTGTCCATAGCATGCTGCATCGCGTAGCATAACATACCGATGAACCATCGGGCAAAAAGAAATCTGTAGGGTCAACAGGAGCGGCCAACAGCAAATCATCATTAAACTCGATATAGTGTTCGCTCAGTCCGGGTATTCGCCATGTCATGGTTTCTATGGCAATAGAATTGAATGTGGGCAGATATTGCTCATACCCTCGAAAAATGACCTTATGGTCGACCACCTCGACCGGGATATGTCCGTTCGGAAAGTGCTCTGCCAGGAATGCACCGACACAAGGATCCTGCTCGTCAGTAACAATGTATATCTTATGCAGCCACGGAGCAAATCGGTTCAGCGAGGCTATACAGTAGTAGATTTCGCCCAGATTACTAAACCGAGTACTTCCTGCAATATCCTCATTCTCCCGAAGGTCTTGTCCTCCGTGCTGGGCACGCTTGGCGCGATGTCGGGGGTCGTCACCATCAACCCATGTGATAACAGCATCTATGGTCATACTTCAAATTTTGATTTTTGAGGAAATCGTTGGTTAAAGGCATAGAGAATCGTTTTCTTCAACTCAACAAACCGTTCTTCGCCAAGTTGCACATCGTTGATGCATGCCAACTGATGGGTGGGGTGCATTATAAACTGGCACAGGCTCCTAGCCGATGCAACCCCTAAGGAGAAATGCTTTTTAGGCTGGCGCTTATTGATAATCTTCCCCTCCAGATAAATGTAGTCAAGATACAGATACTGATTCAGATTGCCATTGCTACGAACACGTGTTATCGAGGCATGAATCTGCTCCCTCAGACGGTCGTACAACTCTTCGCACTTACTCCTCAGCATGGGAGAGCATATATGTTGGGGGCGCAAGAAACATAGGCCAGGATTCCTCCCTACCCCATGGCAAGCTGCACGATAGGAGTTACGGCAGTGTATCTTATACATATTTGAAGGCCAGAAATGGGAACTCATCCCGATAATGCCCTTACCATCACGGAAGAAATCCTCGGCCCTGCATTCCAACATGGGATACATGTCATCATTAAAATATAGGAACTCCTCATCCAAGTCGGCTATACGATGCAGGAACATCTCAATGGCCGTGCTATTGAACGTAGGAAGAAATTCCTCTGGAATGATATCCCGATGCAGCACGATGTTGACCTCATCCCTATTTATCCATGCGGGCACTTGGCTGTCGTGCGAGACCACCAGATGCACCTTACGGATGAAGGGCATGTTCACGGCTATACCACGAAACAGATAAGGCAATGTACCCCAATCGCGAAAACGCTTCTCAAGCACTGGCTGATTGGTGTACCGCTCATAATCCTTTTGCCACACAGGATCGAGCCCATCCACATATGTTATAACAATATCCACAATACAGAATTTAACTACGACAAAAATAGTGCAAGGCGAGCGAAAACAAAAATTTATTTGTAGTTTCCCGAGCCGCAGCCTATTTTCAAGCTGTTATAACACAGATTAAAGATAGTGCAAGCCGAGAGAAAAAACAAAACTTGTTTTGACTTTTTCCGCCGACGCGGTATGAAAGCGTCGGCTGCGACGACTGCCGGTTTATCGGCATCAAGGAGTACGACAAGGTCGTTAAAGCCTATCTTCAAGCTGCGTAGCAGATTAAAAATAGTGCAACTGACGCATGAGCGAGCAAGAATCAAGTTCGCTTGAATTCTTACAGCGAGCGAAAAGGAAAAAGACGAAGTCAAGGCGAGCGAAAACGCAAATCTCAACGAGCGAAAGTAGAGAAATGTTTACATTTTCTTTACTGAGAGAGGCAGAGATTCAATAAAGTTAAATTTATTTGTAGTTTTCCGAGCCGCAGCTAAGAAATAGGGAATTTCCCCTAAAAAAATAGGAAATTTCCCCCTAACTAACATTTAACTATTTCATACCTTTGCCAACAAATACTAAAAGTCATATCATTATGAAAAGACAAAGACACCTTTTCACAGCACTGGTCATAGCCCTGACCACCTGTTTCACATCGTGCCACAATGATGTAATATGGGATATTATCCCCATGAGAATCCACATCACCGTATCTAATGCCGACGGCCAGAATCTGCTCGACCCCACGACTCCTAACAGCTTCGACTACCGTAACATCACTGCCGAGTGGATGGGCGAGAGCTACACTGCAGATACCATATCCCTGTTTGAAAAAGAGAACACGACCCGCATGCTCATCGGCCACATGCATGGCCTAGTATATGTCATCGAGCACGGCAAGGCCCAGCTCTACTTTGGCGACCTCACCGGGCACGACACCTTTGAAGACGAGCCTCTCACACTCCACTGGCCCGATGGTAGCACTGACATCATCACTGTAAAGGCATCGGCCATCGAAGGATATAAAAACGTCAAGTTAAACCGCAAGTTCAAACTCAATGGCAAGGTAGTAGCCAAAGACACTAGTTCACCCCTCATAGAAGTGGTGAAATAACTTCAGCATATATGTAGACTATAATTCAGGAGGCACTCGTTTGCCTCCTTTTTTTAAGCTAGAAAAATCTAAAATTGATAGAATCCACTTATCGGAGGACAAGAAACACAAAAAATTTGTCATTTCCCGAAAAAGCCTTACTTTTGTAATACTAATATCAATACATTATACTATGGCACTCATCAAATCGGTTCGGGGATTCACTCCCGAGATAGGCGAAAACTGCTACTTGGCCGACAATGCCACCATCATCGGCGATGTGGTGATGGGCAGTGACTGCAGCATATGGTTTGGCACCGTACTGCGCGGCGACGTCAACAGCATCAAGATAGGAGACTGCGTAAACATACAGGATGGTTCGGTTCTCCACACACTCTATCAGAAATCGACGATAGAGATAGGCAATCATGTCTCGGTAGGTCACAACGTCACCATCCATGGCGCAAAGGTGCACGACTATGCCCTCATCGGCATGGGAAGCGTACTGCTCGACGATGCCGAGATAGGCGAAGGAGCCATCATCGCCGCTGGCAGTGTGGTGACAGCCCGCACCAAGGTAGGACCCTACGAACTTTGGGGTGGCGTACCTGCCAAATTCATCAAGATGGTATCGCCCGAACAGGGCAAGGAAATCAACCAAAAGATTGCCCACAACTACAAGATGTATGCATCGTGGTATAATGAATAAAAGTCAACGGACAACGGTCAACAGACAACAGCCTCCATCCGGATGGCACACACCGCAAAACCAGTCTGTTGACCGTTGACTGTTGACTGTTGACAAAAATTACATGAAAGAAAAACTTCAACTTGCCCTGCTCACATTCACGCTCAAGGCCATAGCCATATGGCCTTTGCGGGTACTCTATGTACTGAGCGATCTCATCTACCCGCTCGTATACTACATCGTAGGGTACAGACGTGAGGTAGTGCGCAAGAATCTCGAGAGTTCCTTTCCCGAGAAGTCCGAAAAGGAGATACGCGAGATTGAGAAGAGGTTTTACCGTCACTTCTGCGACTACGTATTGGAGACGGTGAAGCTGATGCACATCTCCGACGAGGAGATGCGCCGCCGCATGCGATTCACCAACCCCGAATACATCGAGCAACTGCGCAGCGACGGGCGACCCATCTTCCTCTACCTGGGGCACCAGGCCAACTGGGAATACATCATCTCCATCACCATGTGGACATCCCCCGAGTTTACGGCTGGACAGATATATCACCCGCTTAGCAACAAGGTAATGGACAAGCTGATATACCGCCTACGCAGTCGGTTCAACACCGTAGGCATCCCCCAAAAGCAGGCCCTACGCGCCATCATCACCATGGTGCGCGATGGCAAGCATCCCCTACTCGGCTTCATTGCCGACCAGCGTCCTCCACGTCGCCCCGAGCCCGAGTGGATGACCTTCCTCAACCAGGACACCCCCATCATCACTGGTGGCGAAGCCATGGGCCGCAAGCTCAATGCCCACTTCGTCTATGGCAGCATGAAATGTGTGCGCCGCGGATACTACGAACTCACCTTCCAGCCCATCGTACCCATCGAAGGCGAAGAGTATGGCTATAGCAAGCAATACATGCGTATGCTCGAGCAAGACATCAAAGAGCAGCCTCATCTCTATCTTTGGACTCACAAGCGATGGAAGTGGAAAAGGGAGACCCACCCCAAGGAATGCTGCTCCGCAGCGCTCCTTGGGGAGACTAAAGTCCCCGTCGTCGCAACCGACGCTATCATACCGCGTCGACCCTCTAGGGAGGGAGCTGCAGACATCGCGGAAACTCCAATTATAAAGAATCAAACTTCCGGAGGCAACTGTTGACTGTTGTCTGTTGACCGTTGACCTATAAAAAAAGAATCTATGATCAAACAATTCATCTCACTCATCCGCCGGTTCATACCACCCTATAGGAAGTTCCTGTTCGGTAACCTCGCACTCAACCTGCTGGCACAGATACTCAACGTATTCTCCTTTGCCCTGCTCATCCCCATCCTGCAAATACTTTTCCAGGTGAGCGACACGCAATATGAGTATATGACCTTTGCCGATGGCAACATAGCCGATGTCATCAAGAACAACTTCTACTATTACATGAACACCTTCATCGAGACGCGTGGTGCACTATGGGTGCTCATGGCCTCGGGAGTGATCTTGATCGTGATGACCTTCCTGAAGACCGCCTGCTACTTTGGATCCGCTGCTACACTGATACCCTTGCGCACGGGCGTGGTGCGCGACATACGCATACAAGTATATAATAAGGTGATGGGACTCCCCCTGAGCTTCTTCTCCGAAGAGCGGAAGGGCGACATCATCTCGCGCATGAGTAGCGACGTGAGCGGACTCGAGACCTCGCTTTCCAACTCGCTGGAGATGCTCATCAAGAACCCCATTGCCATCGTCGTGACCCTCTTCACCCTCTTCTTCCTCAGCTGGGAGCTCACCCTCTTTGTCTTCATTGCCATGCCCGCCCTGGCATGGGCCATGGGAGCCATCAGCCGCAAGCTGAAGCGCAAATCGAAGGAGGCACAAAACTACTGGGGCACCCTACTCGCCCAGCTTGACGAAACCTTGGGCGGACTCCGCATCATCAAGGCCTTCCTTGCCGAGGGCAAGATGAAAGAGCGCTTTGCCCATATCAACAACACCTACCGCAACGCCGTGATGCGCATGACCATACGTCAATCGGCCGCCCACCCCGCCAGTGAGTTTATGGGCACCTGCATCATCGTCATCGTGATGTGGGCTGGAGGCTACATCATCCTCGATGGCATGTCGGGCATGGAGGGAGCTACCTTCATCTACTACCTTGTGATGCTCTACAATATCCTCAACCCTATCAAAGACCTCTCCAAAGCCTTCTACAACATCCCCATCGGTATGGGTTGTTGGGAGCGTGTAGATAAGATCCTCAGTGCCGAGAACCCCATCAAGGAGGCCGAGAAGCCCATATCGATCCCCACCTTCGAGCAGGGTATCGAGTTCAAGGGCGTAGACTTCCACTACGCACCGGGCAATCCCGTGTTGCGCGGCATCAACCTCAACGTAGCGAAGGGCAAGACCATCGCGCTCGTAGGACAATCCGGTTCGGGCAAGTCCACCCTCGTCGACCTCGTGCCCCGCTTCCACGACGTCACAGGAGGAAGCATCAGCATCGATGGCACCGACATCCGCGACATCTCCATCCACGACCTGCGCTCACTCATCGGCAACGTAAACCAAGAGGCCATCCTCTTCAACGACACCATCTTCAACAACATCAGCTTCGGTGTCGAAGGGGCCACCATGGAGCAGGTCATCGAAGCGGCCAAGATTGCCAATGCCCACGACTTCATCATGGAGAGTGAGCAGGGCTACGACACCATCATCGGCGACCGTGGCTGCCGTCTCTCGGGAGGTCAGCGCCAACGCCTCAGCATTGCCCGCGCCATCCTGAAGAACCCGCCCATCCTCATCCTCGACGAAGCCACCTCGGCCCTCGACACCGAGAGCGAGCGCCTGGTACAGGAGGCCTTGGAGCGTCTGATGAAGTCGCGCACCACCATCGCCATTGCCCACCGCTTGAGTACCATACGCCATGCCGACGAGATATGCGTGATGCTCGAAGGTGAGATTGTGGAGCGCGGCACACACGAAGAACTGCTG
>JAZRDT010000117.1:0-15423 GCA_045660385.1 Bacteroidaceae bacterium | reverse complement strand
TGCCCCTGCCGATGATGCTAATGCTATCGAGCGCCTCGAACGCCAATACGTGCGCACCTCAGGCGAGTGTGCCGAGCAGGTAGCTCTTGCCGTACGCGCCGGCTATAAGCGATTGCTCCGACCATCCATAGAGACCGAGTTTGCCCATAGCTCCAAGCAGAAGGCCGATGAAGAGGCCATCCGTGTGTTTGCCGCTAATCTCAAGCAGTTGCTCCTGGCAGCACCCCTGGGGCAGAAGCGTGTGCTGGCCATCGACCCAGGATACCGCACGGGATGCAAGGTGGTGTGCCTCGATGCACAGGGCAATCTGCTGCACAATGAGACCATCTATCCCCATCCGCCCAAGACGGACTATGCCGGTGCTGCCCGTAAGCTCACGCGTCTCGTGGAGCAGTATAAGATAGAGGCCATCTCCATCGGTAATGGCACGGCCAGCCGCGAGACCGAGCAGTTTGTCACCTCGCAGCGCTACGACCGCCAGTTGCAGGTGTTCGTGGTGAGTGAGGATGGGGCATCCATCTATTCGGCCTCGAAGGTGGCTCCCGACGAGTTTCCCGACTATGCTGTCACCGTGCGTGGTGCCGTATCTATCGGCCGCCGACTGATGGACCCCTTGGCCGAATTGGTGAAGATTGATCCCAAGTCCATCGGAGTGGGACAATACCAGTACGATGTGAACCAAAATGAACTGAAATCGTCGCTCGACCGCACCGTGGAGCACTGTGTCAACTCTGTAGGAGTAAATGTGAATACGGCCAGTAAGCATCTGCTCACCTATGTGTCGGGCCTCAATGCTACGCTGGCGCAGAACATCGTCGATTACCGTGCCGAGCACGGAGCCTTTGCCTCGCGTAGCGAGCTGAAGCGCGTGCCCCGTATGGGCGAGAAGAGCTTCGAGCAGTCGGCTGGCTTCCTGCGCATCCCCGATGCCAAGAACCCGCTCGACAACTCGGCCGTTCACCCCGAGCGCTACCGCCTCGTGGAGCAGATGGCTGGGGACCTCGGGTGCTCGGTGGCGGAGCTGATAGCTGACGACATGCGTCGTGCGCAGATAGATATAGATAGGTATGTGAGCGATGCAGTAGGTCTGCCCACCTTGAAGGATATTATGGCCGAGTTGGAGAAGCCCGGGCGCGACCCTCGCCAAGCCATCGAGGTGTGGAGCTTTGATGAACGCCTGCGCACAATCGACGATGTCAAGGCAGGTATGGTGCTTCCCGGCATCGTCACCAATGTCACCAACTTCGGCTGCTTCGTCGACATAGGCGTCAAGGAGAATGGCTTGGTACATGTGTCGCAGCTGGCCGACCGCTATGTATCTGACCCCACCACTATCGTCTCGGTGCATCAGCACGTTACCGTGAGGGTGCTTGAAGTAGACTACGCTCGCAAGCGCATCAGTCTTTCGATGAAAGATGTTTAGCACTTTACAATAATGTTTATTCTCATTATCCTTGCTTGGGGATACATAAAATCTGAATTCGCAGAATGATTACCTAAAAAAAACGAGGAACAGAATTAGCATTTATTAAAAATATTATATTACCTTTGCCTTGTATTAAATAACTAATAAATTAAGATTATGAAAAAGTTTTTAGTAATGGCAACTCTTTTGGTTGCAACTTTGACAGTGAGTGCACAGGAGTATAACTGGGCATTGGGAGTACGTGCTGGTGGCTTCAGCGGTCTCACAGTTAAGAAATCTCTTGGCGAGAATGCTCTTGAGTTCGGTGCTTCTTGGAACTGGAACAACAACATCAATGTTGACGGAGTATATTTGTGGCAGCAACCCGTAATCGGTGAAGGCTTTACCTTGTACTATGGTGCTGGTGCTTACGTTGGCTTGTGGGAAACTGAAGCTAAGAACGCATTTGCTCTCGGTGCAGAAGGTGTTGTAGGTCTTGAGTATAAGATCCCCAGTGTTCCCCTTGCAATCTCATTGGATTACCGTCCCGGTATCAATGTTCTTCCCGCTGTAGCTGGTAACCTCATCAACTTCGGTTTGGGCTTTAAGTACTGCTTCTAATTCATCGAGAATAGAAACACATACAATAAAAAGAAGCGTCCCCTCGAGGGGACGCTTTCTTTTTAACTATATGTAAGGAGTATGTTTACCCCCAAGCCAAAGCGCTTGCTCCGAGCACAGCAGCATCGGCATCCTCAAGTTCAGAGATAAGGAGCTTGGTCTTACCCTTCCAAATGCTAAGTACATTGGCCTCCATAGCTTCCTGCGTGGGTTTCATAATAAGGTCGCCTGCCTTGGTAAGACCACCAAAGAGAATGATAGCCTCAGGAGCACTGAAGGCGATAAAATCGGCCAATGCTTCACCAAGGATTGTACCCGTGAAGGTGAACACCTCTTGAGCAGCCTTGTCGCCTTGGATAGCAGCATCATATACATCTTTAGAAGTAATGTCGCCCTGAATGTTGCGCAAGAGGCTGGGCTCATCTGTATACTCTACGATTTCCTTTGCAGTACGTGCCACACCGGTAGCAGAGCAATAGGTTTCAAGGCATCCGCGACGGCCGCAGCCACACTGACGACCATCTTGACGACGAGAAATCACATGACCCAACTCGCCAGCAAAACCATCGTGACCATAAACAAGTTGTCCATTAACGACAATACCGCTACCAACACCCGTACCAAGAGTAATCTCGATAAAGTTCTTCATTCCGCGAGCAGCACCATAGGTCATTTCGCCAATAGCAGCTGCGTTAGCATCATTGGTCACCGTCACAGGCACACCAATAGCCTTCTCAAATTCTGTAGCAAGGGGAACGATACCTTTCCATGGAAGATTGGCTGAGTGCTCAATATTACCTGTATAATAGTTTCCGTTAGGAGCGCCGATACCCATTCCTTTAATCTTACCAATACCACCAACCGCTTCAACCATGGGAAGCAACTTGGCCGCTATTGCTGCTACATAATCGCCAAACAGACTATAAGCCTGAGTCTTGATAGAATCTACACTGAGGATATTACCGCGTGCATCAACGATACCAAACACCGAGTTGGTGCCACCGATATCCATACCTACTACATAAGGTTTGTCCATAATGGTATATATTTTTAAGTTTATAGAATTGTCAATGCAAATGTAAGGATTGTTCGCTGATGCGACAAACAATTCACACTTTTTCTTTTATCTGTCAGCTACAACCACACCATCGAGCAAGCGTATCGTACGATCGGTAGTAGCAGCAAGTGTCTCATCGTGAGTGACAATAATAAAGGTCTGCCCCAATTCACGACGTAGGTCAAAAAAGAGCTGGTGCAACTCCTCCTTATTATGTGTATCCAGACTTCCCGATGGTTCGTCGGCCAAAATTACCTGTGGGCGATTCACCAAGGCGCGAGCTACAGCCACACGCTGCTTTTCACCTCCAGACAACTCTGCCGGCTTGTGCGTAGCACGATCCGTAAGATGCAGATAGTCGAGCATTTCCATGGCTCGTTGACGAGCTTCATTCATACTTGCGCCACCGATCAAGGCGGGCATCATCACATTCTCGACTGCGCTAAACTCGGGCAACAATTGGTGAAACTGAAATACAAAGCCAATGTGGCGATTACGGAACGCAGATAGCTGCTTCTCCTTATAGTCTGAGATGTCGATACCATCAAAGAGTACACGACCGCTATCAGGACGGTCAAGGGTACCAATGATTTGAAGCAACGTAGTCTTGCCGGCTCCACTGGGGCCTACAATGCTGACGACCTCGCCAGGATGGATGGAGAGATCGATACCTTTGAGCACTTCAAGCGTGCCAAAACTTTTGCGTATATCGTGTAATTGTATCATAATTTGCGTATTACATATTCAGCAAGGTAACAACCAAACACAGCAGGCATGTAGCTGATGGTCCCTGCAGTAGATTTCTTGTTCTGTTCGCCTTCGACGGTAATCACAGCACGACGATCGGCCTGCTCTGTAGAGAACACCACTGGTAGCGAACGACGCAACCCCTCCTTCTTGAGGCGCGTGCGCACCGCCTTGGCCAGGCCACAGTGATAGGTGTCCCACAAATCAGCAAAGCGTATCTGCGTGATGTCGCTCTTAGCCCCAGCTCCCATGCTACTCACAATGGGTATGCCACGGCGCAGCGCCTCAGCAATAAGAGCACACTTGGGTGCAATGGTATCGATGGCATCGACAATGAAAAGGCGGCCCCCCACATTCCCCCCATGGGGGGATGACATTTCGGGCACATTAGAAAGTTTGTCCAATAAAGCACTTGGAGTAATTACATCCCGTGAAAATTCATTTTCATCCTCTTGCTCTGACTGGAGCTTCCCCCCTTGGGGGGATAAGAGGGGGGCTTCTACATACATCGGCAACTCGTGCAGACGTATCTCGGGATTGATGTCGCGCAGACGTTCGGCCAACACTTCCGTTTTCAGTCGGCCTACGGTGCTATGTGTAGCTGGAAGTTGTCGATTGATATTGGTTGTATTCACCGTGTCGGCATCGATGATGGTAAGCTCGCCCACACCTGCCCGACACAGCATCTCGGCCGCATAGGCTCCTACGCCACCTACACCCACGACAAGCACATGAGCATTGCTTAGGCGGCTCATTTTATCCTCACCCAGCAAGAGGGCAGTACGATCAGTCCACTTGTTCTCCATCGGCTTGTTCTTTTGATGTCTTGGGTTTCAGATGGAAAGGATTCTCAAACATCTGATTATAGGTGGGCAAAGGTTGCACATAAGAGAGTTCGTGTGCCTGACCAAACTGCTCGGGATAGATAATCATCAAGCTATTATTTGAGAAGTGACGCATGAGTTGTGTTGGCAAATTGTCAAATGCAGGTTGCCATGAGATGCCTCCACGACGGGCACTAACGAGCACAAAGAGATGATCGTAGCTAAGGTGCTGTGTCACGATAAGCAGGTCGTTCCAATCCTCCAGCTCTGCAAATGAAGTGCGCGTACTGGGATGATTCATCTGTATGTAGGGGTGTATGAGACGTATCGTGTCAGGGTGGGCATGGAAATCGATGCGGCAACCCAATTGTTCACCCATACGACTTACACGCTCGAGCCATTGATAGAATCCAGCCTCCAATTCTGCCCGTTCCGGCACAGCAACAATAATACGATGCACTACATTAACCGGCATCAGATAGTTCACAATAATAACCTGACGGTTTGTGCGGTCAAGCAATTCGGAAGCTACGGTACCAAGATACGACTCGGTCATCTTACGCTTATGGTGTAATCCTATAATCAGTTCAGAAGCCTCAAACTCTTTCATCGAGTGCATGATGCTACCCACAACATTCACACCTACACGATTGTAGGTCGATATTTGCATATCAGCAGCTGCAGCTGCTTTTGCTGCACGCTCCAGATTCTGCTTACCCTGCTTGAGTTGTTGCTCCACATTGCCATTATCCAGACACACCTGCAAAGCGATCATCGCTTTCTGCGACTTCGGGTTACGCATCATAATTGCCGTATCGATAAGTTGCTCCACACTATCTGGATTGTTTAGCGCCACCATGATCCGCTCATTAGCCTCCTTCTCATTGTTCTGGGCCGAAGTTTCAGAAATGGCTATTCTGCGCGCTGCCTTATCCGTCACAATAGAGCTTATAACACAGCTCACCAATATCATTAGTACAATACCGTTGAGCACGTCGTCACCGATAAGGTACACTCCCGGAGCAATCTCCAACCGGGTTCCCACCATAATCATGGCCAACGCACCGGCAGCATGAGCATTACTGAGTCCAAACAGCATCTCACGTTCGGCACGCTTCAAACGCAAAGCTTGCTGTGTCACCCATGCCGCCATCCACTTGGTCAAAGTGGCTGTAACGACAATCACCAGCACAACAAATATCGCCTCGCGATGATCGAACAGGCTCCTTACGTTGATAAGCATTCCCACACTGATCAGGAAGTAGGGAATGAAAAGTGCATTGCCGACAAATTCTATTCGGTTCATCAAGGGCGACACACGAGGTATGTAGCGATTGAGCACCAATCCGGCAAGGAAGGCGCCAAAGAGTCCCTCCAATCCTGCAGCCTCCGAAAGTGCCGCACTCAACACGAGTAGCACCAGCACAAAGGTGAATTGAGTGACATTATCACTGTATTTCTTGAAGAAAGCCCTTGTCAGACGCGGATAGAAAAAGAAAATAAAGAAGCAATACACTGCACACTTGAGCACAAAGCCAACCCAGAAGCGTGCACTGATATCCCCCTTAGCGCTTGCCGATATACCGGCCAACGTAAACAGTGCCAGCAGCAGCGCCAGCATGGTACCGGCAATGGCTATTGTGACGCAGTCGTGACGGCTCAAGCCATAGCGCCCCACCACGGGATAGGCAACCAGAGTATGCGAGGCAAGTATGCACGACAACAGCAATGAGGCATCCCAGCGGAAGCCCAGCACCCATTGTCCCACGCCGAAACCTATCACAAAAGGAATAGTAAATGTAATTAGGCCAAACACGATTCCTCGTGTACGATTCTTCTTCAAGCCCTCCATGTCCATTTCAAGACTGGCAAGAAACATGATATAATAGAGGCCCATTTTACCGAACAACTCAAAACTGCTATCACGTGCCAGAATATTGAATCCGTGTTCTCCGACAAGCACACCAGCCAATATCATTCCCACTAGGTGAGGCACACGAATGCGATTGAATACCAAGGGGGCAAACAATATGATGACCAGCACTACAAGAAATATCCAGGTAGGGTTGGTGATGGGGAAGAGGTGTGTTATATCATTAAATATAGACATGATTCCGTATTTTGTGCAAAAGTACAATAAAAATAACAATTTGTCGTCAGACACACATTTTTTTACTGATGTAAAAACGACTTTCAAGCTCCAACCTTTATCTTTTTATTTATTTTTCGTATTTTTGCCCGCAATTTGTCAAGATATTAAACAAATCATAACACATAACTTATGAAAGTAGCTATTGTAGGAGCCAGCGGAGCTGTAGGACAAGAGTTCCTCCGCGTGCTCGAAGAGAGAAACCTCCCCATTGACGAACTCGTATTGTTCGGTTCACCCCGTAGTGCAGGCAGCACCTATACCTTCCGTGGCCAAGAGCTCACTGTAAAATTGCTCCAGCACAACGATGACTTCAAAGACATTGATATCGCCTTTACCTCAGCAGGTGCAGGCACCTCAAAGGAATATGCCGACACAATCACCAAATATGGTGCTATCATGATTGACAACAGTAGCGCTTTCCGCATGGACGAAGATGTACCCCTCGTTGTACCCGAAGTAAATGCAGAAGATGCGCTCACACGCCCCCGCGGAATCATTGCCAACCCCAACTGTACCACTATCCAGATGGTGGTAGCGCTCAAAGCCATTGAGCAACTCTCACACATCAAGAATGTGCACGTATCAACCTATCAGGCTGCCAGCGGAGCAGGCGCTGCTGCTATGGCTGAGCTCTATGAGCAGTACCGCCAGGTATTGGCAGGTGAACCCGTCACGGTGGAAAAGTTTGCCTACCAGTTGGCCTTTAACCTCATCCCGCAAATTGACGTATTTACCGATAACGGTTACACCAAGGAGGAGATGAAGATGTACCACGAGACCAAGAAGATTATGCACTCTGACGTTCGCGTAAGCGCTACTTGTGTACGTGTCCCAGCTCTCCGTTCACACTCAGAGAGCATTTGGGTAGAAACCGAGCGCCCCATCAGCGTCGACGAAGCTCGTGAGGCTTTTGCCAAGGGCGAAGGCCTCGTGCTTATGGACAATCCCGCAGAGAAGGAGTATCCTATGCCCCTCTTCCTTGCAGGTAAGGACCCCGTATATGTAGGACGCATCCGCAAAGACCTGGCCAACGAAAACGGACTCACCTTCTGGATTGTGGGCGATCAGATCAAGAAGGGTGCTGCTTTGAATGCAGTGCAGATTGCTGAATATCTAGTATCACAGGGCGTTGTAAAGTAACCCCCTCGACTACTATATACAAATATCGGCAGCACTCAGGTGCTGCCGATATTTTTTATTCAAGTCTGCCGACAATCTCTGCCGCCTTTGCCAATGTTTCGGGCTTACCGGCATCCACCCATCGGAAGCCAGCCGATGCCTCCACACAACGTATATGCCGGTTCAGCGAGTTTTGCCAATAGAAGTTTGTGATTGAGAACACCTCATCCGACTCACGAAGCAACGGGAATAGTGTGGGCGAAATTACATGAATTCCCGAAAAGGCCCGCAATCTGTACGTCTCATCATCCTCAACAAGACACTCCAGCACCTGCTGCAATTCATTATGCGACGTGCGTACCTCTCCGGTCTTTATGTTTTTCCATCCCACCAGATTGTCCTTATCATCAAAGATGAGATAGCGCGAGGTTTCGCGCCTACTCACCAGCAACGACGCCTCAGCGCCATCAGCCACATGGATATCATATAGTTCAGCCAAATCGGCATTGGAGAAGATGTCCACATTGTGTATCAGCACTGGGCTGCCGGTATCAAACAGCGGTAAAGCCTTGCGTATGCCTCCACCCGTATCGAGCAGTTGGCCCCGCTCGTCAGAGAAAGCTACATCAAGTCCAAAACCGCCATTGGCATTCACATAATCGATAATCTGCTCTGCAAAGTGATGTACATTTATCACCACATGCTGAAAGCCCGCATCGCGTAACTTCAACAACTGATGCGCTATCATCGGCTTTCCCGCCACCTCCACCATCGCTTTGGGACTGTGGTCGGTATAAGGTTTCAGTCGTGTGCCGAGGCCGGCAGCAAATATCATTGCATTCATACTGGCATTTATATTTAGTATATCAGATGGTTTTCGTTAAACATTGAACAATCAACACCTTATATCACTTCTTTCCAAAATCCTTATCAATTTTCAGGAACCCCGACACAATGAAGGTAACAACACAACAAGCCATCACCCAAATGAAGAATCCGCGATAGCCCATCCACTCCTGCAAGGCTCCCGCCATCATGCCAGGCAGCATCATACCTGCAGCCATAAAAGCCGTAGCAATAGCATAATGGGCGGTTTCGTGCGTTCCGCGCGCATAATATATAAGGAAGAGCATATAGGCTGTGAATCCAAATCCATAACCCAACTGTTCGATAAAGAGACACGAAGAAATCAGATAAAGGTTGGCGGGCTGCGCATAACTGAGGTATACATACACGATATCGGGCAACGATATAGCCCACACCATTGGCCACAACCAACGCTTGAGTCCGCCACGCGAGATGCACACTCCACCGAGAATGCCGCCAAGCGTCAGTCCTATCGGCCCCAAAGTACCTTGAATAACTCCAATCTGCTCCAAAGTCAGTCCGAGTCCGCCTTCACTAGTAGGATCCATCAAGAAAAGTACCCCCATCTTGGCCAACTGTGCCTCAGGGAAGCGGAACAACAGCATGAAAAGCAGTGCAGGCAGAGCACCCTCTTTTTGAAAAAAGGAGACAAATGTACGGCCAAATTCTTTCAAGAGGTCGCGCGCAGCAAAGTCACGCGGCACATCGCTCGAGGGACGCGGCAACTGCCATGCATGATATAGCCCCACAACAACAAACAGCACTGCTACGACGAAGAAAGCCGTAATCCATGCCTCGCGTTCATTGCCATAGCCACGCATGAGCCAATCCACCAAAATGAGCATACCTCCCTGCGCAGTCAGCGTTGCCAAACGATAGAAGGTGCTGCGTATACCCACGAAGAATGACTGATTACCCTCATCAAGTGCCATCATATAGAATCCGTCAGCAGCTACATCATGTGTAGCCGAACTGAATGCCATGAGCCAGAATATCGCTAAGGTCCACTGCAAATAGCTTGCCATGGGTAACGTGAAAGCAATACCCGCCATACCAACTCCCATAAGCAGTTGCATACCCACAATCCACCAGCGCTTCGTCTTGAGCAAATCCACAAAAGGGCTCCAAAGCGGTTTAATAAGCCAAGGCAGATAAAACCACCCTGTATAGTAGGCCACCTCGGCATTGCCGAGCCCCAACTGCTTATACATCACCACCGAGAGTGTGATGACTATCACATAGGGTAGTCCCTCGGCAAAGTAGAGCGATGGTACCCATGCCCATGGCGTCCGTTGTCTGTCGTGTTGCATCGTTCCTTATCTTTATCTCATTTTAGGCAAAGATACGAATAAACGAGCGAAATAATATCAAGCTTGCTTGAATATTTCACAGCGAGTACAAGTATCTTGGAGATTTATCTCAAAGATAGTGTAATCTCCCGATTTTTTCCTACTTTTGCGTAGTTTTTTCTACATTCACTATGGAAATATTAAAACAACTGTTTCACCAATATACTGCTTGCGAAGTGCAATGCTGCAAGCCGCTCACCCCTGCAGGCTCAAACCGGCGTTACTACCGCCTCGCAGCCGGCAACATCTCCCTTATAGGCGTAGCAGGCACCTCGGTGCAAGAGAACGAAGCCTTCATAGCCCTTGCCGGACAGATGCACAGCAAAGGGCTTCCAGTTCCTCAGGTGTATGCCGTGAGCAACGACCGCCTGCGCTACCTGCAGCAGGACTTGGGCGACACCTCACTCTTCGACCTTTTGATGAAAGCCCAGCAACACGGGAGTTATGAAGAGGACGACATCGACATGCTACGTCGCGTGATGCGGCTCCTTCCCGACATCCAATGGGGTACGGCCGAGGGATTTAACTTCGATTGCTGCTACCCATCAGCGGCACTCGATCGCCGAGGCGTCCAATGGGACCTCCACTATTTCAAGTATTGCTTCCTCAAAGCCACAGGACTCGAATTTGAAGAGGAGCGTCTTGAAGACGACTTTGACCGCTTGGCCTCGGTGCTACTCTATGACAACTTCCAAACCTTCATGTATCGCGATTTCCAGTCACGCAACATCATGATTCACGAGGGAACGCCTTACCTCATCGACTTCCAAGGAGGCCGTCGCGGTCCCATCGAATATGACCTCGTATCGTTCCTTTGGCAAGCCCGTGCCCGCTTCACCCCCGACATCCGCCACATACTCATTCAGGAATATCTCGCTTCGGCTCGTCGCTACCGTTCGTTCGATGAAGAGGTCTTCCACCACCGCTTGCGCTATTTCGTACTGTTCCGGACATTGCAGGTTTTGGGCGCCTACGGTTATAGAGGATATTTTGAGCACAAAGCACACTTCGTGCAAAGCATCCCCATGGCGATTGACAATCTCCGCACACTACTGCAAGAGGATTTTACCGATCTCCCCTACCTCACCACCTTGCTGCGCCAACTCACCACACTCCCCCTTTTTGCCACTGCGAAGGAGGAGAATGAACTCACCGTACGTATCTATAGTTTCTCCTATAAGAAAGGTATCCCCAGCGACAACAGCGGCAATGGAGGAGGTTTCGTCTTCGACTGCCGCGCCATACACAACCCCGGACGTTACGATGAGTACAAGTCACTCACAGGACGCGATGAACCCGTCATCAATTTCCTCGACAAAGAAGAGGCCATGCAACAGTTTCTGACACACATCTATGGCATGGCAGGCTACTCCGTAGAGAAATACCAATCACGCGGATTCAGGAACCTCATGGTATCGTTCGGATGCACAGGCGGACAACACCGTTCGGTATACTGCGCCGAGCATTTGGCCGCATACCTCAACGATACGTTTGGAGTGAGAGTCATACTAACCCATCGCGAACAAGGCATCACCCAGGAATTTGCCTCTCACACCTTGAAATAAATAGGAACGTTTTTTATTAATTTGTCAAAAATCAAACATATATATGATACTTATCGCCGATAGCGGATCAACCAAGACCGACTGGCGCTTATGCTACCAAGGCGCCGCAATCCAAAGCATACAGACACAAGGTATCAACCCCTACCATCAGACCGAGGAGGCCATTGAGCAAGTCCTCGCCGAGGAGTTGTTGCCACAGTTGATTCAGAACCCCGAATTCACCAAGCAGCACTCTGTAGAGGTCATCTTCTATGGTTCGGGCTGCGCTAACGAGACTGCCTGCAACCGTGTCAAAGAAGCCATCCTGAAGACTTTGTGTACCGACAACATCACCATTCACAGCGACCTCTTGGGAGCAGCCCGTGCCCTATGCGGCCACGAGGAGGGCATCGCTTGCGTGTTGGGAACCGGTTCAAACTCGTGCCTCTACAATGGCAAGGAGATTATCGCCAACGTCCCTCCATTGGGTTACATCCTCGGCGACGAAGGAAGCAGCGCCGTACTGGGCCGCCGCCTTGTGGGCGATTGTCTGAAGAACCAGCTACCCGAAGCCATTCGCAACGAGTTCCTTTCCGAATATGAACTCACCCAGGAAATCATACTTGAAAGAGTCTACCGCCAGCCCTTGGCCAATCGTTTCCTAGCCAGTCTCACCCCCTTCCTCTCCAAGCACCGCGACGTGCCCGAGATACACACCCTGCTGGTTGAAAGCTTTGTTGACTTTTTCGTTCGCAATGTCAAGCAATATCGCCGCCCATGGCTGCCCATCCACTTCGTAGGTTCTATTGCCAACGCCTTTAACTCCGAAGTGAAAGAGGCCGCTGAAAGCCTCGGTATGGAGTTGGGTTCCATCCTTCAAAGTCCGATAGAGGGACTTGTAAAGTATCATTGCAGCTACCCGCCCAAACTTCATCTAAAGTAGCGCCTTGTACACAAAAAAGATAGCCATGCAGGAAATACTAAACCTACTTAATCAGATGTCGCCTTATCTGTTATTGGGATTTGGCATTGCAGGTGTGATGCACACTTTTGTACCGAACCAACTGTACAATCGCTACCTCTCCGGACATGGATTGCGCTCGGTGCTCTATGCGGCAGCATTAGGAGTGCCCCTACCCTTATGTTCGTGCGGGGTGCTCCCTACAGCCATGTCGTTGCGTCGTGAAGGGGCCTCAAAAGGAGCCACCACCTCATTTCTCATAGCTACACCGCAGACAGGCATTGATTCCATCGCAGCCACCTACTCGCTCATGGGACTCCCATTTGCCATCATACGCCCCATAGCAGCTCTCGTCACCGCTCTGTTTGGCGGCATCTTAGTAAACCTTTTCGACAACAACGAGACCATTACCGACAGCAGCCCTTCGGTGAAGGACACTTCCGCCGCCCATTTAACCTTAAAAGAAAAGACTTTGGGAGCCCTCCGCTACGGCTATGTCGATATGATGCAGGACATCGGCCGCTGGCTCGTATTGGGACTTGTGGTGGCCGGTATCATCACCGTGGCCGTCCCCGACGGTTTCTTTTCTTCATTCTCGGATCGTCCGTTTCTCGGCATGTTGCTCGTTCTTGCGTGTGCTATCCCTATGTATCTGTGCGCCACAGGCTCCATCCCCATCGCTGTTGCGCTCATGCTCAAAGGCATGACACCCGGCGCCGCGCTCGTGTTGCTCATGGCTGGCCCTGCGGTCAATGTAGCCTCGCTGCTCGTTATCCGCAAAGTATTAGGGTCCCAGACTCTATGGCTCTACCTCACCGCAATCGTCGGTGGAGCAATAGCCTTTGCTCTCGGCATCGACTATCTGCTACCGCGCGAATGGTTTACTGACAGTCTCATCCCACTCCAAGAGGCATGCCATACCCATACACCATGGTTTAATCTCATCTGCTCCACCGCATTGCTAATACTGCTTGCATATGCTCTCATCAGCCGCATGCGTAAATCTCAAAGTTGTTGCGAAACGACGTGTAACAATAGTAACTGCTGCGATACAGCGACATGTTCCGATACCACGTGCCATAAGGAGGAGCCCACAGTGCTGACTTTGATTGTCACCGGCATGCAGTGCAACCATTGCCGCGCAAGCGTAATCCGTGCCATAAGTAACTTGCCAGGTACTGAAAGTGTCGATGTCGACCTTGCTAGTGGCCGCGTCATCGTTACTGGTACAGCATCCCTACCCGCTATCGTACAAGCGATAGAGACATTGGGATTCGGTGTTGAGAAGTAAAAGAATCGCACGGCCGACAACCTGTCTCAATCAGATAAAAGTAAACTTTTTCAACACTTTCGGCCATTGAGATTTGGTAATCCGCTTGATTTGTAGTAATTTTGCAGCCGATTTAGATATATCAACATAATGTCTAACGTAATTAATTATTTATTAACTTATTAACTTTAATGGAAAACTTAAAGAACATTGCTCCCGTAGAAGGTTTCGACTGGGAAGCGTATGAAAAAGGTGATGCCCTCGTAGGTATCTCACACGAAGAGCTTGAGAAAGCTTATGACAACACCCTTAACAAGGTGGGCAACAACGAAGTTGTTGAAGGTACCGTAATCGGTATGAACAAGCGCGAAGTAATCGTTAACATCGGTTACAAATCAGACGGTATCATTCCTGCGAGTGAGTTCCGTTACAATCCTGAGTTGACTGTAGGTGACAAGGTGGAGGTATTCATCGAGAACCAAGAGGACAAGAAGGGTCAGCTCATCCTTTCTCACAAGAAAGCACGTGCATCTAAATCTTGGGAGCGAGTTAACGCTGCTCTCGAAGCACAAGAAATTATCAAGGGCTTTGTTAAGTGCCGCACTAAGGGCGGTATGATCGTTGACGTATTTGGTATCGAGGCCTTCTTGCCCGGTTCACAAATCGACGTTAAGCCCATCCGCGACTACGATGTATTCGTTGGTAAGACTATGGAGTTCAAGGTGGTTAAGATCAACCAGGAGTTCAAGAACGTGGTTGTATCTCACAAGGCTCTCATCGAGGCAGAACTCGAGGCTCAGAAGAAGGAGATCATCTCTCATCTCGAGAAGGGTCAGGTACTCGAAGGTACTGTTAAGAACATCACTTCTTATGGTGTGTTCATCGACCTCGGTGGTGTTGATGGTCTCATCCACATCACAGACCTCTCTTGGGGCCGCGTAAGCGATCCGAAGGAAATCGTTGAGCTCGATCAGAAGATCAACGTTGTTATCCTCGACTTCGATAACGAGAAGAAGCGTATCGCTCTCGGTTTGAAGCAGCTCACAGCTCATCCTTGGGATGCTCTTGATGCAAACCTCGCAGTAGGCGATAAGGTTAAGGGTAAGGTAGTGGTTATGGCCGACTACGGTGCATTCATCGAGATTGCTCCTGGTGTTGAGGGTCTTATCCACGTTTCAGAGATGTCATGGAGCCAGCACCTCCGTTCAGCTCAGGACTTCATGTCTGTAGGCGACGAGGTAGAGGCTGTTGTATTGACTCTCGACCGCGACGAGCGCAAGATGTCACTCGGTATCAAGCAGCTCAAGGCTGATCCTTGGGCAGGTATCGATGCTAAGTATCCCGTAGGTTCTAAGCACACTGCAAAGGTTCGCAACTTCACTAACTTCGGTATCTTCGTAGAGATCGAGGAGGGCGTAGATGGTCTTATCCACGTTTCTGACCTCTCTTGGACAAAGAAGGTTAAGCACCCCTCTGAGTTCACTCAGGTAGGCGCTATGCTCGACGT
>JAZRDT010000116.1:0-2261 GCA_045660385.1 Bacteroidaceae bacterium | reverse complement strand
TCAGAGATGTGGAAGGGGTACTTGATGCCATACTTACCAGTCACGGCACCCTGTGTCCAACCGATTGAGGGGTACTGGTTTGAACCCATGTCTACGATATCGTTGTTACGCTCATACTGCACGGGGCGTGTAGCGTCGAATGCCTTGAGGGCGTTGTAGGCCTCCACGAAGTTGTTACCGGGGCCAGCCTCATTACCAAGCGACCAGATCACTACGCAGGCGTTGTTCACGGTAGCGTGTGCCATCTCCATCACGCGGGCTACGTGAGCCTTCTTCCACTCCTCGGGGTGAGAGAGCGATGCATCGCCATAGTAATACTCATGGCTCTCGATGTTGGCCTCATCTTCGAGGTAGATGCCGTACTTGTCGCAGAGGAAGTACCAGTAGGGATCGCAGGGATAGTGTGAGTTACGCACGTGGTTGATGTTGGCGCGCTTCATCAGCATCACCTCTTCCTCCTGCATCTCGCGAGTGATGGCGTGACCCACTGCGGGGTGGCTCTCGTGGCGGTTCACACCCTTCAACTTCACGTTCTTGCCGTTGATGAAGTAGTAGCGACCGGCGAGGCCAAACTCATCGTCCTCGGCTTTGGTGTCTTTGATCTCCACCTCGCGGAAACCCACGATGGTAGATACGGTCTCGAGCACCTTGCCCTTCTTGTTGAGCAACTCAGCTACGAGGGTGTATCGGTAGGGAGCCTCAGCGGTCCACAAGTTGGGCTCGCTCACTGAGAATGAAGCAGAGAGTACGCCCTTACCGCCCAACTTTGCCAAATCGGCAGTGCGGTTGATGCTATATGTCGCAGCCAAAGTATTGTTGTCGTCGTAAAGTTCGTGACGATAGAGCGAGTAACGCATCTGCAAGCCTTTCACGTTCTTCTTTGAAGCATTGGTAAGCTCTGCAGTAATGTTAAGCATACCATTGCGGTAGTCAGCATCGAGGTCGGGCTTCACCACGAGGTCGCGAACGCGCACCTGAGGACGGCTGTGGAGTGCCACGGTGCGGAAGATACCGGGGAGGCGGAACATATCCTGTGCCTCGAGGAACGAAGCGTCTGATGAGCGGTAAACCTCTACGGCTACGGTGTTCTCACCCTCCTGGAGGTACTTGGTGATATTGAACTCGGCAGCATTGCGTGAGTTCTTTGAGAAACCTACATACTGGCCATTGATCCAGAGGTAGAAGAATGAATCCACACCGTCGAAGGTGATAAACACCTCGCGGCCATCCCACTCGGCAGGTACCTCGAACGTACGGAGGTATGAGCCCACCTCGTTGCGGTGGTTATAGGTGGTCCAGTGTGTGGGAGGTGTACGCATCACACCACCTTTCCAGTCGTCCACAGCCACGCGGTGCTGGAAGATTACGGGCTGGTTCACATAGATGGGAGTGCCATACTTCTGTGTGCCATCCTTCTGGATACCGGCGATGTTCCATGATGAGGGTACGGCGAGGTCGTCCCAAGCCGAAGCGTCATAGCCGGGTGTGAAGAAATCGGCAGGACGCTCATCGGGGTTGGGAGCCCAGTGGAACTTCCATGTGCCGTTCAGTGACTGCCAGTACTGGCTGTTCTCGGGGAGGAACTTGCGGGCGCTCTCTACGTTCTCGAACGAGAAGAAGTAGGCGTGCGGCTGCTCCTTGTTGAGCGACAACTCCTCTACTGACTCCCACTCCTTGCCGGTGGGTGCGGCTACGTTACCATAAAGGAAACCTTCGAGGGCGGGCGATTGTGCCGCCAAGTGCATGCAGGCTGCACCTGCTGCAATCAGGGAAAAGAATCTTTTCATGATAGGAATATTAAGTGTTTGGTATATACTTTCTCTAATATCGTGCGAAGATAACTATATTTTTTCATATATGCATAATTATTTGCCATTCAGTTTGCCCGGCCCTCCGATTTTGGGGGCAAAAGTACATCATCCGCTCCACACATCAGCAAAGAACCGCGTGACAAAGATGTGACAAAAGTGTGACAAGCTCATTCGGCGGAATCTTGCTAAAAACATGAAGGCCACCCCTGCGGAACAGCCTTCATGCATATGGTATAAATAGAGTTTCTCGGTTAATAGAAGATAGAGAAGCCTAGGGTTAGCGGATATACCTCACAGTTGAGCGTAGACCAGGGCAGACGCATCAGAAATTCCACTCCTCATCTAACATCTGCGCCAACACTTTATTGTCCCATCCAGCCGCCTTTCTTTTTGCCTTGAGACTTCCTTTTTTCGAAGAATTCTTCAGCACCATCAGGGAAATCTTGTTCA
>JAZRDT010000115.1:0-9617 GCA_045660385.1 Bacteroidaceae bacterium | reverse complement strand
GACACTAGTACGAGAGGACCGTGTTGGACTGACCTCTGGTTTACCGGTTGTGCCGCCAGGTGCATCGCCGGGTATCTACGTCGGGATCGGATAAGCGCTGAAAGCATCTAAGTGCGAAGCCGGCCACAAGATTAGATTTCTCAGGGTCGTCATAGACGATGACGTTGATAGGATGCAGGTGTAAAGGTGGAGACATCAAAGCCGAGCATTACTAATTGCCCGTTTGCTTTCTTTATTGGTGAGTGATATATACTGTCAGCCAAGCTACATAAAGTAGCTACACTATATAACAATATTCTTTTTGCGATCCCAATGGTCATGAATCCTTTGATGATATTCAGGTGGCTATAGCACAAGGCTTCCACCTCTTCCCATTCCGAACAGAGAAGTTAACCCTTGTCACGCCGATGGTACTGCGTTTGTGGGAGAGTAGGTACCCGCCGTTTTTCAGGAGAGGAGTTGTCCGACAGGATGACTCCTCTTCGTCGTTTAGGGCTATGTCGTGATGTATATGGGTGCCATACGGTACATGGATGCCATACGTCATAGGAGATGACACCATACCAAAGGAAGCACGGGAGATTATAGAAATGTATTGGACACTCAGAAACTCATCGTGAGGGGTAGGCAAGTCCAGGAATTAAATCGGGAGTTGTGTGGCTTTATGTTGTCTAGGCAGATTTCTCTTGGAATATTGGGGGAATAGAACTATTTTTGCGGATGATTTTTGTGTTCAATGTTACAAAATATGTAAATGAATGGCGAATAATAAAGTTTTGAGAGGGTTGTGCTTGCTCACAGTGGCTTTGTGCAGTGTTACGAGTAGTGTAGCAAGTGAGGGGTATAATAATGCAGTAAAGGTGACTTTTCTTTCGTGGGTGACTGGTAGTACGAAGATTTCATATGAGCGTGTGCTCCCTAATCGTCAATCGGCAGAAATCTGTACGAGTATGATTGGTGCAGGATATGATAAGTCCCAAAATAAACCGCTTGGCTTCACGATGCGCTACTCGCATAAATTTTTCCTTGGTGACAACTACCAAGGTGGACTGACGGGTTTTTATGTACGTCCAGAGGCAATCTATTCACATTATAATTACAATGCGCAAGAGACGCTGCTGCGCACTCCTGCACGAATGGGTGCTTTATTGGCTACCACTGGCTACCAACTGACTTATAAACGTCTCGTAGTAGATGGATGGGTAGGCGGAGGCTATGCCTTCGGTACTCCTGCTGAGACAGGTTATCACCATGGCTTTGCGCTTTGGAATGTGTTGGGGACGAAGAATGACAATATCGCTATGAGTTTCAGCATCCGATTGGGTTATTGTTTCTGATTCTTGCGCTTGATGTTTATTAATAGTGTGGGTAAGGTAGCACTACTAGTTACGAGCATTTAAATTGAACATAAAAAGAAGGAGGCAACACGTTGCCTCCTTCTTGTGTTATGAGAAAGACTTGTGAAGTCCTCTCATATGCGGAATGAATTACTTCTTTAGAGCCTTAGCAATCTGCTTCTCAGCCTTAACAACAGCGCTATTGTAGATCTTCTGAGCCTTGGCCTTAGCCTTGGCATCAGTAGCGTTCTTTACGTTGTCGTAGAGAGCCCAGAGGTTACAAGCCTTAGCGGCAGCCTTCTGTGCTGCAGTATATGCCTCAGCGGCAGCTTCAGCGGCAGCCTCCTCCTCGGCGGGAGCGTAAGCGTGCTTGTAGCCCTTCTGGTCGTTCCAGTGACCACGTGTGAAGTCGGGGAATGTTACAGCTGCGCAGTTGTTATCCATTGAGAGAGTTCCCAACTCTGCGAGTGAGCACCACTCAGCCATGTCGTATACGTCCATGTCGAGGGGCAGACCATTCTGGAGGCAGTATACGAGACGTGCGTCCATGATGTAGTCCATGCCGCCGTGACCCATCTGACGGCCCTTTTCGCCGTACTTGGTGAGGATGGGGTGGTAGTACTTCTTCTCGAGTGCCTTCTTCTGCTCGGCGTTGATGAAGCCGTGAGCATTGAGGTTGTCCATTTGAGGCGCGTCGGTACCCTTGAGAGCTTCGCCTGAGAGAGCATACTCGGGGGTAGGATACTTGGTAGCATAGCCCTTGGTACCAGTGAGCTTGAACAAACGGTTGTAGGGCTGGGGAGTCATAACATTGTGCTGGATCTCAACAACCTTACCGTTAGCTGTACGCATGAGGGTAGTGGTGTGGTCGCCATTACGGAACTCCTTGGGCTCTTCGCCAGTCTTGTTCTTTACCCATTCCTTACCTACGAAGCTCTCGGTATCCATAGCGATGAGGGTAGTGAAGCGGTCACCACGGTGAATGTCAAGGCACTGTGCTACGGGGCCAAGGCCGTGAGTGGCATATACGTCGCCACGGTTCTCCATGTTGTACTTCATGCGCCAGTGGAGGTTATCCTTGTCATTGTCGGCGGGATCTTGCCAGTATGCATCCCAGAAACCTTCGAGGCCGTGGATGTAGGCACCCTCTGCACGAATGATTTCACCGAATACGCCATCCTGAGCCATAGCCAGCGCGTTCATTTCGTAGTAGTCGTAGCAGCAGTTCTCGAGGATGAAACAGTGGAGACGAGTCTTCTCTGAGAGGTCGATGAGTTCCCAGCACTGCTCGAGGTTCATTGCTGAAGGTACCTCGATAGCGGTGTGCTTGCCGTTTTCCATAGCAAACTTAGCTACGGGGAAGTGGTGGTTCCAGTCTGTAGCTACGTATACAAGGTCGATGTCGTCACGCTTGCAGAGTTCCTCATAGCCCTTCTCGCCAGAGTAAATCTGTGCGGGAATCAAGCCTGCATCGCGGAGGTACTTTTGACAAGCCTCAGCGCGGTTCTCCTCATAGTCACAGAGGGCTACGATTTCAACACCGGGGATGTGGGCAAAGCGCATCACTGCCCAGGGACCACGCATACCGAGACCTACGAAACCTACGCGTACTACCTCCATCTTGGGAGCGGTGAGGCCGAGTACATGCTCTTGACCAGCGGGGCGCTCGGGAGTTTCAACTACAAGTGTACCCTTGTCCCAATGGGTTTTGGTAGAGGGTGAAAGTGACTGCGCATTGATGCCGCTTGTACCAAGCAGAGCTGCCAATGCAAACGATAAGATGTGTTTTACTTTCATAATAAATTTATATTAAGGTTAAATGATTTTATTTTATCTGTTTTGTGTCTATAGGTATCATTTAGTTAAATATCATGCAAATATACTGCGATATTGCCGAATAACAAAGTTTTTGATTTGAATTTTCCGTTTCGCCCCGCGTTATCGTTATCTTGTCTGCATCAACCTCCTGTATCGCTTTGCCACGTGACGTATGACGAGCTGGCCAAAGAGTGCCGCCGCGAGACATCCCAACGTGTTGGAAACAAAGTCCAACCAATCGGCCGCGCGTGTAGGTGTCAGTATCTGCTGCCCCATTTCGATTGCACCGCTGAAGAGGATGGGTGCTATCACTCCCCAAGGAATGAGGCGTGAAGCCTTGGCCTGTTCGTGGGCTTTGAAATACTCGAACCACAGCACACAGCAGAACCCGAAGTACATGAGGAAATGCAGCACCTTGTCTATGTTTGAAATCTCGTTTAGCGGTGTTTCGGGCGGATTGAAGAAGGAGAGGAACAAGATCACTCCGATGAGGATGATGGAGAGGGGGTAATTCTTCAGATACTTCATAGCGAGGTTGTTATATGAGAATACAAAATTAGTTAATTTGCCCGAATAAAACGTTTTTTATGGGGTATAACAATGAAATACCCCCTAAAGTTGTGGCAAAACTCCCGGGAAACAGCTATATTTGTGCACCTCTTCATCCTAAGAAACTGTAACTCCATGTGGCGCGATTGGTTCTATCTCCCCAAACAAGATCAGCGGGCAATCATTCTGCTCTCAGTACTGATAGTCATTGCTGTGGCTCTGCGTATCAGTAGTCCCCTATGGGAGCGTCCCGACCGCGGACCTATGCTCTCGCCCGACTCCGTGGTTGCGCTGCTGGCATCTCGCGACACGACCCCCATCGTCAAGGTCGAGCCCCATGCCTTTGACCCCAACACGGCCGACTCGCTCGAATTGTTGTCTGTGGGCTTCTCGCCCTATGTGACACGCAACATCCTGCGCTACCGGAGAGCCGGTGGTAAGTTTCGCCGCCCCGACGACCTTGCTCGCATCTATGGTATGCACGACACCCTCTTCGCCCGCATTAAACCCTATATCACCCTCCTGCCCGCGCCCCCTACAGCATCGCCGCGTCCCAAGCCGCAACGCCCCAATAAGTCGGCGCCTGCCTCCCCTACGCCTGACACCTTGCGCCGTCCGCACCCCTATGCCCAATATATGCAAGCCAAGCTCAAGCCTGGTGAGGTGGTAGAACTCAACCAAGCCGACACCACGGCACTGATGCGCATCCCCGGCGTAGGACCCGTGTATGCCCGCATGATTGTTGATTACCGCCACCGTCTGGGCGGATTCCATAGTGCTGATCAGTTACGCGAACTCGAAGTCCTGCCCCACGATATTGACCAGTGGGTGCACGTGGACCAGTCCCCGGTTCCTGCCCTGCGTGTCAACGCCCTCACCGTCACCCAGCTGCGCACGCATCCCTACCTCACCTTCTATCAGGCCAAAGCCATTGTAGACTATCGCAAGCGCGAGGGGCACATCCGCTCGGCCCGTCAGCTGCTATTCCTTGACGAGTTTACTGAGGCTGACGTTGCACGCCTCAGTCCCTATCTTTCGTTTGACTGAAAAGCAAGAGGGCCCGTCATATATGACAAGCCCTCTTTGTGCATTGCAGAGTTGGTGGTTGCTACTTAATCACCACTTTTTTACCATTGATGATATAGATACCCTTGCCTGGCTCAGCTATGGGGCGTCCCATGAGGTCATAGATTACGGTTTCTTGGGTTTGCGGAGCGATGATGTTCTCTACATCCATGCCCTCGTCAACGATTTGCCACACCACCGGTTCGGCTATGGTTGCAATGGGGGCCTTGATATAGATGGTGCGTTCAACTCCCTCGGCGGAAAATAGGTAGCTCTTGCCTACAATCGCCCCCTCGGCGTTGGTGATGTTGGTCTGCACGAAGTCCTCCTTGTAAGCCGAGAGCGAAGTCTTCTCATCCTTGTAGAACGTCAGACTGCTATAGTTTTTCATGCTGCTGCTGATGGTGATGGTCACCTCGCGGTTTGCCGGTAGCGTGTATACGTACCATGTCTCAAATCCGTCTGCACCCGTGGTGAGCGTATATTCCACACCGGGTTGTGCTTCGATGGGGTCAGCAAATCGCTCGCCGGGGCGTGCTTCGGCAAAGGTCGGCACGATGTAGTAGTTGTTGCCGTCGGTGTCGCCTGGGTCGGCATTGATGGTGGTGCAGATGTAGAGTGTCTGTTCCTTTTCCACATACACCTTGCTCACCTTGTACCCCGCCATGTAGGCATTGCCATATCGGCTGTCGTCGGCACCGTTGATCTCCTCGGCCTCGCAGTCGCCCACCTTGATTTTCAGGTTCGATCCGCGTCCCAGTTTGGCGTAGGTGGTGTAGAATCCCGTGCGGTCGGCCACATACTTGTGCCATACGGTGCTTTCCGGCGTGTTGGCAATGGCGATGGTGTCGCCCAACTGAGCGATGGGGATGGCCGTAGCGCAGATGTCGCCCTCACCCGCTTCTTCGAGTCGCGATGTGAATACCACGTCGGCGCCGTCGTTGGCAAACGACATGATCTCAAACAGGTAGCTTGTGCCCTCGGTTACGGGAATCTTGTATGAACGGCCGGTTACATTGCCCTTGCTGTCGGTGATATCCTCACGCACGTAGCTGATGGTCTTGCCACTGCACTCGGTGCGGAAGTAGATGCTCCAATAATATTCGATCACGTTCTTCGCCGTCGTCTCCAGGATGGCAAATCCCGACTTTTCGGCCGTAAACTGGCGGTAATTCATCACGTCGTCACCACGGTCCTTGATTACTACGTTTTCGCCGAGCGAGAATACGATGGGCAGGTCACAGTAGTCTCCCGCCTCGATGGTCTTTTCGGTGAGCGTGAGCGTGCCTGCAGCCTCGGTGGTTGTAGCACAGACGTATATCGCTTGTCCTTCGCTCAGTCGGTACTTGTTGTCACCATTCATGATGTTACCCCCGTTGCGCGAATAGAGCATATGTTTCAGTGTGCCCGTGGTGGCAATTGCCAACTCCACATCCTTGCTGGCCGTATACACATACCAGTGGTCGCGTGTAGCACCGGTGAATGTCGTCTCCCCGGCTGTAATGGCCTTCGCCTTTTCCATGCACTCCCCTTCGGTCGGTTCGCGCAATGTGAGCGTAGCAGCACCCTTTATGCTCGTAGGTGAAGTCACGTTGAAGTTCACAATAAGTTCGCTACCCACAAACAATGGGTCCAGATTCAGCGTCTGATTCATGGCCGCTCCCTTGATGTCTACCGGCAGCAGTTCGTCCGATTCGTAGTCGCAGTTGCTCATGTAGGTGATGCTGCCGTTCCATCCCTCGGCCGTATTCAACTCCATAATGTACTTGTCGCCAATGCTGCTCAGGTTGAGTTGGTAGAAGTTGTTGCCCTTCACCAGATCCAATGTCGCCGGATAGGCAGTCACACTGACGGGGGCTTTGCAGTTCTCGCCCAATCGGCTTGCCGTCATCTTAAAGGTCACATCCGCGGGTCGTGCGTTGGGCACAATCACGATGTAGGCACTGTCCTTCTCCACCACAAATTCATGGTCATCTGTCGCCATGTCCTGTGACACATAATTCAATGTCTTCTCCGTGCTGCCATACAATCCCTCCTCGATGTAGTACACCAGATATTGGTCGGTAAGGATGCTCGCCACGCCGCTGCTCGGGGCCACAAATCGGCAGAAGGTAGCATAACTCAGCTCCTTCAGGTAATCCACATCGTAGTTTTTATACACCGGCAGTGAAGTCTTTGTGTTCTGGGTCAGCTCGATGGGCTGCTCCCACGAATCACCCTTGATGCTTTCGCCGAAGAACACACTCTTCAGGGTGAATATGGCCATTACACCCTCCGTCTCTGCAGGGGTCGACAGCGTGAAACGCACCTCGTCGCCGGCAAAAACCTTGATCCAGCCATAAATGCCTACGCCATTCTCGTATGAGCCCGCCTCTTGCAGCGGTGCGTCGGCGTCGTAGGCTCCGTCGTGATACCAGCCTCCCCAAATGCTTACGTGTACGTTGTCGCTCACGTCTTGGTCGTTGGCATAGATGTAGAGCGTACCGTTCTCCTGCGCCGTGTAGCTGAAGGTGATGAGCGAGTCGGCCCTCATGCGCAGTCTCTTGCTGGTTCCATCCCACGATGTCACTGTTGCCGCCTCCTGCTGTGCGGCCAAGTGCGATGATGCCACGATGAACATCATCAGCATGTAAAGAATCTTCTTCATTGTGTCAGTCTAATATGAATTGTGCGCGAAGATACTATAAACTTGCAGAATATCCAAATTCATATAGCATCAGCAGATTAAATTTAGTGCCGAGCGACGACTGTTTATGCATGTCACACATTTGTCACACTTTTTTCACGTGTGTTTTGTCCGAGGAGAATAAGGAAATACCTAAATTTGTAGTCGTAAACATTAAAGATTACTATGAAAACGGTTCCATATATCCTGTTTGTTGCAATTTTCGCCCTGCTGGCAGCGTGTGGTGCTCCGTCCGGGCACAAGAGATACACGCCATTTGAGGAGCAGTATGCGGCTCACCAATATTTGATGCGAGGAAACAATGCCAGCTCCGAATCGCAACGTATGGCCATGTATAACAAAGCCACCTACCACTTTGCCAACCTCGTGGTGCGTAGCGATGCCAACGACACTTTGCGTGCCGATGCATTGTTCACTCTGCGATGGATTGAAGCCTATGTAAAGCACGATTATGAACTGGCTCTGCAATACCTCAACCAATATTTGGCATTAGTGAGCCCCGAGCATGAGAGCTACCCCGTTTGCTTGGCATATAAAGCCGATGACCTATGGCATTTCGGCGCTCAGGATTCGGCATTGTACTATGCCTATCGTGCTTTGGAAGCCCCTCACGCGGCCGATGATGGTGTGGATTACATCTGCCATCACGTCCTTTGGAATATCTACGATAGCCGTGCAATGTCCGACTCGGCCAGCCGTCACAAAGCTTTGCATATGAAGATACGCGAAAGCCGTGTGTTTGAACCGATGAGTATGGAACAGCTCAAAAGCCAGCTGCAGACCTATGTCATTGCTCCTACGCACGAGCGCCGTTCCGTCATGCCGGTAGCTGTTGCCGTGGCCGCACTTCTTGTGGGCATCTATGTGGTATGTCGTATCATGAAGCGTCGTACAGAACCTTCGATGCCTGAAGCAAACGCATCTCCCATACACCCCCAACTTACCGAACCCCAGCGCCTGCACCGCGCACTTGTTGAGGGATACCGCTCCTATGAGCAGACGACCATGTATGGTGATATAGCCACGATGCAAATAAACGAGCGCGAACTACCCTCTATCAACTACGACACTGCCCGTACGATGGAGCATACCTTGCTTCATTCCTTTAGCGAAGCATGTCGCACCTTGCTTGACAACTGCGACCTTAATGACCAGGATCTCATCTGCTGCATCGGCATGTATCTCGGTTATTCCAACACCATCATAGCCCACCTCGGTTCCACCACCGCTGCTACCATCCGCAAACGCAAGGAACGTATCCGTAAGAAATTGCCGGTGACATTGTACGAGGTCCTTACCAGTGAAAGATGACAATGCAAGCCGATGCAGTTTGTCGCAAGCGCGATAAATATTTTTTGCAGGCTAGAAAAAACTTTATCGTAGGCTTGACAAAAAGTCCTCAAGCCTTGAAAAAATCGCGTCGCAAGCTAGTGATGTCTTCGTCATTAGCTTGCGCGGTGTAGCGCACTAGCTGGTGATGTATGCGTCGCTAGCTAGTGACGGGTGATTTTATAAGCAATATTTCTCATAATCAGCAATTACAATAAAAGATAACGCAAAGGGGATTTCTTTGTTTTTGTTTGCTGAATGCGCTCTGCAGCTACCTTTGGGCTCGAGGTAGAGTTCCGATTCGCTCCTAAATCATTGGGTCGCATCAATGGTTATAAAAAGAAACGTAGCATTACGAAAGATTTTGACCTCACTTCGTTTAATGTTAATCTTATGGCACAAGTGGGTTACGATAATGTAGGCTTTATGGCCAAACTGTCGCTCATCGACATGTTCCAAAATCCGATGTGCCCCGAGCCTCTGATTGACGGCCCCGGCATGTCTACGCTCAGGGCAGACGCATCAGAAATTTCATAAAAATTCCTTCTAAGAAAATTTGCATAGATAACTGATATTCATATTATTATATTTGTTTATGTCATGAATTTTTCGTAACTTTATACCTGTAAAGTTTTACAAATTTTGACATAAAAATGGACTTAATTAGCATAATTAAATACTTGGATGACCCTCGCCGTGAGCAGGGCCGCGTTCATTCTTTGGAGAGCATTATGTATATTTCGATTGCCGCTGTCATCGGCGGTGCCGAGAGTTGGAACGAGGTGGAGGAGTTCGGTCATCTGAAAGAGGATTTCTTCGCTTCGCGTATAAAA
>JAZRDT010000114.1:0-4294 GCA_045660385.1 Bacteroidaceae bacterium | reverse complement strand
GATACCGGGATAGTTGGGCTTCAAAACCTCTACTACATGCTCGCAAGAGCGACGACGCTGGTTGTACTCGTCACCGAGTTTGTGCTTCACGTTGGTGTTTACCAACACGAGACGATAGCCCTTGGGCTCGAAGGGGAAGTATTCGAACTCCATAGAACGGCAGTCGAGACGCATGAGGCAACCTGCCTTACCGAATACAGAAGCAAACTGGTCCATGATACCGCAGTTGCAACCAGTGTAGTTGTGCTCGGTTGACTGACCTACGCGAGCGAGCTCGAACTTGTCGATCTTGTTCTCACCATAGATTTCGTTAAGTGCGAATGCGAATACGCTCTCGAGAGCAGCTGATGAAGACATACCTGCGCCGAGGGGAACGTCGCCAGCGAATGCTGTATCGAAGCCCTTAACCTCAACACCGCGCTTCTGCATCTCGCGGCATACACCGAATACGTAGCATGCCCATGCCTCAGCGGGCTTGTCCTCTTCGTTCAAGCCGAACTCTACATAGGGAGCCTCGTCCTTCGGGTCGATGTCGATAGCGAATGCGCGTACCTTGTCGAGACCGTTGGGCTTGATAACCATGATCATACCCTTGTCTACAGCACCGGGGAATACGAAACCACCGTTGTAGTCGGTGTGCTCACCAATGAGGTTGATACGACCGGGAGAAGCGTAGGCTACACCTTCGCAACCGAAACGCTCAACAAAATGTTTTTTTACAAATTCTTTGTCCATAGTATTTCTTATTTTTAATAATTGGATATAATTGGTTGTTCTAAATTGAGAATGGATAATTGAGAATGGATAATTATTATTAGCGCGCGTAAGGCTTAATTCTCCATTATCAATTCTCAATTATCCATTATGTGAGTTATTTCAAACCTACCTTTGAACCCTTCCAGCAGAACCAGAGAACGTATACGTAGTAGATGAACATCATAGCGATAGCATAACCAACGCCGAGAGCGGGGTTGTCAACTACGAGACCCATGAGCGGAGTCAATGTAGCAGCACCTACCACACCGAGGTTGATGATACCAGATGCAGACTTGGTGTGGGGGCCGAGCTCCTGAAGACCGAGGTTGAATACCAAGGGCCACATTACTGAGTGGAAGAGACCAGCAGCAATCATGCAGTATACTGAAGCCATGCCATTGAGCAAGAAGCTTACACCTACGCAGAGTGCACCACCTGCCAAGCAGAAGGTGAGGATGGCGCGGGGTTGGAACTTGCTGAGCACAGCAGCACCGATGAAACGACCTACCATCATACCACCCCAGTACATCCAAAGGTAGTCTGTAGCCTTACCAGGCAGGGTGGGGTCGGCCTTGAAGTATGCGGGAAGCATTGAGGGGATACCAATCTCAAGACCCATGTACATGAAGATGGCGAGTGCGCCCAACCATACGTGGGGATATTTGAATACGCTGCTCTTGTACTGCTTCACCTCACCTGTAGCCTCTGCAGCCTGCTCCTCTTCCTTAATCTCAGGGAGTTTCAGGAATACGAGGATTACG
The DNA here is from genome assembly GCA_045660385.1 of Bacteroidaceae bacterium. Classification (GTDB taxonomy): domain Bacteria; phylum Bacteroidota; class Bacteroidia; order Bacteroidales; family Bacteroidaceae; genus UBA1189. The sequence continues at coordinate 2,777 of JAZRDT010000114.1, read as the reverse complement.
CAAAGCAGCAAGGTGAAGATACCCAAACCGAGGTAGGGGGCGGGTACTGCTGCGGGTGTAGGAATCTGACCAGCGATGATGACTGAACCGATGAAGATGGGAGCCAATGTGGTGGCTACAGAGTTGAGGGCCTGTGACAAGGTCATACGGAAAGCACCCTTCTCAGGATTACCGAGCACCATCACATAGGGGTTGGCTACGAGCTGGAGCATCACGATACCAAGAGCAACGACGAACATGCTACCCAAGAAGTAGGTGTAGATGACAGCTGTGCTAGCTTCGAGGTTTGATGAAATGGCTGCCCAGTTGATGATGAAGCCAAGACCAACAATGGCAAGACCAAGGATAAGGGTCTTCTTGTAGCCAATCTTACTCATCATGAATCCGAAGGGGATTGACAGAGCATACGCGCCATAGAAAGCGGTGTTAACCAACTGGCCCTGAGCGTCGCTCAACTTGAAGGCCTCTTTGCAGAACTCAATCATTGAGTTGTTCATTGTGGTCACGAATCCGATGAGGAAGCATACCGCAATCACAATGATGAGTGCGAACGTGTAGTTCGGTGTTTGTTTTTTGTTCATTGTGTTAATGTATTAAATTGTTTGTAAAATATGTTTCTTACTCTTCCACTCCGAACTTATACACGGTAGTCTGTGTGTATACCTCACCGGGGTTGAGCACCACTGAGGGGAAGTGAGCCTTGTTGGGGCTGTCGGGGAAATGTTGCGCCTCGAAGCAGATGGCACTGCGCTTGGGGAAGGTGGCACCATGAGCACCCTCGAAACCGCTGTGCCAGTTGGCGGTGTATACCTGTACACCCGGCTCGGTAGTGTAGCACTCGATCACGCGTCCACTGTTGGGCTCTACGCACTTGGCTGCAAAGCTCAGTTCGCCCGGCTCGCGCTTGTTGAGCACCCAGCAGTGGTCATAGCCTACGCCAAACTTGGTCTGCTCGTGGTCAGCATCGATGCGGTCGCCCACTACGTGAGGCTCGCGGAAGTCCATCGGAGTACCCTCTACATGGTCGATACGGCCATAGGGAATCGATGTCTCATCTACGGGGCAGTAGTGGTCAGCATTGAGTGTGAGGATATTGTTCTCTACCGAAGCGGTGTCCTTCTCAATGCCCGAGGGACTGAAGAATGCGTGGTGTGTGAGGTTTACGATCGTCTTCTTGTCGGTAGTAGCCTTGTAGTCGATTACGAGCTCATTGTCGTCGGTCAAGGTGTATACCACGGTGATGTCCAGTGTGCCGGGGAAACCTTCCTCGCCATCGGGAGAGATGTAGTGGAGCTTTACGCTGTTAGGTGCCAATACCTCAGCATCCCAAACACGGGCATGATAGCCAGTGGGGCCACCGTGGAGGTGGTTAGGACCATTGTTAACGGCGAGCTTGTACTCCTGACCATCGAGTGTGAACTTACCGTGCTTGATGCGGTAGCCGTAGCGGCCGATGAGTGTGCTCAAGAAGGGCTCGGGCGATGCTACTACCTTGTCGATAGAGTCGTGGCCCTGTACCACATTGCCCAGCTTACCGTTGCGGTCAGGCATCATGATGGTGAGCAGTGCACCGCCATAGTTTGTGAAAGCTACCTCATTGCCCAACTTGTTGGTGAGGATGTAGAGGTCCGTTTTCTTACCATTGATATCTTTCTGAAAATCGGCTTGCTTCAAGCCCGATACATTGTTAGGATTACATACGTTTAACATAGTATATATACTTTTAATTTGGTTTTAACACGCAAATTAACGCAATATCTTTCAGATATCAAAGCAAATCGGCGAAAACTATGTACTCAATCAGTGTTAATTTTGCGTTTTTCTCTTAATCTTTATCACCTGTCCGCAGTGCCTCATTCAATTGAGAGAATATAAAAATGTACACAATATGATTGCTGATGGTATTGAACTATAGTGGAATAAGATGGTTTTGATAATGTGAAAATCGTACAATTATACAATCTAAGTTTGCAGAGTATTGCGGCGCAGTTGCATAAATCAAGGAAACTGGATGAAGAATTGACAACTCAGGACTGTATTGTTACCTTTGTTGTAGTAATGAAGGATCGGTCTGCTGAAAAGGGAAACCTAAATTGACACAAGATAAAGTCTATAATTCGTTTCGGCCCTTTCCAGCATAGTTGCAGAGACCAGATAGAAAGTTACGACTTCGCAGTCTTTTTAGAGTGTAGGCCCATACAACTATTGACCAATTCTTTAATAATAACCTGTAATACGACAAAGGTATGAAGAATTTGTTTATCGGCATCGATTTCTCGAAAGAAAAGATAGGTGCAACCGTGATTTCGGCAATCGGATTGGTAGAACAGTCAGCCAGAGTATCAAGTGAGTTCAAAACAACGGCCTGTGGATACCGGCAGTTTCTTAAGTGGGTGGAAGAGCACTCCAACGGTATCGATATGTCCTCTTGGCTCTTCTGCGGAGAGAACACGGGTGACTACAGCAAGCCGCTATGCAACTATCTCTATGGTAAAGGATACGATATGTGGTTGGAGAATGCAAAGTGTATCAAGGATGCTTCGGGTTTGAGACGCTTAAAGACCGATAGAGCAGACTCCGCAATGATAACCGAGTATGCCATGCGTAACCATGACCGTGCACTGTATTACAGGCCTTTGAGCGATTCGCTTTCGCAGCTGCGTGAGCTTTTCCTCTACAGGCATATGATAGTACGCCACAAGTGCAGCTTTCAGGTGCGCAAAGAAGAGAAGAGGATGACGATGGAGAAGTCTCCTTCAAGAACGCTCATATCCAAT
>JAZRDT010000113.1:0-20190 GCA_045660385.1 Bacteroidaceae bacterium | reverse complement strand
CCAGAGGTCTCTGTCATCCTGAACATCGTGAAGGATCCCGCGCTGGGACTTTGCAAGAGACGTTTGCGAGATCCTTCACTCTGTTCAGGATGACACTAACGCTGAAATCACATGATTGGGTAAACATCTATATTATTGCCTATTTATTTATCCTGATAGAAACGAATATAATCTATCTCATAACGTAAAGGATACTTCTCAGGAGCGGGTTCTCCACCATGTTGTCCGCCTATAGCCAAGTTGAGCAAGAAGTATTGAGGAGTATGAAAAGGATTCTTACCCTCACCGTAGGTTCCATTGACAGTCTTTGACAATTCTATGTCATTGAGCAGTTCATCATCGAGGTATATACGCAGATATTCGGGATGCCACTCCATGCGCCACACATGAAACTTTTGAGCCCAATCGGGATCACGGTCGGTAAAATGCGTAAAAGGTATAGCCTTTGAATTCCATACCGCCTGATTATTATCGTTACCCCACGCAGCATTGGCCAAAATATGGGGCACATCATTGATGCGATAGTACTCCATCACATCAATCTCACCACACGAGGGCCAATGCCACTGGCTTCCTAATGTCCAAATAGCGGGCCAGGCGCCCTCAAGTACGGGGATACGAGCGCGCACCTCCAATGTTCCATAAAGAAACTCACGTTTACCGCGGGTATTAACCGATGCTGAAGTATATTCTGCATATTCACGCTGCTGCCTCCAATCAGGACGACGGCGTCGGGGACGATTGGGATCGGAATTGTCGACCTTCACGTAATTGGGATTTTTCACTTGCTCGTGACGTGCCGTGATAATAAGGCAACCGTCGCGACAAATTGCATTATCTTCTTGGTACCACTGCAGTTCATAGTTGCGTACAAAGCCGTGTTCAAAATTCCAATCAGCCGCATTGAGCGGACCTGCCGTATTAAATTCATCACTCCACACCAAGGTGCGTTCCGTTTGAGCCATACTAAGGCCCGACATCGCAACAAGTAGCGACAACAAACAGAGATTTCGTTTCATAGTCCTAGATTTTTCTTGAACAAAAAAGACGGAGCACTACCACCTGTAAGCTCCGTCTTCTTCTTTATAAATGATTAGTTATTGTCAATATAGCGTACCATTTCACAGGCAGCAAGGAGGAATGCACCTACGCCAAAGTTTGATGTAGAGTTGGCATCAACCACCTGTCCGGGGATAGCACGCTCACCGATAGGTTGTACATAACCCACACGGCCATCGGCCTGCAAAGCTACAGTGCTCAAGTATGTCCATGCCTTTTCAACTGTGGGCCAATACTCCTCCTTACTGAGGTATCCATTGTTGATACCCCACAAGAGACCATAAGTAAAGAATGCAGTACCACTGGTTTCGGGACCGGGAGCATGGTCCTTGTCGAACATGCTACGTGTCCAATAGCCCTCGGGCTGTTGGCAGTTCTTTACAGCCTCGGCCATCTTGGTATAAATCTGGATATATTCATCACGATGGGCATCGTCAGTTGGAAGATCCTTCAACACCTTAGCAAAACCAGCGAGCACCCAACCATCACCACGTGCCCAGAAGTCCTTACCACCATTATTGCTTGTATGTTGGGGATAAACATACTTCGCATCACGATAGAAGAGGCCAGTTTCCTCATCATACATAATGCTCTGAGCATATTTGAAATACTCGTACAACTTATCCAAGTAGAGCTGATTACCTGTGATATGATACATCTTTGTCATTACAGGCATCACCATATAAAGGCCATCAGCCCACCACCAATAGTCGTTCTTCGGTGTGCTCATTTGATACTCCATCACCTCACGAGCACGGGCGATTTTCATGGTATCAGGTTCCAAGTTATAGAGGTCTGCATAAGTCTGGAAACAAATCTGCCAATCTCCGAAAAGCACATACTCGGGACGCTCGCCATATGAATAGCGCCACTCCTCCTTATTTGTATTGGTAGCACCCCAATAGCGGTTATGCTCAGCCCAACGCTTGGTGTAAGCAAGCTGTTCCTCATTGCCTGTTAGGAAGTACACCTCCATATTGCCAGTGTGGTAGGCTGCATTATCCCAGAAAGGACGTGTCTCAGGCTTATTATTGGCTTGCCAATAGTTATTCACTTTGTCGATGATGCTCAGCACCTCGTCTTTGTTGGGAGTTGTAGAAGCACAACTCATCATCAGCACCGCTAATGTGAAGAGAATGGATGTTTTTTTCATCTTGTATTATATGTATTTGTGTTCGTTATCGTACAAAGATAGTGCAATTTAATAGAAGAACCAAATTTAGATGAGCGAAAGTGGCAATCCGTGGTTGTTTTACACCACTATCTCGCTAAGACTGACTGACAATAAACATATTCCAGAAAACGGATACGACAGACAGTGCACTTTCCGAATGTTTATTGTATATTTGTAATTTATTTGCATTTAACATCCTAATTTATGACAAAAACCGCATATAGCAAGACACCCCCAGCATGGCTTTCACTCATTCCCATAGCCATACTTGTAGCATTGCTCGCACTCACCATCTATATCTTTGGCAGCGATGCACTCGGAGGAGGCAGTCAGATTTCTCTCTTACTGGCAACTGGTGTATGTGTATTCATCGGCATGGGAGTCCTACACAGGCCTTGGGCTAACTTCGAAGAGGCTATGGTGCGCAATATCAGCGGAGTAGGAACAGCCATCATCATCTTGCTTATTATCGGAGCCTTGTCTGGGGCCTGGGTCGTGAGCGGAGTGGTACCTACACTCATTTACTATGGTGTTCAGGTGATACATCCCGACTTCTTCCTGCTCTGCACCTGCACCATATGTGCCATCGTATCCGTCATGACAGGCAGTTCGTGGACCACCATTGCCACCATCGGTATTGCACTGATGGGTATTGGCAAAGCACAAGGTTTCAGCGAAGGCTGGATTGCCGGCGCCATCATCTCCGGGGCCTACTTTGGCGACAAAGTATCACCTCTGTCCGATACTACCGTGTTAGCCTCATCATCCACCGGCACCCCGCTATTCACACACATCCGCTATTTAATGTACACAACTGTGCCTTCAATGATATTGGCGCTTATCATCTTTGGCATTGCCGGTCTATCGCACGAAGTATCCGACACCTCACATATCGCCTTATTCACCGACACCATTGCCCGTAAGTTTGATATTACCCCATGGCTATTACTCGTACCTGTCATCACAGGTATTCTCATCGCCAAGCGTGTGTCATCCATTATCACACTCTTCGTATCCACCATCCTGGCTGCTATATGCGCAGTCATTTTCCAGCCGACCCTTCTTACGGAGATTGCTGGTAGTATTGGCGACGGATGGACCGAGAGTGTAAAGGGCACTTTTATGATGCTGTTCGGGGCGACTAACCTTGAAACGGGCAATACGGAGGTAAACGAACTGATTTCTACACGTGGCATGGCCGGCATGATGGATACCATTTGGCTTATCCTATGCGCCATGTGTTTCGGAGGCGCCATGACTGCCGGTGGCATGATTGACGGCATCACACGCATGCTTACCCGCTTTACCCACCACCGCACCAGCATGGTAACCTCTACCGTGACATCAGGCATGTTCTTCAACATTGCCACTGCCGACCAATATATTTCCATCATACTCACCGGCAACATATTCAAGGACATATACCGCCGTAACGGTTACGAGAGCCGCCTGCTGAGTCGCACAACGGAGGATGCTGTTACCGTGACCTCAGTACTTATACCCTGGAACACTTGCGGTATGACTCAAGCTACCATTCTGGGTGTTGCAACACTCACCTACCTGCCCTATTGTTTCTTCAACCTCATCAGCCCCCTGATGAGCATCCTTGTAGCATGGACAGGATACAAGATTGTCCGCAAGAAGGAATAAGAGACTTTCACACTATAAGCAGAAGTTCTCCTGTTAATAAAAGATAAGGGCCGCACAACTGTGCGACCCTTATCTTTTTCTATTTTTCTTTAGGGATTAAACCTCTTCGATAGTATAGGGAACATTCTCACCAAAGAACTTTTCGCAACCACGGAGTACGTTACGAACCTCTGAAAGAAGCTCATGCGACTCTTGAATCAGATTTAGGTATACGAATGCCACCTTGATGTTATCGGCATCCTCCTGCAGACGATGAGTCTGCACACGACGGAGATTCGAAATCTCCTTTTTCAGCCATTTACCCTCTGCCGATAGTTTTTCAGCCTCGCTGAAATCTCCTGTACGAATAACTTCGCTGATACCACGGAACACAGCAACCAAACGTTTCTGATAGGGTGCAAACTCCTCAAGATACTGTGGAGAGAGCGGACGGAAGTTATTGTCGGTATGTTCTTTCATCGGATTGGTGATACGCGTCAGCGTATTAAGAATCTGCTGCGCATTGTTACTGCTGAGATAGTACCAAGTATTCTTTTCAAATGCCAATCCCTTGTCGATACGACGGAATCCAAGAGTCTCGTGACGACGCATCTTCTTGAGCCATGCCTTCTCTTCGACAATCTTGGTGAGAGCTGTACGCAACTTACGCACGTCTTCACGAGCAAAAGCACGAATCACACCGTCATACGTGTCGGCTGCATAATCAAGGGTATGACACAACGTATCGGCCGTATGGCCACTAAGTGCCGTCCACACCTCATCTGCATCCTGCGAGTTGAGTACGATATCAAGTTTGACATCACGAACATCCTCATTCTTCTTGTTCTTATAAGAGATATGACTACGAATGAGCAAGAACAAGGCAAGACCAGCCATAATAACCATAGCTACAGGACCACCGAAATACATGATAGAAGATACGATACCGGCCAAAATGAAGGCAGCACCTGCGGTGAGGAACCAACCGCCAATAACAGAGATCACACCGGTGATGCGGAATACAGCACTCTCACGTCCCCATGCATGGTCGGCCAAAGACGAACCCATACCCACCATAAAGGTTACATAAGTGGTAGAGAGCGGCAACTTCAGTGAGGTACCAAGAGCAATAAGCAAACCTGCAAGCACAAGGTTGACTGAGGCACGCACAAGGTCGAAAGCTGCGCCATCATCCAATGTTGCCTCCTCCTGATTGAAGCGCTTTGCGACCCAACGCTTAAGGCTCTTGGGACTGATCTTATTGATGCTTGTAATGAAACCCATACCAGCACGTACCAATTTACGAGCCATGCTTGACGAACCGAACATCTCATCACCCTCATCCTGACGTGATAGGTTGATAGAAGTATTCAACACCTCATGAGCCTTCTTTGAAGTACAAAGCGCATATACCATGATAGCACCAGCACCGATAAGGAACCATATGGAGGTCTGCGCAGGTTCATTGAGGAAGCCCATCATATACTCATCCGCCGAAATACCTGCAGGTACAGCCACCTCGGCAAAGTGGATTACACTATCAAGAGCTGCCATAGTCACACCGATGAAGTTCACCAAGTCGTTACCAGCAAATGCCATCGCCAGTGCGAAGGTACCAATCAAGATAATTACCTTAAACACATTAACCTTCAATGCATGCAAGAATTGCATAAGAATGGTGCTCACCACGAAGATGACACCGAGGAGCATCAAGGTATTCTCATTAAGATATGCCTTCACGTCAGGTGTCATGAACGCAGCATTCTTCATTCCCTTGAAAAGCATGAAATAGAGGATAGAGGTTACTGCGACACCACCAAAAATACCAATTTTCTTGGTCAGTCCCTTCTTATAATTATATGTAAAGATAAGGCGGGATATCCACTGTACGACTATACCAAAGAAGAAAGCTATAGCTACAGACAGGAAGATACCAGCAATCACCTCCAGGGCCTTACCCGTATTGAGGAGGTCGCCCATAGAAGAGACACCTTCCAATGCTTCGCCAGAATTAATCTTTATAAGCGAAATAGCAAAAGAGGCTCCCAATAGTTCAAATACCATAGACACAGTGGTAGAGGTGGGCATGCCGAGCGAGTTGAAAATATCGAGCAGCACCACATCGGTAACCGTCACGGCAAGGAAGACACACATCAACTGCCTGAAATAGAAATGCTCCGGCTGGAACATGCCATGTCGGGCAATATCCATCATGCCACTACTGGTTGAAGCACCGATAAAAATCCCGATTGCAGCTATAAACAAAATGGTCTTGAGCGATGCAGCCTTGGCTCCAACCGCCGAGTTGAGGAAGTTTACAGCGTCGTTACTTACACCGACGTTAAGGTCGATAATCGCGAAAATGAACAATACACAGATAATCGCGAAATAAAAATATTCCATAAAAAACTTTGTTGGTTAATTGTTGGCAAAGATAATAAAATATTAAAAATATGCTATAAAATCATTACATATTTTTTTGTAGTATCTAACGTGATGCCAAGCCCACATTCACCCAATGTTCTGCAAGTTCCATAGCATCAGCTAATGCAACAGCATCAGGCACATCGTATCGTTCAGTCAACAAAGCAGCCAACAAGGACGGTGTAAAGTCCTTATCTTTCACCTCATTCCAAAGATAGGCCGCACTCTCATTCAGAGAAACCACCTTACTGAAATCAATGTTTTCTATACCTGAAGCGATCACAATATGCTCGCCAAACATCTCACGCAGTTCAAAACCTTGATTGATTCTCATATTTCTTATTATTGATGATTTATATGTTAATACCGTTTTATGCTTTCAATATCTTCCTAACATCCGGTACAGTTTCAGAAGCACCCGTCTAGCCAATGGCCATTTTGGCCATAGAGCCGAATAGCAACGCCACACACGCCCTTGAGGTGAATAGCTCTTACCTTTGCGTACCAGCGCTTGGGTCGATGCTGCAAGATTCCCGATATGACATTCTTCAGTTCCCCACACATTGCCATCGCCCTTAAGAGTCACCATGTCACCTTCGATGGCAACAATACGGTGATACACATACTTACCCGGGGCTATCTCGGCCAACACGGCATCCCCCACCTTAGGGGTTTGCAGTTTGGTAAGCACAATCTTATCGCGACGGTCTTCAAGAAAGGGGCGCATACTCACGCCACGTACACGCAGCGTCACAAGATGCCCTTCGGCAATCAAGGACCTCACCTCCTTCAAGAATATATCGTTAGGAAGTTCCAACACATCTATATCATGAAACTTACGGTCCATACTCATCGTTTGGAAACTTCTGCATAGCACACTTCAGCCGCCTCCTGATCGGGACGACATCCTAATGTATATAAAGGAATCGTTGCTACCAAGCGCGCCACACTGTCACATATACCATTATACACCCGTCGGTCCCACTTCATGGTCGACATCGAGGGGAGCAATGTTGCAAAGGCCTGTAAGGGTTGTTCACGCATGATACGATTCTCCGGTTTCTGCTTGATGCGCACAAATGCACCAATCGGTGCACTATCGTTCTTATAGCAAGGAGTCTTTCCACTCCACGGCGACCCATAAACCGTGGCGCCCTCACCTCCCACCACAATCACAGGATTGTCATCGTTGAGAAGTTCACTTCCCGCAATATGCTTGAGCCACAAACTGCTATGCGTACTCTTTCCTGTTCCGCTCTGCCCTAAGAAAAGATAACCACGCTCATCATGTTTGATTACCGAAGCATGAACGAGCAGTGTTCCTTTCGTTGCTGAAGCAAAGGCAAACATTAGCATCAAGGCATTATTGACAGCAAAAGTGCGCAGCGAATTCTGTCCACGTGTAGCAAGCGTAGCCTGGCTGAAGTCGGCACTTGCTTGCAACAAACCACAATATTGTCCTCCGGGCGGACTTATGAGCATCTGATACGCCCCATCAGGCAAGCGATAGACGCCAAAATCGGCAGCACCACAGTCAAACTCACCGATAGTTTCCCCCTTCGTCGTTGGATAAAAGGCATCATCTACAACCAAGGTGAACAACTGTGCCGCATTAGAGGCTACCGCATCTACTGCAAAAGGTTCGTACGAAGAGAGCGCAATACCTCCCACCGAATCAGACAAGCAAACCGTAAAGGTATGTCCGGCAACAGTATAAGAATGTGACCGCATTGTACTAATATATAATATTATAAGTAGGGAACTAGGGATGCCAGTTTCATACTGTTAGAACCTTTGACTAAAACGTATTTCTTCTCGATCGGATTCTTTTGAAGTTCCCTCTTAACAGCTTCAGCATCGACAAACACACGTGCAGGGCCATGTTGTGTTGCTGCAAAGGAAGCGCCCACCAGCCACACTTGTTCAAAGCCACAGCCGGCCAAGCGGTCCACTACCGCCTGATGAGCTTCTGCCGCAGCCTCACCCAGTTCCTTCATATCACCGAGAATCACCATCTTGGGCGACACCTCCATGCACTCGAAATTATCCAAAGCCGCCCGCATACTCGTAGGATTAGCATTGTATGCATCTACGATGAGCGTATTGTTCTCTGTTACTGTCAACTGGGAACGGTTATTCGTCGGGACATACTCTGACAATGCCACCGACACATCTTCAGGTAATACACCAAAATAGCGTCCAACCGTAGCAGCACACAACGCATTGTCGATATTATAGCTTCCCACAATATGAGTCGACACCTCGTGCCAATCATTCATTCCCTCCTTCCAACGGAAACGCAGGTAGGGGTCACAAGCAACAACCTCCCCCTCCACATACAAATCATTTTCCTTAGAGGGACGTCCATAACGCACTGCCGTAAGTCCACCTGCAATAGCCTTCAGATACTCATTGTTATCATTCAAAAATATCGTACGTTCTTCTGTAGTACGCATAAAATCATACAGTTCCCCTTTTGTTTGTATCACGCCTTCGAACGAGCCGAATCCTTGCAGATGAGCCATTCCAACATTGGTTATAACACCATAGTTAGGTTCGGCAATATCCACTAACTCCTTGATATCGCCTGGATGATTGGCTCCCATCTCTACGATAGCCATCTCATGTGACGGGGTCAACTGCAGGAGCGTGAGAGGAACGCCGATATGATTATTGAGATTCCCCTGCGTATAGAGTATTTGATATCGTCGTTTCAGCACTGCAGCCATCAGTTCCTTGGTGGTTGTCTTTCCGTTCGTTCCGGTAACACCCACAATCGTAGTACCCAACTGGCGTCGGTGATGGCGGGCCAACTGTTGCAAAGCCTTCAAAGAATCTTCTACGAAGATCATCTGCGGATTACCCTCATCGAGACAGTCTCTATTATCCACCACCACGCATGAACACCCCTTACCGAGTGCTTCGGTAGCATAACGATTGCCATCGAAATTTTCTCCACGCAGAGCGAAAAACATCATACCCTCCTTGCATTGGCGAGTATCCGTAGTTACTCCGCAACTTTGCTTGAAACTTGCATACAGCCGCTCTATATCGATCATAACAACGATTCGTTATTGTTTCACCGACAAAGTTAATGTAAAAAAACGATTCTTCCAAGAAATAAAAATCATCCGAAAGTGTTTCGGATGATTGACAATACCCCATCTTGGGAATGTGTGATCCCGGTGGGATTCAAACCCACGACCTTCAGAACCGGAATCTGACGCTCTATTCAGCTAAGCTACGGAACCATTTGAGATGCAAAGATAGTGCAAGCCGAACGGAAATGCAAATATATTTGCAATTTCCTGAGGCGCCACCTATCTTCTGTCTTATAAAGTAGGGCTAAAGGTAATAATAAATTCACAATTCACAATTCACAATTAATTTATATCTTTGCCGATTGTATTGCAAAACGAAACTAAAAGATGAGTTATTTAATAAAGCCCGATGGATATAAGCCCATTCTGGACCTGAAGCAGACCGAACTTGCCATCAAACAGATAAAGGAATTCTTCCAGCAGAACCTCTCTACAGAACTGCGCCTGCGCCGTGTTACTGCCCCTCTGTTCGTATTGCAGGGATTAGGTATCAATGACGACCTCAACGGCGTGGAGCGTGCCGTAACATTTCCCATCAAGGACCTGCAGGACGCACGTGCCGAGGTAGTGCATTCATTGGCCAAATGGAAGCGCCTCACACTCGCAGAATACCAGATACCCCAAGGCTATGGCATATATACCGACATGAATGCCATACGCGCCGACGAGGAGTTAGGCAATTTGCACTCACTATACGTAGACCAGTGGGACTGGGAGCGCGTCATCGGCGAGGAGAACCGCAACGTCGAATTCTTGAAAAAGATTGTAGAGCGCATATATGCCGCGATGCTACGCACCGAATATATGGTATATGAGATGTATCCCGAACTGAAACCTTCATTGGCCGAAGAGATACACTTCATTCATGCCGAAGAGCTGATGCAGATGTATCCCAATCTTACACCCAAGGAACGCGAACATGCTATCGCCCAAAAGTATGGTGCCGTATTTATTATAGGTATAGGTGGCAAGCTGAGCCATGGCGAGCCACACGACAACCGCGCACCAGACTACGATGACTGGTCAACTCCTAACAGCGATGGCTACAATGGTCTGAATGGCGATATCATCGTATGGAACGAGCTCCTTGGCCGCTCATTCGAATTGTCATCGATGGGTATCCGTGTCAACAAGGAGGTAATGCAAGAGCAATTGCGCCTCACAGGCAAGGAAGAGCGCTCCAAGCTCTACTTCCACCAACGCATCTTGAACGACACACTCCCCCTTTGCATTGGTGGGGGTATCGGTCAGTCCCGTCTATGTATGCTATTCCTCAAGAAAGCACATATCGGCGAGATTCAAGCCAGCATCTGGCCCGAAGAGATGAAAGCAAATTGTAGAGAGGCAGGTATTCCATTGATTTAATAGCCATGGATGTCCGTATAGAAAACAGCTGGAAGCTGCGTTTGGCTTCAGAGTTTGATAAAGACTATTTCATCAAGCTTACCGAATTTGTGCGTTCCGAATATATGCGAACCACCGTATACCCACCCGCCAGACTCATTTTCAATGCCTTCGACCACTGCCCGTTCGACAAGGTTAAAGTTGTAATTATCGGCCAGGACCCCTACCATGGCCCCGGACAGGCACACGGACTCTGTTTCTCTGTCAACGATGGGGTACCCAATCCCCCCTCATTGCAAAACATTTTCAAGGAGATACAAAGCGACTTAGGCAAACCGCTTCCCCCGAATGGCGATCTTACCCGTTGGGCAAACCAAGGCGTACTGCTGCTCAATGCTACACTCACCGTGCAGGCCCATCAAGCAGGTTCACACCAGCGCAAGGGGTGGGAAACCTTTACCGACGCTGCCATACGCTGCCTTGCCGAGGAGCGCGAACACATTGTATTCATTCTTTGGGGAGCCTATGCACAGAAGAAGGGCGCCTTCATTGATCGCAACAGACACCTGGTGCTCACCTCAGCACATCCCTCTCCCCTATCGGCCTACAACGGATTCTTTGGCAACAGGCACTTCAGCCGTGCCAATGAGTATCTCGCTGCGCACGGGGTCACGCCGATAGAATGGTAGTTTCAATTGACAATTGACAATTTACAATTGACAGTTATCCATTCCATCAGTACCAATCCACATTGCCACCCGAACTACTACGCTGATCATATTTGAGAGCGTCGGCAAGCATAGCCGAATTGGCACGGATAGAGAAGTTATACGAAGTATAGGGCTTCAACACTACGCCACACGACATACTGAAGCAGTGCAGGTCACGTGAAATGTTCATCGTCGTGGTTGTTAATTCCTTATCGTCAAAGTCCCAACCCGACGAGAAGTTCATGTTCCACTTGTTCGAAATCTTGATGTTACCCGAGAAGTTCATGTTCTGTGTCAACTTATAGGGATAACGCATGTTCTTCTCATTAATCTTGGCTGCCGTATTCTCACGCATACTTACGCCATACGACACCGAGAACGACCAAGGTATCTTGTATGCCATGTAGCCATCCTCATCGAGTTCAATCTTACCGCCTTTATTGTTGTTATTGTTGCTTTGACGTTCCCCCTTATTGGGTGCACCCTGAGCACCCGATCCCTGCTGCGCTGACGCTTCTTCCTCCTCCTCTTTAGGGTTAAACAATTTGTCAAACTTCTCCTGCCACTTCTTCCAGGTACCATTATTAAAGGTATACGAAAAGTTCTGGCTCATACCCTGGAAGCGACCAAAGCGGCCATACGACCATTCAGTACGGTCACCCACCACGACACGGCCACTCTCGTTGAACTCATAGGCATAGGTTGCCCACACGGAGTTCAGACTGAAGGTGTAGTTTTTAGTCAATTTCAAACGAATTCGGGTAGACAAGTTGCTCCAAGGCTTGCTTTTAGCGGCCATATTATATGAGATGCTACCACCCAGTTCGTCGATAAGACTAATCTTACGCACACCCGTAGAGTCACGGTCGGTCCTTACCTTCATCTCCACATTATTCGACACATCCATGTTGATACTTCCCGAACGCCCCTTACCCGGCACGCCATATAGCGAACCGGCATAGGGCGAGTAGTCCACCGTACGCACCTCGCCTTGCGCGTCAGTATAGGTATACGACTTATAATAGCCATACTTCGAATCACCAAAGTCGGGAGTCAGACTATAGCTCACCGAAGGAGTGAAGACATGACGTATCATCTGTACCTTGTCACCAAAGATTGCCTTGATAGGTTTGTAGAAACCATACAACTTGGTGTTGGCACTTACTGCAAGGTTGTAGTTGTATACGCGATTGAATCCGTAGGTAGTATCCTGACGTTCGCGCATACGTTCCTCATCCCACATGCGGTCAATCTTGTAGCTATACCAGCGTTCCGTGTAGTTGAACGAAGGAGTAATATTGATATACTTGAATGCCGTAAAGGTGGCACTGATGGGGATATAGTGTTTCACGCCATTGCGCCAATCGGTAAGAATATTCTTCTTGAACACCTCATTCTCTTTTGCGGTGATGCTATTGCTGAGCGAACCGGTATAGGTGAACGAAATCTTCTCGTACCATTTCTCCTCACCCATCGCCTTTTTTTTCTTGAAGGGGTATATACGGCTCACCGACCAGTTCAAGGAGGGCAAAGTGAGCGACAAGGTAGAGTCGCGCATATTTTGCGAGATGTTGAACGAGCTGGAGAGGTTCATCTTGGCATCGGGGAAGCTGCGCGAGTAGCTCACACTCGACGTACGTATGCTCTGCGAGTTGAGTGCAGGGTTATACATACTAGTAAGGTTACTACGTTCATAATTGGTGGTGGCATAGTTTACACTGGCCGAAAAGTTCTGGTTAGGACTCGCCTTGGCATCTTGACGATGGCTCCACACAATCTTGAAGTTCTTCGATGCAGAGTAATCGGGCATATTCTTTTCACCCGTCTTGGTCACCAGGTAGCTAAGGTTCACATTACCCGAAAACTTATATCGCTTGCGATAAGCCGAGGTAGCTCCCACACCCCACGAACCTTTGGTAAAGATTTCACCCGTCAGTTTCAAATCCAGATAGTCACTGAAAGCAAAATAGTATCCACCGTCTCTCAAGTAGAATCCACGTTCCAGTTCATCTCCATACGAAGGCATAATAAAGCCCGATGAGTAGTCCGACGTGAAGGGAAAGAATCCGAAGGGTACCGCTAGAGGCAACGGCACATCGGCCACAACGAGCTGGGCAGGACCGAACACCACATCCTTATTTGGACGCATCTTGGCAGTCGAGAGCGACAGGTAGAAATGCGGATGCTCGTGATCTTCACAAGTAGTATAGCGTCCCTTACGGATATAGAACTCATCATTCGCCCCCTTCTTTACGGTATTACTGGTCATATAGCCCTCACCTTGCTGGGTCGTCACATTGTTGATGAATCCCTTGCGCGACTTGAAGTTGTAGCTCATCGTTTCCGACTCGTAGGGCGTTTCGCCATCGGCAAAGACCGGTCGTCCCGTTACATTACCCAATGTATCTGTGGTACCCTGCGCATAGACGGTAGAGGTTTCCAAGTCAATCGTTATCTCATTGGCCTTCAGTTCAATCTTCTGATAGTTTACCTGTCCTGAGCCATAGAGGTAAGCATTGCCATCTTTATACCACACCATAGAATCCTGCGATTGGTACACCACGGGAGCCTCCAAATCGGTACGCTGGGAAGCGGTATCAGTGGCGAGCGAATCCGCAGGGGCTACCATTCCCGTATCGGCGGGCAGCACCTCAGAAGCCATTGCCACAGAATCAGACACGACATCCGTGCGTCGCATGGCCCGCTGAGCCGATAGGCTCTGTGAGCATGCCACAACCATAAGCATCCATATGATATATTTGCGCAACTTTGCCAATTCCTACAAAATTAAGGTGCAAAGTTAATAAAAACGAGCGAATAAAATTGTTTAATTCCTATAAAAACTGCTCGCACCAGGCATCGAATTTCACGAGTCCCTCCGCACCGAATTTCTCCAGGCTACGACGTGCCTGCTCTACCGACTTTTCTCTATCAAGTTTCGTCTTTGAAAAGAATTTATCGGCAAAACAAATAATCTGTTCCTCAATGCTTACGGGCTGCATATCCCGGTGTGGAAGAGGCAGCCCCTGCGCTACAATCTGCTGCAAGGTAAGCCCCGTACCGGTATGCCGTTCGCAGACCAAAGCATGACGTTCCAATCCTTCACTACGCAATATTTCGGCACCCAGGATTCCATGCTTGATATAGGGTTCGGTACCAAAACATGCAATGGCGGGCGCATCAACCCACACAATGCCAATGTCGTGCAGCAGTGCAGCCTCCTCGATGAAAGCCTCATCGGCCTGCAGTTCCGGATGATTGCGCGCTATAGACAGGGCCTTATCAGCCACCGCGCGGCTATGTTGCATGAGGATATCGTGCAGACGCTCCTCACGACAATACTTGTCAATAATTTGCCGGACGTTCATTCCATATAAAAAGAAAGAGGATGCGCTAGCACACACCCTCTTTCATTATTCGTTAAAGATTACTTTACTACCACCATAGCTGTAGATGCAGCAGCCTTCACCACATATACGCCCGAGGGCAAAGCTGCACGTGTAGTGAGCTTGGTTCCATGCAAGGTGTATACGTCAAATTCATTGCATCCATCTACATAGATGGTGCCATCCACCACATAGGGTCGAATAGTAGCACCTACAACTCCTACCGATTCGATAGAGGTAGGTTCTGAGGCACCTTCAGCACGGGTATAGAGTACCACCCAACCGATATCGTCCTTCATGGATGTTGCACTCAACTTTGATCCGTCAGGAGCATTCTTACGCGAAGAGTCGGTAATACGCTTGAAACGTGCACCTACGGCAAACTCCTTACCATCAAACTCAGCTGTCACCAAGGCATCGTTGCGACGCAACATGGTTGCAGCGTTGTAATTAGTTGTCTGTAGATTTGCAAATACAAGCGGATCATTGAAGCGGAGTGTATCAGCCCCGTACGTAAAGTAGCATGCACGAGCAGTTGAGCCATAAGCCATCTGTTCATTCTTACCAGCAGCAATCATCAAGCCACTCTCCTCATTTATAACGCCTACACCGGGAGTGATGGCCAGATAGCAGACGTTAGACTTGATTGTAGATTTTGTATCCACCTTATCCTCATACATCAAGATACACTTAAAGCCCGAATTGGTTACGTCGTGAATCTTCACCACGATAGGTCCCTTGGGCTGGATAGGCTTACGAACCTCGGTAAGCACTACAGGCACTACACCTTCGGGGAAGGGCTTGTTGAACACCACCGCAACGGTGTCTACCATGTTAACCTTCACTACACCCACCTCACAATCGAGATTGCTGAACTGGAAGTTACCCTCCTCAATTGCCATAAAGGGAATCTTTTCGGCCTTATCAAAAGCAGTTGAAGTAGAGGTCAACCAGGGCATGGGAGTGTAAGAGAAGTTCTTCGTGCCTGAACCGGAAATAAAGTTACCCAAGTGCATACTGCTGTTATTGTTGGTGATGGCACCCATGAAGAGACCGGGAGTATCACTGAAGCCCTCGGTATAGTTCATTTTCACCTCCTCGCCATCTACCATGATAATCTCACCATACTGCAAGCCTGCAACACCATTGAGCGACGAACGGGCAGCCTTGATCACACCCGATGAGCGTTCCTTGTTGTCGGCAGTAACGTTCACCACGCGATACTCATATACGCCAGCCGCAGTGATCGTATCGGTGTAGTTATACGAGAGCGTCTTACCAGACTGGTCTTTGGGAGCGATAACAGCTACAGTCTCGAAGTTACCCTCTTCCACCTTACGCTGTACTCTGATCTCATTGAGCATATCACCATTGGTATCCTTCCATGAGAGTTTGAATGCACCTGCAGCCTGATTGCTCCAGCTACCAGTCAATTCTGTGGGAGCGGTATACACCACATTAGGAATCTTCTCATATTCCTTACGGTAAGCCATACCCGACTGCATGGTCTGGAAGTACTTACCGGTGAGCGAGAGTTCGCTATCACCACGGAGAAGTTTTGAACAGTCAGCCTCACTGTTCCAGTAGGCATAGCGCTCTACGTAGGGTGAGTTGTTAAGCGTAGTGAAGATACCCTTCATGGCATCCAGGTTTTTCTGCTGGTTGGCCTGAGAGAAACTGCGGTCGGTAGCAAAGATACCATTATTATTCCAAGAGGCACCCCATACGAACTCAGAGATCCAGATAGGACGCTTACCATAGTCATTGTAGTAGTTCTGCATTCTATCGAAACCACTTGCCCAATAGCAGTGGAGGTCAAGAATATCGCAACGCCAGCCGCGGGCATCCACCGCAGCGATAAACTCCTTGAGGTGGTTCCAGCTACCGTCGTGTGATGACTCAGAGCAAAGGCGCAAGCCCGTACGCATCAAATCCTGCCACTGATTGAGGATAACCTCTACAGTCTGTGGTGTATCATCGGCACTGTTACCCGGTTCATTGTTAGTCTTCATATGGCAAGCATAGGTAGCGCTACCGCAAGCCGAGGCCGAAGGCCATGCCACATAAATCTGGTGAGGAACACACTCACGGTCAGGCTGATGACTGAAACCTGCCGCCCAATCGTAGCACCAACTGGTAGCCAACAAGTCATTGGCGCTCTGACGTGTATCAGAGGCCAGGCCCTTCTTTTCGGCATCGTACCATTGGAACACACGATATGATGAGATGCGGCCATCAAGATGAGCGGGCAACTCAGCAAATTCAAGGTCCTCCTTGTCAGCAATGAAACAGCGGCTATAACCCCATCCGTTCTTACCCACAGCAAAAGTCACCATATAGCCGCGCTTGAGCTTGAAGCTACGGATTTGATTATTGAGCTTAGCCTCACTGAGAGTATTCATGAAACCGCCCGAATGCTCAAGGCCGAATTCGTTGACAGCAGTACCTTCAAAGTTTGGCTCTGAATATACGGTGAGAGGCTTGATATCCTTAGCATAAGGCATGATAATGGCACCATGTGCATACATCTTCACCTGACAGTTTTCACCATTTACAGCCTGTTCACCATTGATAAACACACGCCCCTGAAGGTGGTTCTTGATTACCAGACTGGGGCGGATGCTCTGAATAATAAGTACGGCATGCTCGGTATTGGTAATGTTCACCTTACCCTCTTCAGCAAAGGGCGTGGCATTGGTGATGACATAGTCTACATTATCAGACAATGTAACCTCGGTGCTCACTTGAGCCACCTTAGTAATTGTGTTTGCAGCATTTGCCGAGAGGCCAAAGGCCAAGAGCAAAGCGCATGTAAGTTGTTTGATTTTCATAGTTTATTGTTGATCGCTAGGGTATCCTAGGATAGTCTAGGGAGTCCTAAAACCCTAGAACTCCCTAGCCCCTAGGTTATATTATTACTTTACGGGACGTATCACGAAGGTATATTCATAGTCACCATAAGGCATCTGGTACTCGCGACGAGGCCATGCACCCCATGAGTTGACGCAACCTACGCCAAACTGCTGCTTGTCGATGCTTACAACAGTGAAGTCGCGCGGTGTGAGGTCGCCTGAGTGACGCTGATCCTTATCGAAGCCATCATCAAGATCGTTCTGTAAGTAGTTGAGTGCAGTAGCGTTGAGTGCCTCTGTACCGAAGAACTCAAGACCCTTACCTGCATTGTCGAGTACACGCCAATAGCGCACCTCAGTCTTGTTGCCCGACTCCTGCGGACGGATGTAGGGGAAGTACTGCTCAGCTACCTTCTGAGTGTAAAGACCGATGGTCTGGTCGTTGTTACGGTCGATGTAATTCTCACCGGGGCCGTTACCATAGTACTCGATGTTTGCGTATGCCTCGGGCATCACCATCTGCATACCGAAACGGAAGAGCTGGGGCTTACCCTCCTTGTTCTCACCAGCCTTGAGGCTTTGGTTCACGATGAGCTGTCCGTCAGCGGTGAGGATATACTTCATCACGAGGGTAGCCTCGAGACGACGCATCTCATACTCGGCGGTCACCACCATGTTGTTGCCCTCCTTGGTCCATTTGAGGCCCTCTCTTGTAAGACGGAGACCGGGCTCCTTCCAGTCCACGAAGCGACGCTGCAAGCCTGCACCGAAGTCATTGTCGGTAGGTGCACGCCAGAAGTTGGGCTTCAAGGCATACCCCTTCTCCATCATCGGGGTGTCGTTAACATCGATATACTCAATCCAACCGTTCGAACGGTTCCATGTCACCGTGAGGTCGCCACCCTTGAGGATGAGGCAAGCCACGTGTACATCCTCGCTTACGGGAGCACCCTCAGCAGCTGCGATAGCCTCTACAGTAGGATAAGCATACTCGGTGAGCTGGAACTGCTCGTGAGCAACCATATAGTCCTTAGCCAAGAGGGGCTGAGCCTCCTTGAGGCGGAACTCAACGTTGAGCATATACTCCTTACCATTGGCAGCGGGGAACTTGAAGCCCTTGAGTGTAACCACCTTCTTGCCCTGTGCGGGTACTGCGAGGTTGTCGACACGGCCGTTAGCCACCTCCTTACCCTCCTCAAGGAGTGTCCATGCGAGGTAGTAGTCGGCAAGGTCGGTGAAGAAGTTCTCGTTGTACACCTCTATCTGACCCTTTTTGAGGTTCTTGGCTGTAGCCCAGATGTTCTGATAGTTGTAGCGTACCTCGTAAGCATGGGGGTTGTAGCGACGGTCGGGAGCAATGATACCGTTACAATTGAAGTTGTTGTCCGATGCGGGATAGCGACCATAGTCACCACCATAGGTAAAGATTTCCTTACCCTCCTTGTTCTTGTCGCGGAGACCCTGGTCTACGAAGTCCCAGATGAAACCACCCTGCAAAGCGGGATACTGACGGATGAGGTCCCAGTACTCCTTCAAGCCACCGATAGAGTTACCCATAGCGTGGGCATACTCGCACTGGATGAGAGGTTTGTCGGGGTTCTTACCATAGCGCTCCATATAGTTATAGTCGGCATACATGGGGCAGCGGATATCGCTGTTGCGGGCGTTGCAAGCCTGCTCATACTGTGTGGGACGGCTGTTGTCGTAAGCCTTGATCCAGTCGTAGGCAGCCTCGAAGTTAGGACCGTTACCAGCCTCGTTACCCAAGCTCCAGAAAATGATTGAGGGGTGGTTCTTGAAGGTCATCACGTTGCTGATGTTACGCTCGAGGTGAGCCTTGGCAAACGCGGGGTTCTTGGCCAATGTGCGCTCACCGTAGCCCATACCGTGGCTCTCGATGTTGGCCTCAGCTACTACGTAGAGACCATACTCATCGCACAGCTCATACCAGCGGGGATCGTCGGGATAGTGACAGGTACGTACGGCATTGATGTTGAGTTCCTTCATGATCTTGATATCCTGGATCATGCGCTCTACAGACACCACATAACCGAAGTCGGGGTCCAGTTCGTGGCGGTTGGCACCCTTGAAGAGTACGGGCTTGCCATTCACGAGCACCTGAAAGTTCTTGAGCTCTACCTTGCGGAAGCCCACCTTCTGGCTGATAGCCTCGATGACCTGATCGCCATCAACGAGTTCGATACCGAGAGTGTAGAGGTAGGGGCTCTCGGCAGACCACTTGGCAGGATTGTTTACAGCCAATACGGTCTCGGCCTTGCCCTCACCGTTGATCGCAGTAGCAGCACTCTTCACCACCTTGCCAGTAGCATCCTTCAAGGTGTAGCGGAGGGTCTTGCCTGCAGCATTCTCGGCAGTAGCAGAGATCTTCAAGGTACCGTTCTTGTAGTTCTTGTCCAGGTCGGGGAGGATGAAGAGGTCATCTACACGCACCTGAGGACGAGCATACATATATACCTCACGGGCAATACCGGTGAAACGCCAGAAGTCCTG
>JAZRDT010000112.1:0-28630 GCA_045660385.1 Bacteroidaceae bacterium | reverse complement strand
TCGAGCAAACGGATACCAGTTTCGAGGGTACGGAGGAATGAATCTTCTTCTTCCTTGATTACCTTTTCAATCAAAGTCTGCTGAGCCTTCAATTCCGGATAAGCTTCACCCATGTTGTCAATCAACACCGGCAACAACTTGTACATGAATGCCTGCTTTTGGCCGAGGAATGTATAGCCGTAACGAACGGCACGACGGAGGATACGACGAATCACATAACCAGCTTTGGCGTTGCTTGGCAACTGACCATCAGTGATAGAGAAGGCGATGGTACGGATGTGGTCGGCGATAACGCGCATAGCCACGTCTTGTTGGTTGTCCTTGCCATATTCGGTGCCCGCCATAGCAGCGATAGCCTTAATCATCGGTTGGAACACATCGGTATCATAGTTCGATGTCTTGCCCTGCATTGCCATACACAAACGTTCGAAGCCCATACCGGTATCGATTACCTTCGCGGGCAATGATTCGAGGCTGCCGTCGGCCTTGCGGTTGTATTGCATGAACACAAGGTTCCAGATCTCGATCACCTGTGGGTGGTCGTGGTTGACCATCTGCGCACCGGGCACAGCGGCCTTCTCCTCCTCGGAACGGAGGTCAACGTGAATTTCCGAGCAGGGACCGCAAGGACCTGTATCACCCATCTCCCAGAAGTTGTCCTTCTTGTTACCGTTGATGATGTGATCCTTCGGCAAGTGACGCTCCCAGATAGAAGCAGCCTCATCGTCGCGGTCGAGACCCTCCTCCTTGCTGCCTTCAAACACGGTTGCATAGAGGTTCTTGGGGTCGAGCTTAAGTACATCCACGAGGTATTCCCAAGCCCAGTCGATAGCCTCCTGCTTGAAGTAGTCGCCAAATGACCAGTTGCCCAACATCTCGAACATGGTGTGGTGATAGGTATCATGGCCCACCTCTTCGAGGTCGTTGTGCTTACCGCTCACGCGCAGACACTTCTGCGAGTCGGCTACACGCTTATACTTAGCCGAGGCATTACCGAGGATGATATCCTTAAACTGGTTCATACCGGCATTGGTAAACATCAGTGTGGGGTCGTCTTTAACCACCATCGGAGCCGAGGGCACAATCTGGTGACCCTTGCTCTCAAAGAAACTCTTGAAAGATTCTCTAATTTCTTTTGCTGTCAACATAGTTGTATTTTGTTTTTTTAATTTTTCCGTTTTTCCCAAATAGCTTGCAAAGATAGTGCAAGCCGAGAGAAAATGCAAGTTTACTTGCGATTTTCCGAGGCGCAGCCTATCTTAAAGCCACAAAACCGATTAAAGATAGTGCAAACCGAGAGGAGAACAAAATAAATCCTTTTATTTTTTATCCCGAGGTGCCGCGTATCTTCAGCAACCTTGCTAAAGATAGTGCAACTGACGCATGAGCGAGCATGAGTCAAGCTTGCTTGAACTCATTCAGCGAGCGAAAAGGAAGAAGACGAAGTCAAGCCGAGAGAAAAAGCAAACAAAAGCCGCAAAAATGCCATGTTGATATTGCAGCAAAAACAATGAATGAGCGATTTGAATAAAAAACACTCCAAAATGTGTACTTTTTACACTTATTAACACTAAAAAGCTTGCACGATGGCTCAAAACGCCTTACCTTTGCAGAGTAAATTTTTCATGGTATTAGATTTTTCTTAATGTTGCAAGCTGGTCGTCGTGATGACGGCCGTCTTTGTTTTAAACACCATTGTACTTTTTAAGCAGATAGAATAAGGGGCACACCATGTGCGCCCCTATATTATACCAACACTCTATCTGCACGTCAGCATATCCTATTCCAGCCTCGACTTGGCTCAGGAGATTCCTCAAAGATACCCGTCCGCCATAAACCATCCGCCTTATTTTTCAGCCTTTAGCACCGCTACATATCCGCCGCGAGGGGCCATATGAATGGAGTCTGGCATTGCTGTAGCCTTGACAGCGGGACGTGAGTTGAGGTCCCATGCGCGGGCTTCACCCTCTACATCGCCAAAGCCCTGCACGTTGTACTTGCCCTTACCGAGGAAGCTCCAGTCTATAGCTATGCTCTGCTCAGTGTCAAGACCGTTGATTATGCCTACATACCAGGTGTCGCCCGAACGGCGCGCCATAGCAACCCACTCTCCAGGATAACCAGATAGAAGCTTCGTATCGTCCCATGCAGCGGGAAGCCCGGCAAGGAGTTGCTGCACCACTGCAGGCTGCTCCAAGAAGCCCGAGGGACGGTCGGCAAGGTGCTGCAGGGCCGATTCAAACACAATCGTCAATGCCAACTCATGCGCATGGGTGGTGATGTGGGGATGCTGCGAATCGGTGAAGGCGCAGGGCGTATAGTCCATCGGACCTATCACGTTGCGGGTGAAGGGCAAGGTACTGTTGTGCCATGCCGCATTGGGCGTGAGGCGACCGTTGTTGTTGTACCACTCGGCGCCATACACCGCTTCGGAGGTCATGAAATGCGGATAGGTGCGCTGCCAGCCACGAGGGATGGTAGCACCGTGGAAGTTCACCATGATCTGATGCTTGGCCGCTGCATCCAAGATATCGAGATAGTAATTCATCGTCCCTATGCTGTCGGCACCAAAGAAGTCAACCTTTATACCCTTGACGCCCATGCCGTTTATCCAGGCAAACTCGCTATCGCGTTTTTCAGGGTCGTTGAGACGGAAGCCCGGACCGGGGCCACTGATCCAAGCTGTAGAAGAGTTGTACCATATTATGGGTGCCACACCCTTGCTCCGACTGTAGGCCAAGGCATCAGGCAAGGTACCTCCGTTGTGCATCACATCCCATTCGGCATCGATCAGTACATAGGGGAGGTCCAACGTGTCGGCAAAGTCAATATACTGCTTCACAATCTGATAATCCTGCGAACCATGATTATGCGCCCAGTAGATCCACGATACAACACCTGGCTTAATCCATGAAGTATCCTCGAGGCGGCAAGGCTCGCTCACGTCAGTTACGAGAGTCGACTCCACCACATCGGCCAACGAGCCCACGATAGCCAGGCGCCAGGGCGACTTCCACTCTGCCGGACAGGCAAACTGCTCTTCGACGAGCTCCACCTGATAGACAGAGGTATTCTCTTTATTGGAGAGGTAGGCACCACATTGGTCGCGCAGCACATTGGCCTCGGCCAGCAGCACGTAGGTCGCTTCGGCAGGCTGGAACAGCGCAGGCATATTCCAATGGCGGCGTCTATTGTGTGCTACACCATCCGTATTGGGAAAATAGAAGTCTTCGTATCCCACAGCATAGGGCTGTGTCCAGCGCTTGATGCCATCGGCAAACTCATATCGGGTATGCTCACCCGTCACCACCTCGCCTTCGAGGGCCTCCGTTTCGTAGCGGAAGGCAAGACCGTCATTGTAGAGGCGTACCACAAGACGCACCTCATTGCCGTCACAGTCCTCAAGCCGATAGGTATATTCGTTGGCCTCGTTGTGGCACTCACTGCGCTTGCCGCTGATCATGGTATAGTCATCCACATGGAGCACAGGGCCCGTCACCTCCTTGAAGATGAGTCCCTCGCCATGCCCGCTCTCCGTGTCGATGCCCACATTGCTGATATCAAGCACCTCCACCTTACCGTCGTCCAAGTTGTGGTAAAGAGTAAGGCACAGTGCCCCGCTGGGCGAAACATCATGTACAAGCGTCAGTTGACCATTGGGAGAACGCTGCATACCCCAGTCGCATGAGGTCATAGCAAACAAGGCTATCAATGCACAAAACAAAGTGCGTAATGAGTTTTTATTCATAGGTTTTCCGTTAAAATATTATCATTCGCAAAAGTAGCAATAATATAGCAAAAGATAAAGTAAATGCTCGTATTTTTGTCGGCTTCATTGACTGAAAAAAGAGGGAAGCAATACAATTTAACAGATTAAAGAAGGCGCAACGAACAAAGTTTACGAGATTTACCTTAACTTTGCATGAACTTTACTAAACTACGGATAGAGACGAAGAAGAATGAAAACAGATATGTTATCGGGCCACAGAGCACACCTCATCGGGCAGCAGCAGTTTTACCCCTTTCTGGAGACGCTGCAGAAAGAGATTCGCGAAGCGCAGCTCACCGAACTGGAGTATGAACTGAGCGGCATCGTACACACCTATGAGGCTCTACTCGACTACTACGAGCAGGGTATTGCTGACCCTGAGCGCAACCGCGTATACCGCCAGCTTGTGGGCCAGGCCTTACAGATCAGCGACCGCTGCGCCATAGCCCTGCACGGGGCCAAGGAGCTACCCTACTACACCGCGCAGCAGCGCAGCGTGCGACGCGAACCCATCCAGACCTACTGCCAGCAGTTGGAGGCCTTTGCCGATGGCATCAAAGCCACCAGCGCCCCCGAACAGTTGAAGCTGCTGGCCGCTACACACGACAAGCAACTTGCCACCCTCTTTGCCGACCTCTGGACACAAGACAGATGGAACGCCACCACGGCCGCCGAGGCCGACAAGTTGCTGCTCTCTCCCACCATCACGACGGCAGACCAATGTACCATCGTGAGCGCTGTGACGCTGAGCCTCCTACGTATGTTCGACCCCTTGAAGATGCTCTTCCTGTGCGATGCCTACTACCACCCGCAGATTACCGTGAGCATGCGTGCCCTCGTAGGCATCGTCATCATCTGCTACTGTTGGGCCGACCGCATAGAGTGGTACAGCGAGGTGCAGTCGCGCCTCTCGCTCTTGAGCGAAGACCCCATCTTCTGCGAGCAGGTGTGCGAGGTGGTGCTGCAGTTTACCCGCAGCACCGACACCGAGGAGATAGAACGAAAGATGCGCGAGGAGATTATCCCCGAACTGATGAAGAACCCCAAGCTACGCCAAATGCCAGGCATCACGAAGGAGGAGTCCGGCACCGATGATATCAACCCCGATTGGGAGCAGTGGATGCACGAGAGTGGCCTCGAGGAGAGCATGCGCGAGATTAGCGAATGGCAGATGGAGGGAGCCGACGTCAACATGAGCACCTTTGCCCAGCTCAAGCGCTACCCCTTCTTCTACACCATCATGAACTGGTTCCGCCCCTTCGACCTTTGGCAAGCCGATGTATTGGGCATCGTGGGCATACCCAACGAAACCAGCAACCCATTGGCGAGCACGGTGTTGCAGTCCAATTTCATGTGCGACTCCGACAAATACTCCTTCTGCTACGCTATCCGCGAGATACCGCAAATGCAGCGCGATGCCATGATGGCGCAGCTCGAAGAGCAGAACAAGGCCATAAAGGAGCACGCCGACATGCCCGACCTGAAGCGACTGAGCAAGCAGACCGCCCAGGGCGTGATGCGCCAATACGTACAGAACCTATACCGCTTCTTCGTGCTCTTCCCCAACGTGCAGGAGTTCGACAACCCCTTCAGCCACCTCATATCGCGCCCCAAGTTTAATAACCCGCTCTACGATAGCATTGTACAGCCCACCCACCTGTTCAAGCTCATCGGACTCAACATCAAGCAGAAGCATTACCCCCGTGCCATCGAGTATTTCAGTCTGCTCGAAGAGAACCACCCCGAGTGTATGGAGGCTACCCAGCTACAGCAATTGGGACTATGCTACCAGAAGATGAAAAGGTATGATGCCGCCATCGAAGCCTACACCAAGGCCGACCTGCTCAAGCCCGACAGCTACTGGACCGTACACCATCTGGCACAATGCCACCGCGAGAGGGGTAACTACAAGAAGGCCTTCCAGTACTACGAGATTGCCGAGAGCATGAAACCCGACAACCTCAGCCTTACCTACCATGCCGCCGAAGCACTCTTCGAGATGGGGCACTACGAGGCAGCCATCCCCCGCCTGCACAAGCTCGACTACCATCACCCCGAGTCACTCAAGGTGGTGCGCATGCTGGCCGACAGCTACATCCTCACCGGCAAGGGACAGCAGGCAGTGCGCTACTATGAGCGCATCGCCCAGGAACATGCCGACGAACTCACCTCAGGCGACCTGCGCAACATGGCCTGCTGTTACTGGCTCATGGGAGACCGCAAGCGCTGCTTCGAGCACCTGCTACTGGCCGAGAAGCTCTACTCCGAAGACCAGGCAAGAGAGCCGTTTGCCAATGCCGTTGCGGCCGAAATGGAGTTTATCAAGCGATTCGCCTCCAACAAAGAGGATGTCACCTTCCTGTACGATGCCTACTGCAGATATAAGAAGAAATTATAAAAAAAGGTAATAATATAGCTGTTGTCCAAGTCTCAGGATTGTCCCCCTAACGTAGGGGGACGAGCGTAGCGGAGGGGGTATTATCCGAGAAAGTAGTACCACCTCCCCCTCTTCGAGGGTACTCCTCCTATTTTAGGAGGAGAATTTAAGGTTTTGGACAACATCTATATTATTGCTTAAAAAAAAGAAAAGGTTCGCCGCTGGGCGAACCTTTTCTTTTTATCTATTGCAAAACAATCTTACTTCTTCTCTTCTACGGCAGTCACATCCTGCACCTGATTCTTCTTACCCAAGTACTCGGGAAGATTCATGCCTGCAAGGTCGAAGAGGTCATTCAACGGAGGAACCGACTTCATCAGACCCGATACAAAGTTTGCCGTAGAGCCCTTGCCGTCAGTACCATTGCCTGAATCCCATACAGTAACGTGGTCGATGTTAACACCCTTGACAGCCTCAACCTGAGTCTTCACAAGTTCAGGCAGCTTCTCGAGCAATAGCAACATGTATGCCTTGTTAGCATCGCCACCTGCAGCCTGCACCATCTTGTCGTAACCGGCAGCCTGCTTGGTCAGGATCTCGTACAGACCCTTCGCCTCAGCCTCCATCTTGGCATAGATAGCGTCAGCCTCACCCTTTGCCTTCACGCGGGCCTTCTCAGCCTCTGCTTCAGCCTCGATGATACGACGTTGCTTCTCTACCTCCTCCGGTACGATGATGTTAGCCTGTTGGGTTGAGCGCTCACGGTCGGCACGCGCAAGCTCAGCATCCTTTTCTGCAGCATACGCCTCTTGCAGCGCCTTAGCCTGTTGCACCTTCTCGGCAGCAGTAGCCAAGCGGTTGGCCTCAGCCTCCTTCTCACGACGGAAAGCGTTAGAGTTGGCAATCTCGATCTGCGCATTGTTCTCACCCTTCACGGCGATAGCGTTTGCCTCAGAGGTCTTGATACGGGTATCACGCACAGCCTCGGCCTTACCGATCTCACCATACTTGTCCTGCTCAGCCACACTCACCTTAGCCTCGTTGATAGCCTTGGCAGCAGCCTCCTTACCGAGAGCCTCAATGTATCCGCTCTCATCCTTAATATCAGTTACGTTCACGTTGATGAGACGCAAACCAATCTTCTTGAGCTCCACCTCCACATTCTTGGAGATGTTGTCGAGGAACTTATCACGGTCGCTATTAATTTCCTCAATAGACATGGTAGCAATAACCAAACGAAGCTGACCAAAGAGGATATCACGAGCAAGTTCCTGAATCTCATTAGAGGTGAGACCAAGCAAACGCTCAGCTGCGTTGTTCATTGAGTCGGGTTCTGTAGAGATACCCACTGTAAATCGACAAGGCACGTCCACGCGGATATTCTGACGTGAAAGGGCATTGGTCAAGTTGGCATCAATAGATATAGGAGTAAGGTTCAGGTACGCATAGTCCTGGATGATGGGCCATACAAACTTACCACCACCATGAATACACTTGGCCGAACCGCCACCTGTTTTACCATATACTACCAGAATTTTGTCTGACGGACAACGTCTGTAGCGACGAATCACTGCTGCTATGGTAGCAAAACCTACTACTACCAAAATCAGTCCTAAAAATGCAATGTTCATAGTTCTTAATGTTTTTAATGGTTTATTTCACTCTTGTTACCTATTTCTCACAATCAGTGTTGTAGAGTTTCAATTTTTCAATTTAATCACACTCTTTCCACTTCGAGTAGCTCAGAACCTATTACCTTGGTGACGCGCACTTTAGTTCCTGTCGGAATGGTTTCCCCTTCGGTCATAGCCTCCAGTTCATGCATTGAACCGCGCACGCTCACCATCACCTTACCCACACCCTGCTTGTTGCCAGGTATGCGCAAGTAGGTATCGGCGATTTGTCCCAACGTCTCCTCCATCTGGAAGGTCTTGTCAGTAGAGAGTTTCATTACCTGACGGATGATGAGCATAAACACCAGCACGAAGAACAGGCCCACGCCCATGGCTGCCAGCTGCAACCACATCATATTGGTTATCGACTCGCTGAGCACTACGCCCGCCCATCCGTAACCGAGCATGAAGTTGATCAGGTTGCGGAAGGTGAAGTAGCCCGACACGCCATCCATCTCTACATCTTCAAACCCCGCACCATCTTCGGTATCAGCATCGAGGCCAAGGAAAGCCATAACAGTCTGCACCAAGAAGAATGCTGAAGCGATAATTGCCAAACCCCAAAACACCTGCATCGGGAGTTCCAATGCGAAAAACTTATCCATCATAGTCAAATCTTTTTTATTTATTAGTATCTGCAAATGTACAATAATATTGAATACATCTTATCAGTTAATCTCTTTTTTTTGTTAAAAAAGCAAAAAAAGCAGTCTCCGCTCTCTCCCTGTCAAAAGAAACAGCCGCTCTCAAGCGGAGGCGGCTGTATAGATTATCCGACGGACAGATATCAATAGTTCTCTGGCTTGATTTGGAAGTGAGCCTGCGGGTGGTCGCATACGGGGCAAACCTCAGGAGCCTCCTTACCCACGCAGATGTGTCCGCAATTGCGGCACTGCCATATGCAGTCGCCCTCGCGCGAGAACACCAGCTTACCCTTCACGTTCTCCAACAACTTGAGGTAGCGCTCCTCGTGCTCCTTTTCGATGGCAGCTACGCCCTCAAACTGCTCAGCGATAGCGATGAAACCCTCTTCGCGAGCCTCCTTGGCCATCTGGGCATACATATCGGTCCACTCCTCGTGTTCGCCAGCAGCTGCTGCGATCAGGTTCTCGGCTGTTGAACCGATGCCACCGAGGTGCTTGAACCACATCTTGGCGTGCTCCTTCTCATTATCGGCAGTCTCCTGGAAGATAGCTGCAATCTGCTCATAACCCTCCTTTTTTGCCTTTGAAGCAAAGTAAGTATACTTGTTGCGTGCCTGTGACTCACCAGCGAAAGCTGTCCACAAATTCTGTTCAGTCTTTGTACCTTTCAATTCTTTCATATTCCTATTATTATTAAATGATAACTAAATTTCTTTTCGCAAAGGTACATCATATTTTACACACCATATGCATGCACACCGAAAAACTTTTTATGTTTTACAACACAAGTTTTCCCTTTGCAATACAAAAAAAACGCGCAGCATACGATGTATGCTACGCGTTCTCCCCAACTTTCCCGTTGTTGTGCGCCTGATAGGACTCGAACCTACACGTATCACTACACCAGATCCTAAGTCTGGCGCGTCTACCAATTTCGCCACAAGCGCAAAAGCGGTGCAAAGTTATACATTATTTTTTGAATTGCAAGTCATCTGGCCCCAAATTATTTTTCCTCCCCCACACCGCGTCCGTTCGCAATATGTTAAAAAATGATAAAAAGCTATACGATATTCTTCATTTACATGATGTTGCTATATCTTTGCCGCGGTAAAAAGATTTTTGACAATGGAGCATTCGATGTACAACACCCTACTACAACTCCCTTTGTTTCAAGGCATGAGCCGTACCGAGTTGTCCGAGGTGGTAGAAAAGGTCAAGCTGCACTTCCTCAGAATTGAGGCAAAAAAGAAGATATTCTCTCAAGGCGAGAGTTGCAATAAGCTGGTATTCCTGCTCAGCGGCGAACTCACCTCCGAGACCCACGCTCCTTGCGGCACCTTCTCCCTGATCGAGACCTTCGACAAACCGCAGATGATCGAGCCCCACTCGCTCTTTGGCAAGCGCCCCAGCTACAAGGCCACCTACACCGCCAAGAGCGACGTATCGCTGCTCACCATCGACAAGCAATACATCTACGGAGTGCTCGACAAGTACGAGGTGTTCCGCATGAACCTCCTCAACCTCCTCAGCAACAAGGCCGAGCAGCTCCACGCACACATCTGGAGCATCAGTCCGCAGCCGCTCGAAGGGCGCCTCGCCCACTTCGTGCGCAGCCTTTGCTCCACTCCCCACGGCCCCAAAACCCTACGCATCAGAATGGACGACCTCGCCACTCTGCTCGACGACACCCGTCTCAACATCTCGCGCGTACTCAACAAATGGCAGCAATCGGGCATCATCGAAATGCATCGCAAGGAGTTCGTCTTCCACACCATTCCCACTTTCTGACCCCGGGATTTCGTTTTTCACCGATTTATCATTACTTTTGCGGAGACGAAACTTTTTAAAAAGCAACCTATGATAATCGATGCACATGCCCACTTGTGGCTCAAGCAAGACACCGTGGTCGACGACCTCCCCATCCGCACCCTCGAGGGCGGACGTTCACTGTTCATGGGCGAGGTGCGCCAGATGGTACCCCCCTTCATGATTGATGGCGTCAATAGCGCCGAGGTGTTCCTCTCCAACATGGACTATGCACAGGTATCGGCTGCCGTCATCACCCAAGAGTTTATCGACGGCCTACAGAACGACTACCTCATGCAGGTGGCACGCCGCTACCCCAACCGCTTCCTCGTGTGTGGCATGTGCGAGTTTCGCAAGCCCCACTTCCTCGACCACGCCCGCCAACTGCTCGACGAAGGCTTCCGCGCCATCAAGATACCCGCCCAGCGCCTGCTGCTCAAGGAGGGCCGCGTGTGGCTCACCTCCGACGAGATGATGCAGCTCTTCCACCTCATGGAGGAGCGTGGCGCCATCCTCTCCATCGACCTTGCCGACGGCGCCCTGCAGGTAGCCGAGATGGAAGAGATTATCGCCGAGTGTCCCCGGCTGAAGATCGCCATCGGCCACTTCGGCATGGTGACACGCCCCCAGTGGCAAGAACAGATCAAGCTGGCCCGCCACGCGAATGTGATGATTGAGTCGGGCGGCATCACCTGGCTCTTCAACGACGAGTTCTACCCCTTCCGTGGCGCCGTGCGTGCCATTCGCGAAGCGGCCGACCTCGTAGGCATGGAAAAGCTCATGTGGGGGTCCGACTATCCGCGCACCATCACCGCCATCACCTACCGCATGAGCTACGACTTCGTGAGCAAGTCGGCCGAGCTCACCGAACACGACAAGGCCCTCTTCCTGGGCGAGAATGCACGCGACTTCTATGGGTTCGCCGACCTCGTGGAACTGCCCTACATCAAGAACATGTCGGAGTAAGAGGTCACCATCGGGCAGCCGCAAGCCCCGTCCCCGACAATATCTCCTTTCCCCATAACACAGCAGCACTGCATCCTCCCCGATGCAGTGCTGCATTCACATTACTTCACCATAAGTCGATGGAGCTTTACTACCACCTGTGACCTGACATCGAAGATCACTCGGCTCACAATACTGATATGGTGAAGCATTTCATAGACAGACTTGTAAATTTCTATGTTGTTGTCCATTTTATAAATGCCATGATATGACATTCTCCGATGGAATGGAGGATTCTGGCACGTCTATAGGTTACAAAAGTTCATAAATAGGTTGGCGATGGCATGTTAACGACAACAATAACGTTAACGCTGACGTTAACTTTCCATTTGAGTCTCTATATTATTGCCTAAATTAAAGCAATAAACATAAATCATAAAGCTTTAAGTTTCAAGAAATAGCGAAGCTATAATTCACGTCACCGCGGTGGCGTGAAAATAAACAATTGTAAAATGGGGGAACACTATATAATTGATAAACTCCTATATTATTGTCTAAAAAATCAAACTCACGCTATATTAGTGTATTGGGATATTTCCATCCGGATGGAGAGTTAACGTCAGCGTTAACGTTATCGTTGGCAATGAAGCGACTTCTCTGCCACCGCCAACCGATTTATGAACTTTTGTAACCTATATGCACGCAGAAAACCTCCATTTTATCGGAGATTGCCTCTTTATGTATATAAAATGACAAGGTGACCAAATGGTCACCCCTATACCCAAGTGAATATTGGTATTTGTTTTATAAAGATCTGACGTTTACGGTATCACCGGAAAATTATTTGAGAATAACTTTTACTTCGTCATGTCAAACTAACAGTTATCGTAATCGTTAGCGTTAGCATTAGAGAAATAGCGTTGCTGTAAAGGTTTTCGTTTTCGTCATCGTTAAAATAGTAGAGAGCGTAGCTATCAGAATATCAACTTGAAGTTCATACCTGCCGATAGTTCATGCTTGCTGCTCTGCAAGTATTGCGGACATTCATATGCTATCGAATGCTGTATGCCGAAAGATAAACAGAAGAAGCGGAAATATAGAAAAGGGTGTGCATTTCTTAGCACACCCTTTTCTGTGTAAGTAGATTAAAGGTAATAGCGGAAAACAATGTTTGAGTTGTTGAAATTGAATTTAGCCTGATTCACTTTATAGTGAATCGAACCGCCCCAAGAATCATCCATCGTAAAAGAGGCTGAACCATAACTGAAACTACCTATGGCCATACCCAATGCAACCTTTGGGGACACTCTGTATTCCAAGGCGAAAAAATGCGCGTATATGCTCCATCCTGTCGCTGGGGTTGTGTAGGACTTATGCAAAGTCAACTCGTCTTTTATCGAACCTGATTCGAATGAGGCACCTATCTCGGGGGCATAGTAGAGTTTATCGGTCAAAGGCACATAGTAAGATACGTTAGGATTGACAACATAAGATACAGTCTTATTTCTGAGCCACCTTATGTTCGTTTCCTCGATAGGGACACCGAGATATGAAACGCCCACGCCTACGGACAACCTTAAATTGTTCACAACAAAATGGCCATACTCCAGCCCTACAACCAATGAGGTATTTGTCGGCTCGCTTGAAGTATTAGAATAAGAGTCATACTGGTATGTCGTCTTCTGTGTGCCGAAATCGCCTCTAAATGTGCCAGCAACATACTTTTCTCCCTTAGCTTGAGCAAAAGAAGCTAAACTCATCAGCATAGCCACTACAATGAATGTAATTCTTTTCATACAATACATGTGTTTTTGTTAATTAATTCTATTTGAGAAGTTTGAATGTTTTTCATTTGTATATTTCCCTTATTTCCTCATACGGTGGCCACATCTTCATGTCGCGCATGGCTTCGGTGGGTGGGAAAGGAATATAAAACTCATTGCACACGTCAGATTCAACAAACTTCACTATGTCGTCATAACTTAAATCGTAGCGTACAATATAGTTGTTTGTTTCTCTCAAGCAACTCCATGAACAGTGATGCAGGGTATCTGTATGGATGATAAAAACAGATAAAATACCTTCTGGCAAATGTTCTTCTCTACTAAATAGTTTCTTGAAGCCATCGAGACTTGTAGGATATTCAAACACAGCAATACCACCATTAGCCTCGACTGAGTCATCAATCAATTCATACACATCCGTACCACAAAGTACAGGATTGTCAGGTAGCAGAGTATCGGGATATGCCGAAGTGTTTGCAGCTGTACTTGCCCAATACACACTGATGCTGTGACGTGAATTATTTACAACATACGTGTAAGTCGAAGTAAAATCGCAAGTAGGACATGCTGTGAGCATTAATGATGCCACAATCAGTATCAATATATGTTTAGCTTTCATAAATCCAACATTTAATATAAACGTCTTCTGAAATATATCTGATGCAAGAAAATAGTGACAAATAGCGGAATTTTTATATCATGGTAATATTGATTTACTGTCTACTTCTCGAGAGAAGAACTTCCCAATGCGCATGGCTATTGCCAATCATGATCCCAAAGCAATTCTCCGTTGCGATGGAAACTCAAAGGAATATATCGAGTGCCATCCTGCGGCAATGCGCCAGACTTAACTGTAAAGAATGGTGCATCCTCGTAGCCGAGTCCATAGATAAGCCGATTACCACCTGACTCCTCGGCCACTTGTACCTTTTCGCCATTGCATAATGTGAGAGTCCCTAATTTTGTAATGGGAGCTGTATATAGTCCGTTCGAGCTATTCCAAGTTATCTTGTCATCAATCTGCCATGGATGCAGTGAAAAATCATATAGCAATGTCCATTCCGGATTCAGATGAGCATTTTCGGAGGAGGCATGGATGTAGACCTTACCCGCATCTTCATGAATGAATGTCATGACAGCTTCCTCCGAGTCAATCTTAGACCATAAGATTACGCAAGGCTTTCCAAAGGCTATGGTATCATTTCCCGTATATCGGTAGTGTATTGACAAAGTATCATCAAACTTCAGCCTTGCATTCACGGCATACACGGCATTGGCCGGAAAGAATTGTGTACTGACAGTCCTATCCTCATCAATCTTGTCGCAAGCGGCAAAAAACGATAGGAGTGGCAATAAAATAACAAGAAATTTCTTCATGATATCTTTAATTTGTGGTTGCTTTTACAATAGCACCTTTCTCAATCTTGATGCTTGGACGCAAAGTTATACTTTTTTCTGCTTTTATGGTTACTTCGGCGGATTTTTTTATATCTACTATCTACATTTTCTAATAGAACATCAACTCCTGTTACCTCCACTCGTCCAATGACCGAGCTGAATTTGATGGAATCCGAGACAACCCGTAAAGGTCTAGCTGCCCTAACCTCAGAAGTTGCATCCAATAAGCCATAGCCAACCTGATTATGCCAAGTGCCATTTGGTCGATTTGCAGATATCGCGTAAGGGTATAGGTCTGAACGAACTTTATTTGCTGTACTTTCTATCACTTCATTTACTTCTTTAGCTGTTAGCTCTGGATTTACATTTAATATTAATGCTGCATTTGAAAAATTTGGGGAAAGAGGTAGGTGGAATTGGAAAAATAACTATATTTGCTTCACGATAGCATTACATATTGACAACAACCGAAAAAACGATACTGCTATGAAAGCAATACAGATTACAGCTCCGAACATCGTAGGGATGGCGGACGTGGCCATGCCTCAGATGGGCGCTGGCGAAGTGATGGTGAAGATTGAGTATGTGGGCTTCTGCGGATCGGACCTCAACACCTTCCTCGGACGAAACCCGATGGTGAAGCTGCCCGTGATACCGGGACATGAGGTGGGAGCGGTGATCGAGGCCGTGGGCGAGGGCGTGCCCGAGACCTTGCAGCCGGGCATGACGGTGACGCTGAACCCCTATACGAACTGTGGCAAGTGTGCGGCATGCCGCAACGGACGTGTGAACGCATGCCAGTACAACGAGACGCTGGGTGTGCAGCGCAATGGCGTGATGGCCGAGTATGCGGTATTGCCCTGGCAAAAGATAATCCCTGCTGAGGGTATTTCGCCACGCGACTGCGCACTGATAGAGCCCATGAGCGTGGGCTTCCATGCCGTGAGCCGCGCTGCTGTGGACGACAACGACACGGTGATGGTAATCGGATGTGGCATGGTGGGACTAGGAGCCGTGGTGCGTGCTGCCCTGCGTGGCGCTACGGTGATTGCTGTGGACCTCGACGATGAGAAGCTGGCACTAGCACAGCGCGTGGGTGCCGCTCACGTGATAAACTCGGCCACGGAGGATGTGCACGAACGCATCGCTGAACTCACCGATGGCTTGGGTGCCGATGTGGTGATAGAGGCCGTGGGACACCCCACCACCTATGTGATGGCGGTGGACGAGGTGGCCTTCACGGGACGCGTGGTGTGCATAGGCTATGCCAAGAGTGAGGTGTCCTTCCAGACGAAGCTGTTCGTGCAGAAGGAGCTGGACATTCGCGGTTCGCGCAATGCGATGCCGAGCGACTTCCGTGCGGTGATACGCTACATGCAGTCGGGAGCATTCCCTGCCGAAGCATTCATCAGCCGCATCATTGAGCCTTGCCAAGCGGCCGAGGCGCTCGCCAGTTGGGCGGAGGCACCGGGCAAGGTGTTCCGTATTTTGGTGAAGTTTTAGGATAAAGCCTCACCCCAGGCCAGATGGCACACTAAATTAAAGATGAAATATTAAAAGTTTCCATCCGGACGGTTAACCTTTAACCGTTGACCATTAACCTTTAACCGTTGACCATTAACCTTTAACCGTTGACCATTGACCGTTGACCATTGACATAAAAAAAGGAGCGAATCAGTTCGCTCCTTTTTTGTTTACAATCTCAAACGGCACACGCACAGAGACGCCACTACGCATGAGGTCGGTGAGGTTGGGATAGATACGCTCCTTGAACGAGGCCCAGCTACGCTGCTCCATCTGTGTCCACCCGGCTTCGGAGAGGGCGAGGGCGCGGGGAAAGGCCATGTAGGTGGCACGGTTGACATCGGCAATGGCTTCGGCCCAGAGGGTGCCCATGACGCCGAGGATGTGGTTCTGCTCGCTGGCGGGGCGTCCATAGCCGGGGTCGAGTTTGTAGCAGTTCTCGAGTGTAGAGAGAGGCATACCCCAGTTGTTGTACTCGGGCAGATCGCCCTTCCACTGCGGGTAGTCGAGGTAGGCATACTCGCCCGGAGCCATAATGAGCGGATGCCCATTCTGATGCGTCAAGGTCTGACAAGTGGGTGTCAAGCCATAGCGCCAGGTAACAAGCGTCACATCCTTGGGATAGGGGAAGAGGTAGTCATTGGCGGGCGGATAGATATTGTCGAGCTCGCACCACAAGATTGCCTTCTTGCCATTGTTGCGCACCGACTCGAGCACACGGTCAAAGAAGGGTATCATGAGGTCGGTGGCCTTGGTGTAGCCACGGGCCTGCATCATAGCGCGGCAGTGCTCACACTGGGCCCAGTTGGCCGGCACGGCTGCCTCGTCGCCTCCGAGGTGTATGTAAGGCGAAGGGAACAGGGCGGCCACCTCGCGGATGACATCGCCCAGGATGCGATAGCTCTGCTCGTTGGCTGCACACACCATACGGTTGGTGGTGGTGCCCACCACGACGGTGTCGGTAGCAAGGTGCGAACAGGCGAGTTCGGGATAGGCCGAAAGGATGGCTACGGTGTGTCCGGGGATATCAATCTCGGGCACTACCTCGATATGGCGCTGGGCGGCATAGGCAATGATGCGGCGCAGGTCATCGTGCGAGTAATGCTGGCGGCTGGCCAGGCGGGGGTGGCTCTCGATGTAGATGCGCCAGCCCTGGTCGTCGGTGAGGTGCAGCTGCAGCACATTGTACTTATACTTGGCCATCTGGTCGATGAAGAACTCGACATCCTCCACGGGAAGGAAGTGGCGGGCGGGGTCGAGCATGAGGGCGCGGCGGGCAAAGCGAGGAGCATCGTCGATGACGATGGGCGACACCTCATCACGGGCGGTGGCACACACGTCGCCCAAGAGGAGCTGGTCGAGGGTGGTGGTGGCGCGGTAGAGGGCCTCAACCGTGCTACCAAGCAGAGTGATGCCGCGGTGCGACACCTCGAGACGGTAGTGCTCGGCGCCTTGCAGAGTGGGATCGATGGCCAGGGCGATGCTGCCTTTGCGGGGTTGTGCCGACAAGGGGACGGCTACATCGGTACGGCGTTGGATGCTGTGCGCTATGGCCTCGGCGACAGGGGTGAGCGAGTCGGCGGGACAGTGGATGGTGGTGCGGCCTGCTTCGATACGGAAGGGCTTACCTTGGGACAGCTCCACGTGGTTGGGCATGGGGATAAGGGCCGAAAGGTTGTCTTGTGCGGCCATGGGGCGGGCTACGAGGAGCGCCAGCGAGAGGGCCACAGCAAGGCGGCCTGCAAGGGTACGAAGGGGTGATGACATTAGTGTTTCTCTGCTTTATATTGTAAGTAATAGTCCAACACGGTAATGGCAGCCATTGCCTCGACGATGGGCACAGCGCGAGGTACCACGCAGGGGTCGTGGCGTCCCTTGGCCTTGAGCACCTGTTCGTTGCCATGGATGTCGAGCACGGTCTGCTCGCCCAGTTGGGTGGCTACGGGCTTGAAGGCTGCACGGAAGTAGATGGGCTGACCGTTGCTGATGCCGCCCTGGATGCCACCCGAACGGTTGGTAAGGGGGGTAACGGTGCCGTCGGCTGTCGTAGTGAAGGGGTCGTTCTGCTCGGAACCTCGCTCACAGATGCCGTCGAAGCCGCGGCCGTAGTCGAACCCCTTGCAGGCGTTGATGCTGAGCATGGCATTGCCCAAGGCTGCATGGAGTTTGCCGAACACGGGCTCGCCCAATCCTACGGGACAGCCCTGGATGACGCAAGTAACGATGCCTCCGATGGTGTCGCCATCGGCTTTGACGGAGAGGATGAGCTGCTCCATCTCCTGTGCCTTGGCCAGGTCGGGGCAGCGCACGATGTTGGTCTCGGTGAGCGAGAGGTCGTAGCGGGTGTAGTCGTTGTGGAGGGCGATGTGTCCGACCTGCGAAGTATAGGCCTGTATGGTAATACCCAATTCGCGCAAGGCCATCTTAGCCAGCGCACCCGCCACGCAGCGTACTACGGTTTCGCGGGCCGAGGTGCGGCCACCGCCCCGATGGTCGCGCAAGCCATACTTCTGCTGATAGGTGAAGTCGGCATGCGAGGGACGATACACATCGCGCAAGTTATCGTAATCGGCCGAGTGCTGACTGGTGTTGCGCACAAAGAAGCCGATAGGAGCACCCGTGGTGAAGCCCTCGAAGATACCCGAGAGGAACTCCACCTCATCAGGTTCGTGGCGACCGGTGGTCACTGCACTTTGTCCCGGACGACGGCGACGCATCTCGCTACGCACAAAGTCCATATCTACAGCGATGCCTGCTGGCATGCCGTCAATCACACCGCCTATACCAGGCCCGTGCGACTCGCCAAACGAGGTAAGGCGAAAGAGTGTACCGAATGTATTCATTGTTTTTCTGAAAAAAGTCAACAGTCAACGGTCTACAATCTATAGTCAACCGACGAACGCTGACGCGGTATGAGAGCGTCGGATGCGACGGCTGCTAGTTCATCAGCACTAAGGAGCCTCGCTTGCGAGGTTGAGGGCAGCGCCAAGTTTGCTTGAGCTACGCAAGAAGAAGGAAAAGCCTGCGCAGCAAGATTAACGGCCAACAGTCGCCATCCGGAGGGTGTCCGTAGACCGTAGACTGTTGACCGTAGGCCCTAATTAGTGACAGCAGTCGCAGCCACCTTCGTGATCGCCACAGCCATCGCAACCACCACCGCAGCTGTCGCAGCCACATCCGCAGCCACCCTGACCGGTGATGATGTTGATAAGTGCCTGAATTTCCTCCTTGGTGGCATCGTGCATGCTGAGTACCTTACCCTCGAAAGCAAGGCCCATGCCTGCGTAGGGATGGTTGAGGTCGATGGTCACGGTGCTCTCCTTAACCTCTACCACGAGGCCGTTCATGCGCTGGCCCTCGGCATTGACAAGGGGAATCACGTTGCCGGGATAGATTTGCTTGTCGTCGAACTTTCCATTGATGCAGAAGATGTTCTTATCAACATCGATAACATACTCTTCGTTGCGGTCGCCATTGGTCTCGTCCTTGGTGAGGGTAAAGTTGAAGGTGTCGCCCTCCTTGAGGTCGTTGAACTTCTCCTCGAAAGCCTCAAAAGTGAAGCCCAAACCGGTGGTAAACTGGAAGGGGTGCTCGGCG
Source organism: Bacteroidaceae bacterium (assembly GCA_045660385.1). Classification (GTDB taxonomy): domain Bacteria; phylum Bacteroidota; class Bacteroidia; order Bacteroidales; family Bacteroidaceae; genus UBA1189. Next base: position 9,113 of record JAZRDT010000112.1, on the reverse strand, counting down.
GTAGCCTGCTCTACAAGTTCTTTCACGCCATCGAGTACGGTGTACATATCGTATGTCACGATAATGGTCTTACTGGGATTGATTTCTGCCATATTCTCTTTGTTTTTATATATTTTATACAATTCTTGATTGCAAAGGTAAGCTTTTTTCTCGGATAATACTTGCATTGGCATCAGTTAATCGATTTTTTACACTAACTTTGCAACATTGTAGCAGACTGTTAAACCTTAAACTAAAAAAACTACTGACTAGAATGAAATCGTTGATTGGAAAATATCCCTTTGAGGTAGAGACCTTCCAAGTGGACTATACGGGCGGACTCTCGTTCGGATTCCTCGCCAACAAGATGCTGATCACCGCCGGCAACCATGCCAACGAACGCGGATTCGGCAAGGAGCGACTCAGCGCCGAAGGCAAAACATGGGTATTGTCGCGACTCGTAATCGAAATGGATGAATACCCCAACGAGGGGGAGAAATACTACGTCGAGACGTGGGTAGAGGGAGTAAACAGACTCTTTACATCGCGTAACTTCCGCGTACTCGACAAGGACAACAACATCATCGGGCACGCCCGTTCAACATGGGCGCTGATTGATATGGAGACACGCCAACCGGCCGATCTCACCACACTGTATGATGGCGAACTGGCGGCTTACAGCTGCGAAGAGCCTTGTCCGATCAAAGGTGTGAGCCGCGCACGCGTGGCCACCACCGAACCCGCTGGGGAATTTATGCCACTCTACTGCGACATCGACTACAACGGGCACCTCAATAGCGTAAAGTATATCGAGCATATCCTCAACGAGTTGCCTCTCGATATATTCCGCACGCACACCATACATCGCGTGGAGGTCAGCTATAGCGCCGAATGCTTCTACCGTGAGCGCCTTGCCGTGTATATTGACAAGAAGGGAGATGATTACGAGTACGATGTAGAGATACGCAAGGAGGCAGGCGAAGTGGCTTGCCGCGCCAAGATAATCTTTAAGTAACACGCATTTTCTCGGAGAACTCAGGAAACACACAATTCATAATTCTCAATTTACGAAGCATGCTCGCCCTCTCACCCATCCTCGTCTTCATGATCATATACCTTGCCGGCTCATTGATGGCAGGTGACTTCTATAAGGTACCACTCACAGCGGCCTTTCTCACCGCCTCGGCCTATGCTGTATGCATTACACCGCGTCTCAAGTTGAAGGAGCGCATCGCCATCTTCTCGCGTGGAGCCGGCGATGAGAACATGATGCTCATGGTGTGGATATTTATCCTGGCCGGAGCCTTCGCACAGTCGGCCAAGCAGATGGGGGCCATCGACGCAACCGTGAACCTCACACTGCGTATGTTACCCGAGAGCATGCTGCTGCCGGGGCTCTTCCTTGCGGCCTGCTTCATATCGCTTTCGGTGGGTACTTCGGTGGGCACCGTGGTGGCACTCACACCAGTTGCTGTGGGCATTGCCGAGCAGACGGGTGGCACACTCCCGCTCATCGTGGCTATCGTGGTGGGCGGAGCCTTCTTTGGCGATAACCTTTCGTTCATATCAGACACTACCATCGTGGCCACACAGACGCAGGGATGCCGCATGAACGACAAGTTCAAGGCCAACATCTACATTGCCGCCCCTGCAGCCATCATCGCACTTATCATCTACATCATCTTGGGCCGTAACGTAGAGGTACCATCGCAGATGCCGCTTCTGGAGTGGTATAAGGTTATTCCCTACGTGGCCGTGCTGGTATTGGCCTTGGCAGGAGTCAACGTGTTGGGCGTGCTGGCCATAGGTATCTTATTAGCCGGGGGTATAGGCATGTGTTGCGGCAGTTTCAATGCCATGGAATGGATGAATGCTATGGGTGAGGGAATCTTGGGGATGAGCGAACTCATCATCGTGACGTTGCTTGCCGGAGGCATGCTGGCACTGATACGCCACAATGGCGGCATCGACTACCTCATACGCCTGCTCACCCGTCGTATCAGCGGTGTGCGTGGCGCCAAGTTTACCATTGCACTACTGGTCGTCCTGGCCGATCTGTGCACTGCGAACAACACCATCGCTCTCATCACCGTGGGACCCATGGCCCGCGATATTGCCGACCGCTACGGGGTGGACCACCGGGTGAGTGCTTCGCTGCTCGACACCTTCAGTTGCTTTGCACAGGGCCTCATCCCTTACGGTGCGCAGCTCCTGATGGCAGCCGGACTCGCAGCTATCACTCCGTTCGACATTATCGGCTATCTGTACTACCCCATCATCTTGGGTGTGATAGCCGTGCTGGCCATCCTCTTTAACTTCCCCCGCCGCTATGCAAAGGCTTGAGGTTCAGCGCACCGACGATGGTTCGGCCACGCTCTTCGTGCCCGCGCTCGACGAACATTACCACTCCGTGAAGGGAGCCTACACTGAGGCACTGCACATATACCGCGACTGCGCCTATCTGCATACGGCAGAAAGCACCAATATGCGCCCGTTGCGTCTGCTGGAGATTGGTTTCGGCACCGGACTCAATGCGGTCGTCACGGCCATGGCAGCCACGGCAGAGCGGCCCGTGCACTACATCACGCTGGAGAAGTATCCCGTGGATTCCTCGCTCATTGCGAGTCTGGATTACGGACGCATCGTGGACGCTGAACTCCTGACCGCCATCCATGCGGCACCGTGGGAGGCGCCTATGGCGATCACTCCACATTTTACACTCGAGAAGCGCTGCTGCGACCTGCTCAGCACTCCCCTCCCCGACGCCATCGACGTCGTATATTTCGATGCCTTTGCTCCCGAAAAACAGCCCGAGATGTGGAGTGCCGGAGTCTTTGCCCGCATCTACCAGGCCATGCGCCCTGGTGGCGTACTCACCACCTATTGCGCCAAGGGTGCCATACGGCGTATGCTACAAGCTACGGGATTCACGGTGGAGCGACTCGCAGGCCCCGTAGGAGGCAAGCGCGAGATATTGAGGGCTACCAAGGAGGGGTAATCTGCTTCGCAGCTTTTACAATTCCGCTCCGCTTGCCCTACCTTTAATCTACTCCGCAGCTTGAAATCAGGCTGCGACTCAGAAATACTCAAATAAATTTGGTATTTCATTCGCCTTGCACTAATTTTGTACAATAATCTTTATTAAAGATGAGTAAAGAAACGTGTAAGAACATACTGAACACTATACAAACTCCCGACGACTTGCGCAAACTCAAGGTGTCGCAATTGCCTCAGCTATGCGACGAACTGCGACAATTCATCATCGACGAGCTATCGCACAACCCTGGACACTTTGGTTCTACACTGGGAGTCATCGAACTCACTGTAGCGCTGCATTATGTGTACCATACTCCTTACGACCGACTCGTTTGGGACGTTGGTCACCAAGCATATGCACACAAGATCCTGACGGGACGACGCGAACAATTCCATACAAACCGTAAATTCAAGGGTCTGAAGCCCTTCCCCTCGCCCGACGAAAGCGAATATGACACCTTCACCTGCGGACATGCGTCGAACTCGATATCGGCAGCACTGGGTATGGCCGTGGCAGCCAAGAAGCAGGGCGACACGCGACGCCGCGTGGTGGCCATCATCGGTGACGGCGCCATGAGTGGCGGACTGGCCTTTGAGGGATTGAACAACGTGTCGGAAAGCGACAATGACATGCTCATCGTACTCAACGACAACAAGATATCTATCGACCGCTCGGTAGGCGGATTCAAGAAGTACCTGCTGAGCCTCACCACAGCACCCATCTACAACAAATGGCGCTACCGCTTTGGCAAGGTGTTGGGCAAACTGGGTCTGATGAAGGGAGGCGGCCGCGAGCGAATCATTCGCTTCAACAATAGCGTGAAGTCGCTGCTTACCAAGCAACAGAACATCTTCGAGGGCATGAACATCCGATACTTCGGTCCGGTCGACGGACACGATGTTGTAGGCCTCGTACGCGCTCTGCGCAACATCAAGGACATGCGCGGCCCCAAGATGCTGCATATCCACTCCACCAAGGGCAAGGGCTTTGCTTCTGCCGAGGAGAACCCTACCGAGTGGCATGCTCCGGGACTTTTTGATGCCGAGACGGGCGAACGTTTCGAGACCAGCGATGAGGGCAAGGCTCCTCGTTTCCAGGATGTATTTGGGCACACCGTATTGGAACTGGCTCAGCAAAACAAAAAGATTGTGGGTGTCACCCCCGCCATGCCTACGGGCTGCTCACTCAACATCATGATGGAAAAGATGCCCTGCCGATGTTTCGATGTGGGCATTGCTGAGGGACATGCCGTGACCTTCTCGGGTGGTATGGCTAAGGACGGACTCATGCCCTTCTGCAACATTTATTCATCGTTCTTGCAGCGTGCCTACGACAACATCATCCACGACGTAGCCATACAGCGCCTCAATGTGGTGCTGTGCATCGACCGTGGCGGATTGGTCGGTGAAGACGGAGCCACCCACCATGGCGCCTTCGACCTCGCGTTCTTACGCCCCATACCCAACCTCACCATTGCAGCCCCCTACGATGAGCACGAACTGCGCAACCTCATGTATACCGCTCAGTTGCCCGACAAGGGGCCCTTTGCCATCCGTTACCCCCGTGGCCGAGGCAAACTGGTAGATTGGCGTTGCCCCTTCGAAGAACTCCCTATCGGTAAGGGGCGCTGCCTGCACGAAGGCAACGACATCGCCATCCTCAGCATTGGTTCGATTGGCAACCTTGCAGCCGAAGCCATCAGCCGCGTCGAACAGCAGGGCATCAGTGTGGCTCATTACGACATGCGTTTCCTCAAGCCTATCGACGAAGAGATCCTACACGAGGTAGGCCGCAAGTTCAAGCACATCATCACGCTGGAGAATGGTACCATCAAGGGCGGACTCGGTAGCGCTGTGCTCGAGTTTATGGCCGACAATGGATACCAGCCTCACGTCATCCGCATGGGCTTGCCCGACGAGTTCATCGAGCACGGCTCCGTGCCCGAGCTATGCCGTTTGTGCGGCATCGATGTGGAGAGCATCGTGAAAGAGATAGAGAAGAGGAGACCCCCTCTTAGGGGAAACTGATAACCCTCTGTGTGACAGTTGAAATGAAGTATTATTATAAGTAACAATTGACCTCAGCCGAAGCTATCCTTTGGAAGTTCCCAAAGGGCAGAAGGGGTCCTTTCTATTATGAAAATTATCATCGCCGGTGCAGGAGCCGTAGGCACCCACCTTGCCAAGATGCTATCCGATGAACGACACGACATCGTGCTCATCGACGAGGGTGAAGAACGATTGGCCAATTTGGAATCGAACTTCGACCTCATGACCCTTGTTGCACGCCCTACCTCGATAGGCAGTCTGAAAGACGCCGGTGCCACCGATGCCGATCTCTTCATCGCTGTCACCCCCGAGGAAAGCACCAACATCACCTCCTGCATATTGGCTCGCTCGCTCGGAGCCAAGAAGACCGTAGCACGCATCGACAACTACGAATACCTACAACCCAAGAACAAGGAGTTTTTCAAGAACCTCGGCGTAGACTCGCTCATCTATCCGGAGATGCTGGCAGCCAAGGAGATTGCCGACGGACTGCACCTGAGCTGGATACGCCAATGGTGGGAGTTCAGTGGCGGAGCCCTTGTCATGTTGGGTGTCAAGTTGCGCGACAATGCGCTGATACTCAACATCCCCATCTATCAATTACAGAAAGAGCATCCCTACCATATCGTTACCATCAAGCGCCAGGGCGAGACCATCATCCCCGGTGGTGCCGATGTACTGCAAGCGGGCGACATCGTATACTTCATGACCTCGAAGCGCTCGCTCCCCTACATCCGCAAGATAACCGGCAAGGAGGACCACTCTACCATACGAAACATCATGATCATGGGCGGTAGCCGCATCGCAATGCGCGCCACCCAGCTTGTGAGCGATGCCATGACCGTCAAGGTCATCGAAAGCGACTATAACCGCTGCCACTGGTTTACCGACATGGTAGACGACAACGTCATGGTAATCAATGGCGACGGACGCGACTACGAGTTGCTCAGCGAAGAGGGCATCAGCGAAGTAGACGCCTTCGTAGCCCTCACCGACAACTCCGAGACCAACATCCTTGCCTGCCTCTCGGCCAAGCGCATGGGCGTGTTCAAGACCATTGCCGAGGTAGAGAACATTGACTACATCGGTATGGCCGAAAGTCTGGACATCGGTGCGGTCATCAACAAGAAGAAGATTGCTGCCAGCTACATCTATCAGCTGCTACTCGATGCCGACGTAGAAAACGTAAAGTGCCTCACCTTCGCCAATGCCGACGTGGCTGAGTTTGTTGTGAAAGAGAACGCCCGCGTCACCCGCACCCTAGTGAAAGACATCAACCTGCCCAAGGGGGCCACCATCGGCGGACTCGTACGCGGCGATGAGGGTATCCTTGTCACGGGCGACACGCAGATTCAGGCTGGCGACCACGTCGTAGTCTTCTGTCTCACCTCAATGATTAAACGAATAGAAAAGTACTTCAATTGATTCACTTCCGCACCATATCCCGCATCATAGGCTCGCTGTTGCTGCTATTGGCAGGCGTGTTCTTCCTTTTAGGCATCGTGTCGCCACTTTTCAAGGGCAACGACCTCTTCAGTTTCCTTGTGTCGTCGCTGGCCACCACACTCGTTGCGTTATGGTGCCTCATCATCGGTAAGGGCAGCAAGGCCGAGTTTTCACGACGCGACAGCTACATCACCATCACCTTCTGCTGGATAGCCTTTGCCCTCTTCGGTTCGCTCCCCTACTGGCTTGGCGGACACATCCCCAGCTTCACCGACGCCTTCTTTGAGTCCATGTCGGGCTTCACCACTACAGGCGCCTCCATTCTCGACAATGTGGAGAGCCAACCCCACACGCTGCTCCTTTGGCGCAGCCTCACGCAGTGGCTCGGAGGCTTGGGAATCGTGTTCTTCACCGTAGCCATCCTACCCATCTTCGGCATCGACAAGGTGCAGCTCTTTGCCGCCGAGGCCACCGGTGTGGCACAACGTAAGGTACACTCACGCGTAGCCGTAGGGTCGCGATGGATTTTCGGCATATACATACTGCTCACCACCGCCTGCGCCATCAGTCTCAAGGCTTGCGGCATGGGGTGGTTCGATGCCATAAACCATGCGCTCACCACCATCGCTACTAGTGGCTTCTCGACCCGCCAGGCCGGCATCTCCGCCTTCGACTCGGCACAGATTGAATATGTAATCACGCTATTCATGTTTCTCAGCGGCATCAACTACACGCTGCTGTTCCTGCTACTGTTCAAGGGAAAGGTACGCGCACTATACCGTAACACCGAGTTCCGCGTATACCTCTTCACCGTGCTCGGCTTCACAGCCGTCATCACAATTGGTCTGCTAGCCCAAGGCAACATCGGTTTCGAGAAAGCCCTGCGCGTGTCGCTCTTCCAGGTGATCTCATTGCAAACCACCACGGGCTATGCCACTGCCGACTACACCCAGTGGCCCCCCTACCTCTGGATGCTCCTCAGTTTCGTCATGTTCTTCGGAGCATGTGGAGGCTCCTCTACCGGTGCCATGAAGTGTGGCCGCGTGGCCATCCTCGCCAAGAGCATCCGCGGTGAGTTCCGCCGCATCCTACACCCCAATGCCGTCATTCCCGTGCGCATGGATGGGGCTCCCATCAGCCAGGACACCCGCGCCACCGTACTCACGTTCACCTGCCTCTACTTCCTGCTCATCTTTGGCGGATGGTTTGTATTCATGGTCATGGGACTCGACTTTGTCGAGGGATACAGCATCTCGGTCAGCTGCGTGGGCAACATCGGTCCCGCCCTCGGCACCTTAGGCCCCGCCTATTCGTGGAGCGCCCTGCCCGACTCGGCCAAATGGCTCAGCACACTGCTCATGCTCATTGGCCGACTCGAGTTGTTCACCATCCTGCTGATGTTCACCACCTCATTCTGGAAGAAGAGCTAAGGCTCCCAAGAGCAAAGCAATCGGGAAAGAGAGTACGTCGCGCAAACCATATTCACCCGATCGTCGACAACGATTCCGGCTCACCCCTTGCCTCCAGAATCGGGGCAACTGCAATCCGTGAGAAGACTCAGGAGCGACTCCACATCGTGCTGGATACGCTTGTAGCAGGGCGAGTCCTCATATTCGGTATTCTTGCGCAGCACAGCCTCGATACTCTGCAGACTGCGGTGATAGGCAGTCAGTTCGTTATGGTACTGCTGGTCGTGACAGGCAAGATACTTGATCTCCGTTTCGCGTTCGCGGCGCAGACGCACACAGACGGGGGTAAGCAGCTTAAGCACCACATTCTCCTTGAGGTGATGGCCCTGGATAAACATATAGGCATTATCGGGCGTGACGCCCAACGCCTCAAACTCGGGCTTCATCGCTGCAAGGTCGGCTTCAGCATGCGGATAGCGGCGCGCAAGCCAGGCACACTTCTTCACGACACGGAGGCGCAGCTGCTCGAGCGCCTCTTCGGGGTGTGTCACACTGACGGGGTCGAGGCGCACAACGCGACAGAAGTCCTGCATGGAGAATGGGGAGAGGTCGCGCTTGCGGTAGAACCACACGTTCCATAGGAAAAGCGGGAAGATAATCTGCGAATAAAGCCGGAAGAATGCGGGGAAGTCAATCATCGGCTTGTCGTTGAGCGTGCTCTGCACGCACACCCCATGCAGACTCTCGGCATAGCACTGGAAGTTCTCGATGGCGTAGGCATAGGTGTGGAGCACATAGGGACTGCTGATGATGCGGCGCGAGGTGCCCGTGACACCCTGCAACAGGTAATCGTAGTCGCTATCGACGCAAGCAATCATGTTGCAGCCAAGTCCTTGGCCAAGGTCGTTCATCATGGCCACCTTCTTGCCCTTGGCCAGCGAGGTACTGGATGGGAGCATCACCTGGAAATAATACCTATCGGTGTTGTACTCGCTAAGTATGTGACTCCAGAACGACACATCATCGTAGCTCTCCACATAGGCCACGATGCGCTTGCGGGCAGTCTTCGGACGCAAGCTGTTGGCTGCCCCGATGTAGAGTGAGTTTACATTTTCTGTCAGTTTCTTGGCCACGGCAATAAAATTGAAAGTTGAAAATTAGAAATTAAAAGTTTGCTCTCCGGAGGCTTAATTT
>JAZRDT010000111.1:0-20186 GCA_045660385.1 Bacteroidaceae bacterium | reverse complement strand
TCCTTCTTCTGCTTTGTTTCCTTCTTAATTTCCTTGAAGGTCAAACCTTCCTTACCGTCAAGTGCATTCCAAATGAGACCTGCATTTTCACCGGCTTTTTCTGTCAACATAATTTTATATCACTTTAATTGTTACACATATATATCCTTCTCATGAAGAACGGATACTCTTAATTCGATGCAAAAGTAGCCAAATTTATGTTATAAAACATGTTTTTGTCTATTTTTTTTGCTTTTTCACTCTAATTCAGCTCGTTTTGCCCAAATTTGCGCTGCAATTTCGACCATTTTGACACATGGACGTTTCACATAGTAGGTTTGCGTACGCTCCTCAGGTGTAGGCGGTTGCGGTGCTCGCTCGCGCAAACCGAGCAGTTCGGCACAGATGAGCGAACCCGTTTCGCGGCGAAAGGCCTCGGCCAAGCGCTGCACGAAAGCATAGTTATCGGCCTTTCCCTGGCGGTCGGCAGGGTCGGTGGAACCGGTCTCGAGTCCGGCCAAAATAAACATACCACAAGCTGCACCGCAGGTTTCGCGCATGCGACCTATGCCACCACCAAACGAGGCGGACATCCTGAGTGCCTGCTCTTCGGTGTAGCCATACTCATCGGCAAAGGCTGCCGTAACGGATTGTGCGCAGTTGTATCCCATCATGAAGAGTTCAACAGCACGCGCCACTCTTTGTTCATTATCCATCGTTGTATACTCCTTTATATAAAAAAACATCGGCAGCACTGAACATTTGGCCGGCTACCGATGTTATCAGATCGAGCAACAGCTGATAGAGCTGCTACCTTACATAAATAACTTTTTCTTAATCATTCAATCTACCAGACTGCTTCTCTTAGCGATAAGGGGGGCAGTCACCAATTTAGGGAGGCAGCAATTAGCGACGTGCCTCGTCGATGTAGCCGAATGCCTCGCGACACTTGTTGCTGATCCATGCCCAGTCCTGAGCAGCCACAACCTCCTTGGGGAAGAGATTGCTACCCATACCTACGCAGATGACACCAGCCTTGATCCATGCAGTGAGGTTCTCCTTGGTGGGCTCAACACCACCGGTAACCATGAGCATTGACCAGGGCATGGGGGCCTTCACATTCTTCACGAATGAGGGACCGCCTACATTGCCTGCGGGGAACACCTTGCAGAGGTCGCATCCACACTCCTGTGCGAAACCAATCTCGCTCACTGAGCCGCAACCCGGTGTGTAGGGGATAAGACGACGGTTGCACACCTTGGCAACCTCGGGGTTGAACAGGGGACCTACGATGAAGTTGGCACCCAACTGAATGTAGAGTGCTGCTGTGGCGGGATCAACCACTGAGCCAACGCCCATTACCATCTCGGGACACTCGCGTGATACCCACTTGTTAAGTTCGCCAAATACCTCGTGGGCAAAGTCGCCACGGTTGGTAAACTCGAAGGCGCGCACGCCGCCCTCGTAGCAAGCCTTGACTACCTGCTTGGCAGTCTCTACGTCGCTGTGATAGAACACGGGCACCATGCCGGTCTCTTTCATCACTGCGAGCACTTGAATTTTATTGAATTTTGCCATTTTGTTTTAATTTATTAAAAAGTCTAAGGTCAACGGTTAACGGTTAACGGTTAATGTTGAATGTTGAATGAGCCTGCCGGATGGATGCTAACGGCTAACGGCCTTAGTCAACGGTCAACAGTCTACGGCCGGCCTGCCGGATGGAAGCTAACAGCTAACAGCCAAGAGCCAACGGCCAAGAGCCAAGAGCTAACAGCCAATTATCTCTGTACGCGGCCACTGGCATCGCCACCAGCAAGGGCCTCAACCTCCTCGACAGACACCATGTTGAAGTCGCCGGGAATGGTGTGCTTGAGGGCTGATGCTGCTACGGCAAACTCGAGGGCCTCGCCCTGAGTAGCCTTGGTGAGCAGACCGTGGATGACACCGCCTGAGAAGGAGTCGCCACCGCCTACACGGTCGATGATGGGGTCGATATCGTAGTGCTTTGATACGTAAAACTCGTTGCCATCGTAGATCATGGCCTTCCAACCATTGTGGGTAGCCGAATAGCTCTCACGAAGGGTTGAGATAACGTACTTGAAGCCAAACTCGCGAGCCATCTGGGTGAAGATACCCTTGTAGCCCTCAGCATCGGTGTGACCGCCCTCAACATCGGCATCGGGCTTGAAGCCAAGGCAGAGCTCGGCATCCTCTTCATTGCCAATGCAAACGTCAACATACTCCATCAAGGGGCGCATGATGCTTTGTGCCTTCTCCTTGGTCCACAACTTTTTGCGGAAGTTGAGGTCTACAGATACGGTAACACCGTGGCGCTTAGCAGCCTCACAAGCCAAACGGGTGAGCTCGGCAGCCTTGTCGCTGATAGCAGGGGTGATGCCGCTCCAGTGGAACCAGTCGGCTCCCTCCATGATAGCATCGAAATCGAAGTCCTGGGGATCGGCCTCGGCAATAGATGAGCCAGCGCGGTCGTAGATTACCTTGCTGGGACGCATAGAGGCACCGGTCTCGAGGTAGTAGATACCTACGCGGTTGCCACCACGAGCTATATAGTCGGTCTTGACACCGAACTTACGCAATGAGTTGATGGCCGACTGACCAATCTCGTGCTTGGGGAGCTTGGTTACGAAGTAGGCATCGTGGCCATAGTTGGCACAGCTGACAGCGACGTTAGCCTCGCCACCACCATACACTACATCAAATACATCGGTCTGAACAAAACGTGTCTGTCCGGGAGTGGACAGGCGGAGCATGATTTCTCCTAAGGTTACAATTTTTGCCATTATAATACGATATTATAGATTTGCCTATTTTGCAATTAACATCGCAAAGGTAATAAAAACGAATGAGAAAACAATATTTTTAATAAATTATCAAAAAATGGCAGAGTAGGAAGCATCATTTTTTTACAAAAAACTTTCAACAATGCATAACTTTCCGTAAATTCGTGCACTAATTTTGTAAATCGTACAATTGACAGACATGAAGACCACGTATCTGCGTATTAACCCGGCTGACAATGTGGCCGTTGCTATCGCTGCGCTGAAGGCGGGCGAACAAATTGCCATCGCTGGCGAGTGCATCACCGTAACTGAGGATATCCCTGCCGGACACAAGATAGCCCTGAAGGACTTTGCCGAGGGGGAGAACATCGTAAAGTATGGATACCCTATCGGACATGCCACGACGGCCATCGCCAAGGGTAGCTGGGTGAACGAGCATCATGTGGCAACCAACCTGGCCGGACTGCTCGACTACACCTATGAGCCGCACCCCGTGACACTGGACATCGCCGAGAGGGGGCTCACCTTCAAGGGATACCGACGTGCCAATGGCGAGGTGGGCATACGCAACGAAATATGGATAGTACCCACCGTGGGATGCGTGAACGGCATCGCCACACAGCTGGCTACCCTGCTGCAGCAGGAGACGGGCGGCAAGGGGGTGGACGCCATCGTGGCCTACCCGCACAACTATGGATGCTCGCAGCTAGGCGACGACCATGAGAACACCCGCAAGATATTGCGCGACATGGTGCTGCACCCCAATGCGGGTGGCGTGCTGGTGGTGGGACTCGGATGTGAGAACAACCAACCGGATGCGTTCCGCGAATTTGTGGGCGACTATGACCCGAGCCGCATCAAGTTCATGGTGACACAGCAGTGCTCCGACGAGATTGCCGAGGGCATGGAGCTACTGCGCGAGATTTATGCCGTGGCATCGAAGGATGTGCGCACGGAGATTCCGCTGGCGGAGTTGCGCGTGGGACTCAAGTGCGGTGGGTCGGACGGATTCTCGGGCATTACGGCCAACCCCTTGCTGGGCGAATTCTCGGATTTGCTCATTGCGCAGGGAGGAACGTCGGTGCTGACTGAGGTGCCGGAGATGTTTGGCGCCGAAACGATTCTGATGAATCGATGCGAGAACCGCGAGCTGTTTGACCAGACGGTGAGCCTCATCAATGACTTCAAGGACTACTTCCTGAGCCACGGAGAGCCTGTGGGTGAGAACCCCTCGCCAGGTAACAAGGCAGGTGGCATATCGACCCTGGAGGAGAAGGCACTGGGATGCACGCAGAAGTGCGGAAAGAGCTATGTATCGGGCGTAATGGGCTATGGCGACCGACTGAAGGTGAAGGGATTGAGTCTGCTATCAGCACCGGGCAACGACTTGGTGGCATCGACCGCATTGGCGGCTTGTGGATGCCATATCGTGCTATTCACGACCGGACGAGGAACTCCCTTCGGAACCTTTGTGCCCACAATGAAGATATCGACCAACAGTGCCTTGGCAAAGAACAAACCCACATGGATTGACTTCAATGCGGGAGTGATTGTGGAGGACGAACCCATGAGCGCGGTGCTGGAGCGGTTTACCGACTACATCATCCGCGTGGCAAGCGGCGAAGAGGTGAACAACGAGAAGAAGAATTACCGCGAGATTGCCATATTCAAGACGGGTGTGACTCTGTAAAAGAAAAGTTAGAACCGAATAAAAGTGGAATCCATCCTATGAAACGTACCCTTACCCTACTCTGCATGCTGATCAGTATCGCTATCGGCCATGCGCAAGAGACACAGAAGATAAAGATTGCCTGCATTGGCAACAGCATCACCTACGGATCGGGCATCAAGGATCGTGCCAACGACAGCTACCCGGCTGTGCTGTGCCGACTGCTGGGAGCGGACAAGTATGACGTGCGCAACTATGGCGTGGGGGCTCGTACCCTACTCAACAAGGGAGACCACCCCTACATGAAGGAGCAGGCCTATCGCGATGCGCTGGCCTTTAACCCCGATATCGTGACCATCAAACTGGGTACGAATGACTCGAAGCCCTACAACTGGAAGCATCATGCCGAGTTCAAGGAGGATCTGCGCACGCTGGTACGCAGTTTTCAGGAGCTGGAGAGTCATCCGCAGGTGTACCTGTGCTACCCTATCCCGGGCACACGCTGGAACTGGGGTATCAACGACAGCACCACGCTGCATCACGTGATCCCCTACATCGAAGAGGTGGCCACGGAGATGAACCTGCCCATCATTGATCTGTACACGGCATTCGGTCCCTACATACACCTTATGCCCGACCAGATTCACCCGAACCCAGACGGTGCGGCCATCATCGCCCATGAGATTGCCACCGTGCTGAACGAGAAGGACAAGAGGGCCATGAAGCGTCGCCAGAAGGCTGCACACAAGATGGCAAGAAAGGCTAGAAAATTTAAACTATAATAATAGAATAGATACATGCAAACCATACTGAAGTATTTCCCCAACCTGACAGAAAAGCAGCAGGAGCAGTTTGCCAAGCTGTATGACCTGTATACCGACTGGAACGCCAAGATCAACGTAATCTCACGCAAAGATATCGAGAACCTATACGAACACCATGTGTTGCACTCACTGGGCATTGCCAAGGTGATACGCTTCACTCCCGGCAGCCGCATCCTCGACATCGGTACCGGTGGAGGCTTTCCCGGTATACCCCTGGCCATCATGTTCCCCGACGTGCACTTCCACCTGGTGGACAGCATCGGTAAGAAGATTCGCGTAGCTACTGAAGTGGCACAGAGCATCGGTCTGGAGAATGTGACTCTGCGCCACTGCCGCTGCGAGGAGGAGAAGGGACTGTTCGACTTTGCCGTGAGCCGTGCCGTGATGCCACTCGAGGATTTGCTCAAGATATGCCGAAAGAACATCTCGAAGGAGCAACGCAACAGCTACCCCAACGGACTCTTCTGTCTGAAGGGCGGCGAACTGCAACACGAGACACGTGCCTACAAGCACATCGTGGAGCTGACCCCGCTGAAAGACTACTTCCGTGAGCCCTACTTCGCCGAAAAGAAGGTGGTGTATGCTACGGTAAAGTAAGGGAAAAGAGCAACAACAGAAAAAAAATGATAGTAACATGTCACATCCCAAGTGTTGTGGCATGTTATTTGTGGATAATTATATATAATAGGTAGGAATCTGCAAGTAGAATAGTGTTATATTTGCAGCCCGAAAGGATAACAAGAAAGGAGAGAACTATGGACAAACAATATTCACAGAAACTATCAGACATCCTCGTCTACAGCAGAGAGGAGGCGAACCGCTTGCGCTGCGACTACATCGGTCCGGAGCACCTGCTGCTGGCCCTGATACGCGACGGAAACAATGCCGCCGTGGAACTGCTCAACAGATTACACGCCAATCTGCGTAGCATGAAGGCCGAGATTGAGGAGGCTATCGAACGTAGCAACACATTCAACGAGGTGATGCCCTCGGTGGATCTCAACAGCATAGCGAACAAGATCATGCGTCTGTGCCTGCTCGAAGCACGCATGCTCAAGAAGAGTCCGGCCGACGTGGAGCACCTCTTGCTGGCCATCCTCAAGGAGAACCACAACATGGCGGCTGACGTTTTGACACAAAACAATGTCAGCTATGACAAGGTAGCCGAATTGCTCTCGATAAAATCGGACTCAAGCAGCGGCGACTTCATGGAGGAGGACGAAGACGATGAGTTCCCCACAGAGAATGGCAAGTCGGCCCATGGACCGGCCACCTCGACCAAGCAGCAGAAATCATCGAGCGACACGCCCGTGATCGACAACTTCGGTATCGACATGACACAGGCTGCTGCCGAGGGCAAACTCGACCCGGTCATCGGACGCGAGAAGGAGATTGAACGCATTGCACAGATCCTGAGCCGCCGCAAGAAGAACAACCCCGTACTCATAGGTGAACCCGGCGTGGGAAAATCGGCTATCGTGGAGGGATTGGCACTGCGCATCGTGCAGAAGAAGGTGTCGCGCATCCTCTTTGACAAACGCGTGGTGATGCTCGACATGGCCTCAGTGGTGGCGGGAACAAAGTATCGCGGACAGTTTGAGGAGCGTCTGCGC
This sequence comes from Bacteroidaceae bacterium, assembly GCA_045660385.1. Lineage (GTDB taxonomy): Bacteria > Bacteroidota > Bacteroidia > Bacteroidales > Bacteroidaceae > UBA1189. Next base: position 13,300 of record JAZRDT010000111.1, on the reverse strand, counting down.
TCGATACTCAACGAATTGCAGAAGAATCCCAACATCATTCTTTTCATCGACGAGTTGCACACCATCGTTGGCGCTGGATCTGCGGCAGGCTCTATGGATGCGGCCAACATGCTGAAGCCGGCATTGGCACGCGGCGAGATCCAGTGCATCGGTGCCACCACATTGGACGAGTACCGCAAAACAATCGAAAAGGATGGTGCTTTGGAGCGTCGTTTCCAAAAGGTAATCGTGGACTCACCAAATGCGGAGGAGACCATCCACATATTGCAGAACATCAAGGACCGCTACGAGGACCACCACAACGTGCGATACACCGACGAGGCGATCGTAGCCTGCGTGAAGCTCTCGGAGCGATACATCACCGACCGTTGCTTCCCTGACAAGGCCATCGACGTGATGGACGAGGCGGGCTCGCGCGTACACCTTACCAATATTCAGGTGCCCGAGGAGATTGAGCAGCAGGAGGCACGCATCGCCGATGCCCACAACCAGAAGAACCTGGCTGTAAAGAATCAGAACTATGAACTGGCGGCCGACTACCGCGACCAGGAGCGCCGCCTGGAGAACGAATTGGCTGAAATGAAACGCAATTGGGAGGCTGGACTCAAGGAACACCGTGAAACGGTGGATGAGGAGCAGATTGCCCAGGTGGTGTCAATGATCTCGGGCATTCCCGTGCAGCGCATGGTGCAGTCGGAGGGCATACGCATCAAGGGGATGCGCGAGGCTCTTAACCGAAGTGTCATCGCGCAAGAGACGGCCATCGGCAAACTGGTGAAGGCTATCCAACGCAACCGTCTCGGACTGAAAGATCCGAACCGACCTATCGGTACCTTCATGTTCCTCGGTCCCACTGGTGTGGGTAAGACCCTCCTTGCCAAGGAGCTCGCACGCCAGATGTTTGGCTCTACGGATGCACTTATCCGCATGGACATGAGCGAATTCATGGAGAAGCATACGGTGTCGCGCCTTGTAGGTGCGCCCCCGGGCTATGTGGGCTATGAGGAGGGCGGACAGCTTACGGAGCGTGTGCGCCGTCGCCCCTACTCTATCATCTTGCTCGACGAGATAGAGAAGGCTCATGCCGACGTATTCAACCTCTTGCTGCAGGTCACCGACGAGGGACGACTTACCGATGGCAACGGACGCCTCATCGACTTCCGCAACACGGTGATCATCATGACCTCGAACGTAGGTTCACGCCAGCTCAAGGAGTTTGGCCGTGGCGTAGGCTTCTCAACCCACATGGAGTTTGACGACAAGGAGCACTCACGCAGCGTGATACAGAAGGCACTGAACAAGACCTTCTCGCCCGAGTTCCTCAACCGTATCGATGAGATTGTGACCTTCGACACATTGGACGACAAGGCATTGCGAACCATCGCCGACCTTGAGGTGGACAAGCTCGTACAGCGCCTGGGCACCATCGGCATCATGGTAAAGGTAACCGAAGAGGCACGCGACTATATCAGCCGCAAGGGTTACGACCCGCAATATGGCGCCCGCCCGCTGAAGCGTGCCGTGCAGACCTACCTCGAGGACGAACTTTCAGAGATCCTCATCGAGGAATCGCTCTCACCCGACGAACATATCCTCGTGAGCCTTGACAACGAAACGGGCAAGCTCAAGTACGAAAAGATGAGCACGGAAATTTAAGTGAACAGCGACTATAACCGCCACAATAAAAGGCTGACCTCAGGGTCAGCCTTTATTGTTACTCGTCGGAGTAGTCGAGCATGAGGCGTCGGTACTCATTGAAAATCTTTGATCTCGACACGAAACCCAAGTAGCGGCCATCCTCATCCTCTACGGGGAGGTTCCACGCACGCGTTTCGTCAAACTTACGCATCACCACATCCATGGCATCATTTACTGAGATGCGCGCTGCGGGTTCGCGCATAAACTTGTCGACCGTATAGCGACGATAAAGTTCGCTGCGGAACATATAGTGCCTTACATCGTCGAGTTGTACGATACCCACGAGGCGATTGTCCTTATTGAGTACGGGGAAGATGTTGCGGCGCGACTCAGAGATCACCGTAGTAAGCTGTCCGAGTTCCATATCGGCCGAAGCTGGTTTGAAATCCTTCTCAATCACATTCTCCGTGCGCATGAGCGTGAGAATCGACTGGTCCTTATGGTGTGTGAGGAGTTCGCCCTTCTTGGCCAAACGCATAGAATAGATACTGTGTGTCTGGAACACACGAATGGTGAGGTAAGAGAACACCGAGGTAATCATCAGCGGAAGGAAGAGGTCGTAACCACCCGTGAGCTCGGCAATGAGGAAGATTCCCGTGAGCGGAGCATGCATCACACCCGACATGAGACCTGCCATACCAAAGAGTGCGAAGTTGTTCTCGGGCAGATATACGCTGATGCCCATGCCGTTGAGGAAGTGCGAGAACACAAATCCCGTGACACAGCCCAAGAACAGGCTGGGCGCAAATATACCGCCACAACCACCGCCACCGTTGGTAGCCGTGGTGGCAAACACCTTGAACAGCACCACCAGCGCTAAGTATACGAGCAGCATGCGCGAGTGACCGTAGAAGAAGGAGTTGTCCATCGCAGCCCCCCACTCCATACTGTTCTTGCCGTTGAGAAGAAGTTCGATGGTGTCGTAACCCTCACCATAGAGCGAGGGAAAGAGGAAGATGAGCAAACTGAGAGTAATGCCACCGATGAGAAGTTTCACGTAGGGGTTCTTGAAACGGCGGAAGATATCCTCGAGTTTGTTCATTGTTGACGAAAAGTAGAACGACACGAATCCGCAACCAATACCCAACAACATCACATAGGGGATGCGCTGCATGGTGAACGAGTTGACCATAGTGAAGTGGAACATCGAATCGGTACCCGTACAGAGGTACGAGACCGTGGCCGCCGTGACGCTCGAGATGAGCAGCGGCATGAGCGACGACATGGTAAGGTCGATAAGCAGTACCTCGATGGTAAACACCAGTCCCGCTATAGGAGCCTTGAAGATACCCGCCACAGCGCCTGCAGCACCACATCCCACGAGCAACATCATTGTGCGTGCATCTACCCGGAAGAGTTTGCCCAGATTAGAGCCTATGGCCGATCCCGTAAGCACGATAGGTGCCTCGGCACCCACCGAACCACCAAAACCGATGGTAATGGAACTGGCAACGACCGACGAATACATATTGTGAGGACGTATGCGTGCCTGCTTGCGTGAGATGGCATAGAGAATTTTCGTCACACCGTGCCCGATATCGTCGCGCACGATGTAGCGGATGAAGAGTCCGGCCAAGAAGATACCCACCACAGGGTATAACAAGTAGAGGTAGTTGGCCTCATTGGCATGGAAGTTCTCCGTCAGAAAATGCTGTATGGCATGGATGAGCGACTTCAGCATGAGCGCAGCAAAGGCCGAGAACAAGCCCACCAATACAGCCAGGATGAGTGTAAAGTTCTTGGCGCTTATATTTCGCTCGCGCCACTGCGTGAAGCGCACAAACCACGAAGCCTTTGCGCCAGCGACTCCCGTGTTCAGTGTTGTGTTATTTGTATTCATTGCTTCTGATGCCTCATTTTCGTATCACCTTCACCTCGCCATGAGCACCCAGCTTAATAATGCTCGAAGGGGCTGCCCCTGCGGGCTCGTCCTGACGCACCCCCACGATGTAGTCCACCGCCTGCTTTATTTCATCGCTGATTTCAGCAAACGACTGCGGCGAGGGCTCACCGCTGATATTGGCCGATGTGGACACTATAGCTTTGCGGAATCGGAAGCACAGTTGTTTTGAGAACTCTTCGCGTGTGACGCGTATGCCCACACTGCCATCCTCGCCCAGCAGATTGGGTGCCAGGTTGCGGGCACCTTCATAGATGATGGTGAGCGGCTTCTCACTCAGTTCAATGAGATCCCATGCCACGGGCGACACCTCACGCACGTAGAAGTCGACCTTCACATCGCTATCTACCAGCACCAACATCGCCTTGCTGTCAACACGACGCTTTATCTCATACACGCGACGCACCGCCTCCTCGTTGGTAGCATCGCACCCGATGCCCCATACCGTATCGGTGGGATAGAGAATCACTCCCCCCTTGTACAGCACATCGCATGCACGCTTGATCTCTTCACGATAACTTTCGTTCATATATATATATTATTCTTGCCTTTTTACTTTAAAATGGAGATATCCGCAAAGATAGCAATCAATTTTCACATTCAACCCATATCGCATTTGTTTTTTACTCAAAAGAGCCAAAAATGCATGTTTTAAATTGCATTTTTACCCCTTCGAGCGAGCTCATGATGAGAAAGTTGCATTTTTAGTGTGCAAAATACACTTTTTAACGATTATTCCTTGCACACATGGCTACAATCCTATACCTTTGCACTGTGTTTTTCATGGTATTAGATTTTTAAAGTTGGGAAGTTGGTCGTCGTGATGACGACCGTTTCTTTTTTAAAGCATTGCCTGTCGCATCGGATAACGAATTCCATCCTATACAACACTCCCCGATTCCGCAAAGAATCAGGGAGCATCATTTTATGGTCAGATACTTTTTACTTCTTCAAGAATGATAAAAAAGGTACAATCATAAAACATAAGAGAATCTTACACAAAAAAAGTGGAATATCTCAAAAAAATATTCTTTTTCATATAGATTTTCCTTATCTTTGCATTGCGAATAAAAAACCGTCAATTATTATACTCATGAGTAACCAAAGATATATGCAACGTGGTGTTTCTGCATCCAAAGAGGATGTACATAACGCCATCAAGAATATCGACAAGGGAATTTTCCCCCAAGCATTCTGTAAAATCATTCCGGACATCTTAGGAGGAGACCCGGCATATTGCAACATCATGCATGCTGACGGTGCCGGCACCAAGTCATCGCTCGCCTATCTCTATTGGAAAGAAACGGGCGACCTGAGCGTATGGAAAGGTATCGCTCAAGATGCGCTCATCATGAACATCGATGACCTGCTCTGCGTAGGTGCGGTAGACAATATCCTCGTTTCATCAACAATCGGACGCAACAAGCTCCTTGTTCCGGGCGAAGTAATTTCTGCCATCATCAACGGCACAGACGAGCTCCTGGCCGAACTGCGTGAAATGGGTGTTGGCGTTTACGCCACAGGCGGAGAAACTGCCGATGTTGGCGATTTGGTACGTACCATTATCGTTGACTCTACCGTGACATGCCGTATGAAGCGCAGCGATGTAATTGACAATGCGAATATCCGTCCGGGCGACGTGATTGTCGGACTGGCTTCGTATGGACAGGCTAGCTACGAGAAGGAATACAATGGCGGTATGGGCAGTAATGGTCTGACCAGCGCCCGCCACGATGTGTTTGCAAAATATCTCACCGAGAAGTATCCCGAGAGCTACGACAAGGGTGTGCCTAAGGAACTTGTCTATAGCGGTGCTTTGAGACTTACCGATGAAGTGGAGGGTTCTCCTGTTGATGCGGGAAAGTTGATACTCTCTCCGACTCGCACCTATGCGCCAGTGGTAAAGAAGTTGCTCGATGCCCTGCGCCCGGAGATTCACGGCATGGTACACTGTTCGGGTGGCGCACAAACCAAGGTGCTGCACTTCGTGGGCGACAACTGCCGCGTCGTTAAGGATAACATGTTCCCAGTGCCTCCGTTGTTCAAAACGATTCACGAACAGAGTCAGACGGACTGGAGCGAAATGTATAAAGTGTTCAACATGGGACATCGTCTGGAGGTATACCTCTCGCCCGAACATGCAGAAGAGGTTATCGCCATTTCGAAAAGTTTCGGCATAGACGCTCAGATTGTGGGCCGCATAGAGGAAAGCAGCGGAAACAAAGAACTGATTATACGTTCGGAATATGGAGAATTTACCTATAGGTAAAGGGGAAGAGTGTGCTACGAGCAAATGTAGTGCACTTTTTTTCACTATGTATACAAAGGAAAGTTCCTGCATCTCAAAGGCCTTGTAAATGCTACCGAACTTTTGAAACATTGAAAAAATAATTGCTATAAAAAGAGAACATTTTTGAATCTATTTTATAATTAAAAAAATATGAGAGCACTAATTAGCGTAAGCGACAAGACGGGTGTTGTGGAATTTGCACAACAGCTCCGCTCTTTAGGCTGGGAAATTATCGCAACAGGCGGTACAATGAAACTTCTCCGCGACAGCGGTCTGGAAGTTATCAACATCAGTGATGTAACAGGTTTTCCTGAGATCTGTGACGGTCGTGTGAAGACACTGCATCCGAAGGTACATGGTGGCTTGCTCGCACGCCGCGACGACGAGAGCCACTTGGCTGCCTTGAAGGAGAACCAAATCGAGTTTATCGATATGGTTTGTGTAAACCTCTACCCATTCCGTCAGACTATCGCCAAGCCTGATGTGACTATGGAAGATGCCATCGAGAACATCGACATAGGTGGTCCCTCTATGTTGCGTTCGGCTGCCAAGAACTACAAGGATGTAACCGTAGTATGCGATCCGGCTGACTATGCACAGATTATCGACGAGATCAAGGCTTCGGGTAACACAACCGTGCAGACCCGCTTGCAACTCTCGGCAAAGGCTTACACACACACAGCAGAATATGACTCTATGATCGCTACTTACATGCGTAAGGCTGCCGGATTGAACGAGAAACTGTTCTTGGAATTTGACCTTGTGCAGAGTCTTCGCTATGGCGAGAACCCTCATCAGGAGGCTAAATTCTACAGCAAGGCAGAGGTGGGTACCTATTCACTGGCCAATGCAAAGCAGCTCAATGGTAAGGAACTGTCATACAACAATATCCAAGACGCCAATGCGGCATTGTGCATCGCACGTGAATTTGACGAGCCCTTCTGCGTTGGCTTGAAGCATATGAACCCCTGCGGTGCCGCTATCGGTACCGATGTGGTAGATGCTTGGACAAAAGCATACGAGGCTGACAAGGTGAGCATCTTCGGTGGCATCGTTGCTGTTAACCGTGAGGTAACTCGCGAAGCTGCCGAGCTGATGAAGCCCATCTTCTTGGAAATCATCATGGCTCCCTCATTCTCAGAAGGTGCTTTGGAGGTGTTGTGCACCAAGAAGAACCTTCGCTTGTTGCAGGTAGATATGACAAAAGACGAAACCGTAGTAGACCAATATGTAAGCGTAAACGGTGGTTTGCTGGTACAGGACTTGGACAAGAAGACTGTAGAGGTAACTGCTGAGATGTGCGTAACCGAAACCAAGCCCACTGCGGAGCAAATCGTAGACCTCAACTTCGGTTGGAGAATCGTGAAGCATGTGAAGTCAAATGCAATCGTAGTGGTTAAGGATGGTAAGACTGTGGGTGTAGGTGCAGGTCAGATGAACCGCGTGGGCTCAGCCGAGATTGCATTGAAGCAAGCACAGGCTGCAGGCATCACTGAAGGTTTGGTATTGGCCTCTGACGGCTTCTTCCCCTTCGACGACACCGTTACAATGGCTTCGCAATATGGCGTAACAGCCATTGTGCAACCTGGCGGTAGCGTTCGTGATGAGGACTCCATCAAGAAGGCAAACGAATGCGGAATTACTATGTTATGTACTGGCATGCGCCACTTTAAGCATTGATTATGATTCTATTTTTCAGAACACCATCTAATAATGTAATAGCTACGGCAGTCAAGAATGAATTGGTAGCCGCTGATATTCAGAAATTGTGCTGGCTTTATGGTGAAGCCACAGTAGAAAACGAAGAGAACCTGCAGGGATGCTTCGTTGGTCCCCGCCGCGAGATGATTACTCCGTGGAGTACCAACGCTGTAGAGATTACCCAGAACATGGGCTTGGAAGGTATACTGCGTATCGAGGAGTACTTCCCCGTGAAAGACGAGAATGCAGAGTACGACCCCATGCTGCAACGCATGTACAAGGGGTTGGACCAAAACATCTTCACAATCGACATCAAGCCTCAGCCCATTATCTATATTGATAATCTGGAAGAGTACAACGAAAAGGAGGGTCTTGCGCTTTCACAAGAGGAAATGGACTACCTGAAGAAGGTAGAGAACGACCTGGGACGCAAGCTGACCGACTCTGAGGTATTCGGTTTTGCACAGATCAACTCGGAACACTGCCGCCACAAAATTTTCGGTGGTACCTTCGTGATTGACGGAGTGGAGATGGAGTCTTCATTGTTCCAGATGATCAAGAAGACCACACAAGAGAATCCCAACAAGATTATCTCTGCATATAAGGACAACGTAGCATTTGCCGAGGGTCCGATGATTGAGCAGTTTGCTCCGCGCGATCACTCTACTGCCGACTACTTTGTTATCAAGGATGTGAAGTCAGTAATCTCATTGAAGGCCGAAACTCACAACTTCCCCACTACCGTAGAGCCCTTCAATGGTGCATCAACTGGTACTGGTGGTGAGATTCGCGACCGTATGGGTGGCGGTAAAGGTTCATGGCCTATCGCTGGTACGGCTGTATATATGACATCGTATCCTCGTAGCGAAGAGGGACGTGAGTGGGAAGAGGCACTACCTGAGCGCAAATGGTTGTATCAAACTCCCGAACAAATCCTGATTAAAGCATCGAATGGTGCATCAGACTTCGGTAACAAGTTTGGCCAGCCCCTCATCTGCGGTTCGGTATTGACATTCGAACATGAAGAGAACAATGAGAAATATGCCTACGACAAGGTTATCATGCTTGCCGGTGGTGTGGGTTATGGTACTCAGCGCGACTGCTTGAAGGGTGCTCCCGAACCTGGCAACAAGGTGGTTGTTGTAGGTGGTGATAACTACCGCATCGGTCTGGGCGGTGGTTCGGTATCTTCAGTAGAGACCGGACGCTACTCATCGGGTATCGAGCTCAATGCTGTGCAACGTGCCAATGCCGAGATGCAGAAACGCGCCTACAACGTGGTGCGCGCACTTTGCGAAGAGGATGAGAACCCCATCGTTTCAATCCACGACCACGGATCGGCAGGACATGTGAACTGTCTCTCTGAGTTGGTAGAAGAGTGTGGCGGACTCATCCACATGGATAAGTTGCCTATTGGTGACGAGACTCTGTCGGCCAAGGAAATCATCGCCAACGAGAGCCAAGAGCGCATGGGATTGCTCATCGACGAGAAGGCTATCGAACATGTGCGCAAGATTGCTGAGCGCGAACGTGCACCGATGTACACTGTAGGTGAGACTACTGGCGACCATCGCTTTGCCTTTGAGCAGGCCGATGGTGTACGCCCCTTTGACTTGGCCGTAGACCAGATGTTCGGTTCATCACCCAAGACCTATATGGTGGACAAGACCGTAGAAAGAAAATATGACGTAGTAACCTATACCAGCGCACAGCTCGACGAATACGTAGAGCGCGTACTCCAATTGGAGGCTGTGGCATGTAAGGACTGGCTCACCAATAAGGTAGACCGTTGCGTGACTGGACGCGTAGCACGCCAGCAATGTCAGGGCGAACTGCAGTTGCCACTCAGTGACTGCGGTGCAGTGAGCCTCGACTACCGTGGCAACAAGGGTATCGCCACCGCCATCGGACATGCTCCGCAGGCTGCCTTGGCTAACCCCGAAGCAGGTTCTGTATTGGCTGTAAGCGAATCGCTCACTAACCTCGTATGGGCACCTCTGGCCGACGGATTGGACAGCGTATCGCTATCAGCTAACTGGATGTGGCCCTGCCGCGCACAGGAGGGTGAAGATGCACGTCTTTACAAGGCTGTAAAGGCATTGTCAGACTTCTGTTGCTCTCTGCAAATCAATGTGCCCACAGGTAAAGACTCATTGTCAATGACTCAGAAGTATCCTGATGGCGAGAAGGTAGTGAGCCCCGGTACAGTAATCGTATCGGCAGGCGGTGAGGTTTCTGACATCAAGAAGATTGTATCTCCCGTCATGAAGAACGTGCCCAATAGCCGTTTCTATCATATCGACTTCTCATTCGACGACCTCCAGTTGGGCGGTTCGGCATTTGCCCAATCACTCAACAAGGTAGGTAGCGACGTTCCCACGGTGAAGAACCCCGAATACTTCCGCGATGCCTTCCTGGCTATTCAGCAGTTGGTAAACGAAGGTCTCATCATGGCTGGTCACGACATCTCGGCCGGTGGTATGATCACTACCCTACTCGAGATGTGCTTTGCCAACACTGAGGGCGGTATGAAGCTCAACCTCGACAAATTCCAAGATGCCGACGTAGTAAAGGTATTGTTTGCCGAGAACCCCGGTGTCATCATCCAGGTATCTGATGAAAACGCACCCGCCGTAAAAGCAATCTTGGACGAGGCTGGCGTTGGCTATTTGAAGATTGGTGTACCCACCGACGAGCGTCACCTGCTCATCAGCAAGAACAGTGTAACATACCAGTTTGGCATCGACCATCTGCGCGATGTATGGTACAGCACCTCATACCTGCTCGACCGTAAGCAGAGCTTCAATGGCTGTGCCGAGAAGCGTTTCACAAACTATAAGCAGCAACCGCTCGAATTGGCCTTCGGTACCGAGTTTACCGGTAAGCTGGCTCAATATGGCTTGAACCCCGACCGTCGCGAGGCAAGTGGATTGAAGGCTGCCGTTATCCGTGAGAAGGGTACCAACTCAGAGCGTGAGATGGCCTACTCATTCTGGTTGGCAGGCTTCGATGTGAAGGACGTTACCATGACCGACCTCATCAGCGGCCGCGAAACACTGGAGGATGTCAATGTCATCGCTTTCTGTGGTGGCTTCTCAAACTCTGACGTTTTGGGATCAGCCAAGGGTTGGGCAGGCGCCTTCCTGTACAATCCCAAGGCAAAAGCTGCACTCGACAACTTCTATGCACGTGAGGACACCCTCTCACTCGGTGTATGTAATGGTTGCCAGCTGATGATCGAGCTTGGCTTGATCAATCCTGAGCACCCCGCCGATGCAAAGGCTAAGATGCTACACAACGATTCACATAAGTTTGAAAGCAGCTTCGTATCACTTACCATCCCCACCAACAACAGCGTGATGTTCGGTTCGCTCAGTGGCTTCAAGATTGGTACCTGGGTGGCACACGGTGAAGGTAAGTTCCACCTACCCTTGCCCGAAAGCGAATACAACGTAGTGGCCAAATTCTCATACGACGAGTATCCTGGCAACCCCAACGGCTCGTCATACAACGTAGCAGCTGTTGCTAGCAAGGATGGTCGCCACTTGGCTATCATGCCTCACCCCGAGCGTACTATCTTCCCCTGGCAGTGTGGTTACTACCCCACCGAGAGATGGAGCGATCAGGTAACACCATGGATTGAGGCATTCGTGAATGCTAAGAATTGGGTTAAAAACAAATTAAATAAGTAACAGAACATATGAAGCAAGATATGATTGTCATTTTGGACCTTGGTAGCCACGAGAATACCGTAGTAGCCAGAGCGATCCGTGCGTTGGGTGTATATAGCGAAATCTATCCGCACGATATCACAGCAGCAGAGCTCAAGGCTTTGCCCAACGTGAAGGGTATCATCATCAATGGTGGCCCGAATAACGTTATCGATGGTGTAGCTATCGACGTGCTTCCTGAAATATATGAGGCAGGCTTCCCCGTGATGGCCGCAGGTCATGACAAAGCCCTCTGCGAAGTAAAGCTCGCACAGTTTGCCAACGATGAAGAGGCTATCAAGGCAGCAGTGAAGGACTTCGTTTTCGACACCTGTAAGGCCGAGGCCAACTGGAACATGAAGAATTTCGTTGCTGACCAAGTTGAACTCATCCGTCAGCAGGTAGGCGACAAGAAGGTATTGCTCGCTCTCTCCGGTGGTGTAGACAGCTCTGTAGTAGCAGCTTTGTTGCTCAAGGCCATCGGTGAAAACCTCGTGTGCGTACACGTGAACCATGGATTGATGCGCAAGGGTGAGTCAGAGAATGTTGTGGAAGTATTCCGCAACCAGCTCTGCGCCAACCTGGTATACGTTGATGCTACGGACCGTTTCTTGGGTCTGCTCGAAGGCGTTGCCGATCCCGAGAAGAAACGCAAGATCATTGGTGGTGAGTTTATTCGCGTATTCGAAGAGGAGGCACGCAAGCTTGATGGCATCGACTTCCTCGGTCAGGGCACCATCTATCCCGATATCGTGGAGAGCGGTACCAAGACAGCCAAGTGCGTGAAGAGCCACCACAATGTGGGTGGTCTGCCCGAAGATCTCCAGTTCGAGCTCGTTGAGCCTCTGAAGCAACTCTTCAAGGACGAAGTACGCGCATGTGGCGTTGAGCTCGGCTTGCCCTACGAGATGGTATACCGCCAGGCGTTCCCCGGCCCCGGTTTGGGTGTACGCTGCTTGGGCGCTATCACCCGTGACCGTCTGGAGGCGCTGCGTGAGTCTGATGCGATTCTCCGCGAGGAGTTTGCCCTTGCAGGCCTCGACAAGAAGGTATGGCAATACTTTACCGTGGTGCCCGACTTCAAGTCGGTAGGTGTACGTGACAATGCCCGTTCATACGACTGGCCCGTAATCATCCGCGCTGTCAACACCATTGATGCCATGACAGCCACCATCGAACAGATTGACTGGGCTATCCTCATGAAGATTACCGACCGCATCTTGCGCGAGGTACCATGCGTAAACCGCGTATGCTACGATATGTCGCCGAAGCCATCGGCCACCATCGAATGGGAGTAATCAATCATAAAACCACATCTAAGGACAGGGAGAAGGATTCGAATCCTTCTCCCTGTTTTTTTCATGCTTTGGCCGAGATTGATTCTGAATGTTTTCTTCGAAACGAAAGAAAATTCTGTACAAAAAAACTGTATCATATTTATAGGAAAGCCCTATGGATTACTTACGCGGTGTTGACAACGGAAGTATAGATTTCTCCGTTCTCGTGGCTGATTGTTATCGGTTCTCTACTCCTTGCTTACTTCTTTCATTTTCCTAATCGTCCGTGGCTGCGTTCTTTTTGTTCGGCTTAGGGATTGGTCGAGAAGAGGGTAAGAATGGAGCTTTGGCGATGAATGTTTGGGGAGTTTTTCGACCCATACTGCAAGTTTTTTGTTGAACGATTGTGATGGTTTGATTTTTTGCACTATATTTGCAGATGATGGCGATGACAAAGCGTGAAAATACAATCCGTAAGATTCAGCAATTGTCACAGCAGACAATGCCGAAAGGAGCCCAGGTGATGTTATATGGGTCGCAGGCCCGTGGCGATGCTCGTGAAGACTCCGACTGGGATATCCTTATCATCTTGGACAAGCCCAAGGTGGAGCAGAGCGACCACGACAACATTGCTTTCCCTTTCACTATGCTCGGTTGGGAACTAGGCGAAGCCATCATTCCCGTCATCTATACTCGTGAAGAATGGGCAAACAGTAGTTTTATG
>JAZRDT010000110.1:0-10466 GCA_045660385.1 Bacteroidaceae bacterium | reverse complement strand
TTTGCCAATGAGAGTGTGCAGATGTTGCAACAGGGCAACACCTGGGGATTCGTGGGCTATGTGGCCACGAGCGTCGTAGCCGGATTGGCACTCATCGCCCTGGGCTATGGGGTGGCAAAGGCATGGTGATCTTGAGGGGTGCTATAGCTCGTTGATCACTTGCTGGAGCTTTTCCAGGAAACTAGCCGCGTGCCCGCCATCCATCTGTACGTGGTGAAACTGGAGCGATAGGGGCAATGTGGTGCGGAGCCAATTGCGGCGATACCTGCCCCACATGACCATGGGGTTGCTGAACTTGTCGGTATATTGGTTTACGATGCTATCGAGCTCTGTCGCTATCATGGCCGATGTCCCCACAATCATACGATCCTCAAGGAACGAACTCTTGCATTGCGTGGCGGCCTGCGTTGTGAGGCGGTTGTATTCGTTGGCAAATTGCCCGATATCATCGGTGTATGCAATATCGCACGAGTTGATTCCCCCTTTACAGTTGTTTACGATTACGTTGATGGCAAGGCTATCATATTGGAAGAGTTTGTCCTTCTCGGGCAAGATGTAGAACTCTTTGATGTGGCTTGCGGCCTTACCTATGCACCAACATAGCAGGGCGTTGAATTTGATTCCACGACGCTTGCTTGCCCTGAGTACGTTGCCGACATTGAATGTTTTTGTCAATGTGACCATGGGCATCGGAGAGGTCATCCAAAGGTCGAAGGCTTCGGCACGTGTGGTCTCTTGTGGGGCGATTTCTATCTTCATCTTTTTATCTTAATTTTAGGCAATAATATAGGAATTGCCCACATTCTTTAAATTCTCCTCCTGGGTTAGGAGGCCGACGCGGTATGATAGCGTCGGTAGCGACGGCTGCCGGTTTATCGGCATAAAGGAGTGCCGAAGGCCATTCCCCTCGAAGAGGGGGAGGTGGTACGAATCTTGCCAATAATACCCCCTCCGCTCCGCTCGTCCCCCTAATCTAGAGGGGACAATACCGAGGTTTGAACAACTCCAATATTATTGCTTAGTTTAAACATTCTCTAATTTCCATCCGTGGTCGCCGTGGTAGATCATCTGACGGGTCATGCCGCCATCGATGCAGATGTTCTCGCCTGTGATGAAGCCAGCCTTGTCGCTACAGAGGAAGAGCACCATATGGGCTATGTCCATGGGGTTGCCCACACGGCCGGCAGGTTGTTGCGTGGCATCGGGGCCTTCGTATACGGTGTAGGCCGTGTCTATCCATCCGGGGGAGATGGAGTTGACCCTCGCCCGTCCCGCCAGGCTCACGGCCAAGGCGTGCGTGAGGGCGGCAATGCCCCCCTTGGCGGCCGTGTAGCTCTCTGTCTGCGGCTGGCTCATGCGGTCGCGCGAGGAAGAGATGTTGATGATGGTTGCGCCCTCGGACAAATGGTCCTTCAGCAATTTCACCAGATAGAAGGGGGCGGTGACGCCCACGCTCAGGGCATACTGGAACTCCTCGTAGGAGCACTCGTCGATGCCTCGCATCAGGGGCAAGGCGTTGTTGACGATGACATCGACCCGAGCGTGCTGGCCCAGCACCTCGGCGGCAAAGGCCTCCAGCACCTCTTGCCTGGCGATGTCGCCCACGAAGTGGTCGCCCTCCTGCTTGTCAATCACATACACTACGGCTCCCTGCTTGCGGAACTCATCGGCAATGCATCGGCCAATGCCACTGGCACCGCCGGTCACGATGACTACTTTGTCTTTGAATGTATCTGTTTGCATCATCTTTCACTCTTTTATATCATCAACATTATGCGCCCCTCGGCCTTGACGAAAGTATCGGGATAGCGACAAACGTCCGCATACACCTGATTGGAGGTGACGGGCAACCCATCCTTACGGACATGCAGGCGGTGGCGGTTGATCATCTCCGCAATCTGCTCCGTCCGCATCCCCCGGTTTTGATGTGCAAGGCAGTAGAGTATGGCTTCTTCAATCTTCATCTGTTCAACATACTGATATCACCTACAAAGATACGAATAAGCGAGCGAATAAACATCCGGAGTGGCATAAAATTTATTTTAATGCAGCAAGGATGTTTATTCAAAGCGAGCGAGAGTATCTTCGAGATTCATCTCACAGATACTTAATTTTCATTACATTTGACCTACAACTATTGCGTCATTACAAGAAAAAACATATCTTTGCGTACAATACAAAAGTATAGCGTCACACATAGCAGAATACCAAATGACTGAACACAATCATCTATAACACATTTACTATGAAACATTTACTGAAATCATTATGCGCAATCACGGTTGCCTTTGCCGCTTCGGCATGGATGGAGGCAAACGCACAGAAGGTGACATTCTACACACCTCGCACAGTACGCATCGAGAAGCCACAGAGCGGTGACGAGAGTCGCAACTCATTAGTAGTAATCGCCGAGCCGGGCAAGGTGAAGGTCAAGGAAAGCGTCCAGGGCGGCGCCAAGGTATACCGTAGCTCGGCACTCACCGTGACGGTCAAGGATGGCAAGGTGACCTTTGCCGATAGCAAGGGCAACATCATCACCTCGGAGGGAACATGGGCCTTCACACCCATCGAGCAGGGTCCCGACCAGGGCAAGTTCAAGGTGAAGCAGACCTTCATGGTCGATGCCGATGAGGGTATCTATGGCGTAGGTCTCCTGCAGAATGGCAAGATGTCGCAACGTGGCGAAAACCGCAGCATGCAGCAGAGCAACCTCGAGGACTATGCGCACGTGTTCCAAAGTATCAAGGGATACGGCATCTATTGGGACAACTACTCTCCCACCCGATTCATCACCCCCGACGAGGGCGTGAGTGGAGAGATGGTGCTCGAGAGCGAGGTGGGCACGGCCGTTGACTACTATTTCGTATATGGCGGCGATGCCGATGGCGTGATAGCCGAGATGCGTCACCTCACTGGTAAGGTGCCCATGCTTCCCTTGTGGACCTACGGTTTCCACCAAAGCCGCGAGCGCTACAAGAGTCAGCGCGAACTGCTCGAGGTGGTGCGCCGTTACCGCGAACTGGGCGTACCGTTCGACGGCATCATCCAGGACTGGCAGTACTGGGGCTCCAACTACACATGGAACGCTATGGAGTTCCTCAACGATGAGTTTGGCAATGCCCAGCGCATGATCGACGAGGTGCACGAGAAAAATGCTCACATCTCCATCTCCATATGGTCATCGTTCGGCCCCCACACCAAGCCCTACAAGGAGTTGAAGGAGAAGGGTCACCTCATGTCGTTCTACACATGGCCTGAGAGCGGACTCGGCTTCTGGCCTCCCCGCATGGATTATATGAGTGGTGTGCGTTGCTACGATGTGTACTCTGAGGAGGCACGCGACATCTACTGGAAGCACCTCACCCGCCTGCACAAGATGGGTATCGACGCTTGGTGGATGGACTCTACCGACCCCGACCACATGCAGTATAAGGACTCAGACCTCGACGAGATGACCGCCATGGGGTCATGGCGCTCGGTGCGCAACCTATACCCCTTCTTTGCCGTGGGTGGCGTGGATCAGCACCAGCGTGCGGTGGACTCAACCAAGCGCGTGTTCATCCTCACACGAAGTTACTTTGCCGGTCAGCAACGCTACGGTGCCAACACCTGGAGTGGCGACGTGGGATCATCGTGGGACAACCTGCGCCGACAGGTACCCATCTGCCTCAACTACACCCTTACCGCCAACCCCAACACCAACACCGACATCGGCGGATTCTTTGCCGGCTCATATAGCACACAGGGCCACAACTCGGCCACACGCAACCCCCAGTTCCAGGAGCTCTACGTGCGCTGGATGCAGTATGGTGCCTTCACCCCCATGATGCGTAGCCACGGTACCGACGTGTATCGCGAGATCTACTACTACGGCAAGCCCGGCGAGCCCGTATACGACGCCCTCGTCGATGCCATCAAGCTCCGCTACCGCCTCATGCCTTACACCTATAGCCTCTCATGGCAGGTGAGCAAGAACGACGACTCGTTCATGCGTCCGCTCATCATGGACTTCAAGCACGACAAGAACGTGTGGAACATGGCCGACGAGTATATGTATGGCCACAACATTCTCGTGTGCCCCGTCGTTCACCCCCTCTACACACAGGAGCGCATTATCCGCACCGACGAACTCTCGGGATGGAACAAGACCGAAAGCAACGGCGAGCTATACCAACCCGTCGACTGGAAAGAGATGAAGACCTACGAGGTATACCTCCCCGAGGGTTGCCAGTGGTACGACTTCTGGACAAACCACCTCTACGATGGCGGACAAAACATACAGGCTAATGCCCCCCTCGCATACTCGCCCCTCTACGTCAAGGCCGGCTCCATCATCCCCGTAGGCCCCGAGGTGCAATACACCAGCGAGAAACCCTGGGACAACCTCGACATATATGTATACCCCGGTGCCGATGCTGAGTTCACCCTCTACGAGGACGAAGGCGACAACTACAACTACCAGAAGGGCATGTACTCGACCATCACCCTCAAGTGGAACGACAAGAGCAAAACCCTCACCATCGACACACGCAAGGGCAACTTCCCTGGTATGCTCCTCACACGCAAGTTCAACATCAAGGTGGCTGGCGGTGCAGAGAAGACCATCGACTACAAGGGTAGTCGCGTGAGTGTGAGCATGAAGTGACGATCACCATTGTAACATAAGAGATAGGAGCACCCCACAAGGTGCTCCTATTCTTATTTTCATGTTATTATTGGCGCAAGGTGGCAACGAAAAGCGGATATTTATGTGTATCTTTGCAAAATAGAATACGTAAAATTGTTTACCTTGAAAAGGAGGAGTGGACTATGGAGATAACAATCAGAAGCGGCCGAATGGAGGATGCCAACATCATTGCACAGGTGATAGCGATGGCCATAGGCGACACAGGCACGATGGTGCACTATTGTGGAAAGAACTTTATCGGGGTGCTGGAGGAGATAGCGCAACGCGACGACTCGCAATATAGTTATAGGAATGCGATCGTGGCCGAGGTCGACGGACGGCCGGCAGGGGCGATTATCGCCTACGACGGGGCGCAGTTGTATGCGCTACGCGAGAGGACGCTCGCGGTAATACACCGATATAACCCGGAATTTAGGATTGTGGATGATGAGACGGAGGCAGGCGAATATTACCTCGACTCTATCGGGGTACTGCCCGAATACAGGGGCTTGGGCATAGGACGGGCATTGCTAACGGCCTTGAAGGAGGAGGTAGCAAGGCGCAAGCACCCATGCATAGGTCTGCTGGTGGACCCCGACAATGGAGTGGCCGAGCGGTTGTACGAATCGGTGGGCTTCCGACGTGTGGGCACACGGCTCTTCATCGGGCACGACATGTGGCATATGCAATGTGAGGGGTTGTTGTAAAATTGTACAAAAAAATTAGAATATTTGAATTAAGTATTCTATATTTGCAAAGTGAAACAAGTTAAAAATCAATACTTAGATAACTTAACCTATTGCTGACAATACAAAACTACTAAACTACCATGTTACGTAAAATCAGAATCGCTCTTGCCACCATCTTCTACGTTGCCATCACGGCACTGTTCCTGGACTTCACGGGAACACTGCACGCTTGGCTGGGATGGATGGCCAAAATCCAGTTCCTCCCCGCCCTGCTGGCATTGAACGTGGGAGTAGTGATTGCGCTCATTGCACTGACACTGATCTTCGGCCGCGTGTATTGCTCGGTCATCTGTCCGCTGGGCGTGATGCAGGACCTCATCGCATGGATGGGAAAGAAAGCCAAGAAGAACCGTTATAGCTACTCGCCCGAGAAGCGCTGGTTGCGCATCTCGGTGTTGGCAATATATGGTGTTTCGCTCATCCTAGGCGGTAGCGTGATTGCCCAACTACTGGCTCCCTACAGTGCCTACGGACGCATTGCCAACAACCTGCTGGCTCCGCTCTACCAATGGGGCAACAACGGATTGGCTTACCTGGCCGAACGCATGGGAAGCTATGCCTTCTACGAGACGGAGGTGTGGATACGGAGCGGTGTGACATTTGGCATTGCATGTGCCACATTGCTGATTGTGGGCATACTGGCGTGGCGTGGCGGACGCACCTATTGCAACACGATTTGTCCGGTGGGTACGGTGTTGGGATACATCGCCCGATTCTCATGGCTGAAGCCGGTAATCGACACGGAGAAGTGCAACAGTTGTGGCTTGTGCCAGCGCAACTGCAAGGCATCATGCATCAATAGCAAGGAGAAAACGATTGACTACACGCGTTGCGTGGCATGTATGGATTGCATCGGCACATGCAAGAAGCACGGCATAGCATACAAGCACGTGAAGGCAACAACGGTTACGGCCAGCGATGCTACAGGTGCGCAGGTGGACACCTCGCGCCGTGCCTTCCTGGCAACCACGGCGGCGGTAGCAGCTACGGCAACCATCAAGGCGCAGGAGAAGAAGGTGGATGGCGGATTGGCGGCCATACAGGATAAGGTGTCGCCCGATCGTCAGACGCACTTGGTGCCGCCTGGTGCACTGAGCGCACGAAACTTTGCCAAGCACTGCACGGCATGCCAGCTATGCGTATCGGCTTGTCCGAACGGCGTGCTCACCCCATCGACCGACCTGACCCGACTGATGCAGCCAGAAATGCACTACGAGCACGGCTATTGCCGCCCCGAGTGTACGAAGTGCTCGGAGGTGTGCCCCACAGGTGCCATACGCCCCATCACACGCGAGGATAAGTCGTCAACACAGATTGGCCATGCGGTGTGGGTGAAGAAGAACTGTATACCTTTGACCGATGGCGTAGCTTGCGGTAACTGTGCACGACATTGCCCCGTAGGTGCCATTCAGATGGTACCCTCGGATGCCGAGAACAGACGCTCGCCCCGCATACCGGTAATCAACGCCGAGCGTTGTATCGGATGTGGTGCCTGCGAAAACCTGTGTCCCGCACGCCCCTTCAGCGCCATCTACGTGGAGGGACACGAGCGACATAAGGTGAACTGATATATCCGATTTGCCAAGACATTGAGGAAGATAAAATTCTTTTTTTGAAACAAAACACACCTATTTATATATATGGACAGACGCGATTTCTTAAAGATTGTAGGCATCAGCACCGTAGCTGGCACGGCCTCACTATATGGATGCAAACCTAAGACCGAAGCTGGAGCTGCCAGCGGTGAACTGGGTCCGATCCCCACCGACAAGATGACGTATCGCAGTTTCCCCTCGTTGGGCGACGACAAGATATCGATTCTTGGATATGGCTGCATGCGCTGGCCCACCATGCCCAACCCCAAAGGTGAAGGGGAAATAATTGACCAGGAAGCGGTGAACGAACTGGTGGACTATGCCATCGCACACGGTGTAAACTACTTCGACACGGCTCCCGTGTATGTACAGGGATGGTCGGAGAAGTCGACGGGTATCGCTCTGAAGCGCCATCCGCGCGAATCAATATACATAGCAACGAAGCTATCGAACTTCTCGAACCCCACACGCGAGAACTCCATGGCGATGTATCACCGCTCGTTCGAGGAGCTGCAGGTGGATTACATCGACTACTACCTGTTGCACTCGCTGGGTGGCGGCGGCATGGCGGGCTTCCGCCAACGATATGTGGACAATGGCATGATGGACTTCCTGCTCGAGGAGCGCAAGGCAGGCCGCATACGCAAACTGGGATTCTCGTTCCACGGCTCGCAGGAGGTGTTCGATGAGTTACTGGCATTGCACGACCAATATCATTGGGACTTTGTACAGATTCAGCTCAACTACGTGGATTGGGATGGATCGAATGCCAAGGGGCTGTACGAATCGCTCGAGAGATATAACATCCCGGGTATCATCATGGAGCCGCTCCTGGGTGGACGCCTGTCGAAGGTGCCCGACCACATTGTGGGCCGACTCAAGCAACGCTCTCCTGAGAGCAGCGTAGCCTCATGGGCATTCCGCTTTGCGGGTACGCCGGAACTGATCCTCACCGTACTCAGTGGCATGACCTACATGGAACACCTGCAGGACAACATACGCACCTATTCACCCCTGAAGCCGCTCACCGAGGAGGAGAAGGAGTTCCTCTACGAAACGGGACATCTGCTCAAGCAATACCCCACCATCCCGTGCAACGACTGCAAATATTGCATGCCTTGTCCCTATGGCATCGACATACCGGCCATCTTGCTTCACTACAACAAGTGCGTGAACGAGGGTAACATACCCGAGGACCAGCAGGACGAGAACTACCGCAAGGCGCGCCGTGCGTTCCTGGTGGGATATGACCGTAGCGTACCCAAGTTGCGCCAGGCAAACCATTGCATCGGGTGCGACCAATGTAGCAAGCATTGTCCGCAACGCATCAACATTCCACGTCAGCTGCACCGTATCGACCGATTCGTGGAGGACTTGAAGAAGAATGTTTTGTAACGACAATCCATCGAAAGAGAAAGAGATGCAAGCACTCATTGACACGCTGCACCAGGGGGGATACTCCTGCGTAATACACAAGGGGGATGCGACGCGCACGTTTCACCAACGGGGCGTGGCCGACCTGTGGCAACTATGCCAGGGCGAGGAGCAGTTTCTGCAGGGTGCGCTCATAGCCGACAAGGTCGTAGGCAAGGGGGCTGCGGCACTCATGATCCACGGTGGCGCGAGCGAGGTGCATGCCGACGTCATCAGTGAACCGGCACTTGAACTGCTCAGGGCACACGGAATCCGCACGAGTTACGGACAACTGACCGACCGTATCCTCAATCGGCGTGCCGACGGACTTTGTCCCGTGGAGACGCTTTGCGTCGGTCTGGACTCGATAGGTGACATGATAAACGAAATCAGTAACTTTATAAATAAACTTACATAATGGAAAATTCAATCAATCTCTACACGTTGTCATATCGCGACGTAAAAACCTACTGGATGGCCCTGCTCTTCGTAGGCGGTAACATCCTCCTACCCCAACTATGCCATCTGGTGCCCCAAGGCGGTGCCACCTGGTTGCCTATCTATTTTTTCACACTCGTAGGTGCCTATAAGTATGGTTGGAAGGTAGGTCTGCTCACGGCTATCGCCTCCCCACTCGTAAACTCACTCCTATTCGGCATGCCCGCGGTGGCCGTATTGCCCGCTATACTGATAAAATCGACCTTGCTGGCCATGGCGGCCGGAATCATGGCTCAACGTAGCCACAAGGTGACATGGTTCTCGCTACTGGCCGTAATCCTCATCTATCAGGTGCTGGGCACCATGGGTGAATGGGCGCTGACCGGTAGCCTCTACCTCGCCTTGCAAGACTTCCGCATGGGTCTCCCCGGCATGGCTCTCCAGCTTATCGGCGGTTACCTGGTGCTCAACGTCATCAGAGACTGATGTCAAGGTGAAAGGGATGACAAATATTGTTGTAGGACATCCCTACTGAAAGATATCACACGCATAGCATTTGACTTCGCTCCCAGTGAGCAGACATCCTTCGGGATGTGAAAACAAGAAAGGCCGACTAAAAAGTCGGCCTTTCTTCAAATATTGTCTATCACACGAAGCGATTAGAACCAGCGAACGTAGCAGAAGTCCTGACGGTGAGGCAGGTCTGCATGCTTGGGATACATACGGTATGCTACCTTGAAGGTACCAGCGTGGTTCACGTTGTGTACGCCCTCGAAGGTGTGTACGTTGTTCTCCTTCTTAACGAGCTCCAAGGTGTCGATGCAATTGATGTGCTCCTTGCCCTCCTTGTCGGTCTCGATGGTCACAACCTCTACGCCTACAGCGTTGTCGAGGCCCTTCTCGTCGAGCACTACGGTGAGCTTCACATCGCTACCGCTGGTTACGTCGAGGTCGGCGATGTTGGTAGCAGATACTACCTCGATAGCATCCCAACGCTCAGCTACGGTCTCCTTCCATGCAGCAATCTCCTTAGCCTTGGCATTGTCATCAGCTGAGAGTGCGGCGAAACGGCTACCCAACTTGTTGTAGAACTTGGTGTAGTAGTCGTCGAGCTGACGCTTCATGGTGTAGTGAGGAGCAATCTGTGCGATTGAGTTCTTAACTACGTGGATCCAACCCTCTGAGTAGCCCTTAGCGTTCTTGTTGTAGTAGAGGGGCACGATCTCGTTCTCGAGGATGCTGTAGATAGTAGCAGCGTCGAGCTGGTCTTGGTAATCCTGGTTCTGATAGGTGCGCTTCTCAGTAAGTGCCCAACCTGCACCGGGACGATAGCCCTCGAGCCACCAACCATCGAGTACAGAGAAGTTTACAACACCGTTCATGAGCGCCTTCTCACCAGATGTACCTGATGCCTCGAGAGGACGTGTGGGAGTGTTCAACCAGATATCTACACCTGATACGAGGCGACGAGCGAGCTGCATGTCGTAGTTCTCGAGGAAGATGATCTTGCCGAGGAACTCGGGACGACGTGAGATCTCGATGATCTTCTTGATAAGACCCTGACCTGCACCATCGTGGGGGTGAGCCTTACCGGTGAAGAGGAAC
>JAZRDT010000109.1:0-3742 GCA_045660385.1 Bacteroidaceae bacterium | reverse complement strand
CGGTATGCTTAACCTCTACATTGCTATGGCGGTATTGGCCGTGTACCTGATGCTCTCTATATCAGTATATATCAATGCACACCTCAAGGGGGAGTTCAAACTGACCTATGCAGGCATGGGACCTACGGAGTTCCGACTGATTATGGTCGTGGTGAACACGCTGTTTGCCACCATAGCACCGCTGCGCGAGTGGGCCGTACGTTTCGATGTGTTTGGTACGCCCATCGCCTTCGGTGCGCTGGACATCGTAGGACTCGTCATTCTAGTGGTGCTCATCATTATCCACTTGAGTAACTTCAGCCGCGACCTCAAGGGGTACGAGGCGATTGACCCTGTGAAACCGTTCTGAGCTGTTAAGCCTGCTTTGCAGGCTTGTCCTCCTCCTTGCTAGGCATAGCCCAAGCCAGCTTGGCTCTGCTCTCGCTTCGAACGTCGGTTGGCTGTTAACAACTTCGTTGTTTAGCTTTGGCTGCACCTCGGCAATTCAAACAAACTTGATTGCTCTCGGTTTGCACAAACCTTGGGCCAAAACCTCAACTTTTAATTTTTAACTTTTAATTTTCAATTCACCAAGTGCCTCTACTGCCTCTACAGGAAATAGAACAGTTGACCCCGCTCTTCCGCGGAAGGGTGGGGCACTCCCTCGCTCGCGGTACGATGCACTTGTTGTCGGTAGATAGACTTAACGCTCTCTACGATCGTCATGCCCACCTCCGTGGGGCAGACTTTGCCCGCAGTGTACTTGAGGAACTGGGTATAGACTACGAGGTGTTTGTCGAGAGTGAGGAGGTCGAGATCCAACTGCAGACCTTGGATGCGACGCCCTTCATCACCATCAGTAACCATCCCTATGGCAGCATTGATGGGGTCATCCTGGCCGATTTCTTCGGGCATCGGTGCACCAATTATAAAATCATGGTAAACAAGATACTGAACCGTGTGGAGGCTCTGGCTCCCTCGTTCATCTCGGTCACGCCCACGGGAGTGGAGCGCACGGCAGCCACCAAGGAGAGCATCATGGGTGTGCGGCATGCCCTCGGGCAGCTGCGCTCGGGCGGCGGTTTGGGACTGTTTCCCTCGGGCGCGGTGAGTGACCTCAGCCTACGCGAGGGCTGCGTGCGCGACCGCCCGTGGCAACCGGCCATCATCAGCCTCATCGCCAAGGCGAGGGTGCCTATCATGCCCGTACGCTTCTTCGACCGCAACTCTTCGTTCTACTACGCGCTCGGCCTCATCGACTGGCGTGTGCGCCTCTTGCGCCTCCCAACCGAGGTGTTCAACAAAGCAGACCGCCCTGTGCGCATAGGATTGGCGCCCCTCATCAGCGTCGAGGAGCAGCAGCGATACCTCGCCACACACACCATCGAGGAGTTTGGCACATGGCTACGCGGCAAGGTGTATGGAATGGAGATAAGGAGTTAAAAGTATTGGCCTTTAGCTCAAAATTCCCTACCTTTGCCGAAGCAACGACCCAAAATGGACGAAACTATGAAGAAGCCCGACACCTATTCCTTTCCCGAAGAGATTGTCAACATGAGCACCCACGGCGTGGGGCTCGCCATGGCGCTTGCCGTGTGCATATACTTCCTTGTGCGATGTAGCGGCTCGGGCTCATGGCTGGTACCCTTCAGTCTGGCGATGTATCTGTTTGGCGTAGTCAGCTCGTATGCCGCCTCGGTAGTCTACCATGCCATCCCCGCCTCTCGCGTGAAGGCCAAGGCGCTGGCACGCAAGCTAGATCACGCCGCCATCTACTGGCACATCGCAGGCAGTTATACTCCCTTGACGCTCATTGCTATGCGCGATGGCGGAGCACCCGTGTGGGGCTTGACGATATGTGTCTTCGTGTGGCTCTGCGCCATCGTGGGCACAGCACTCAGCTTTCGCAAGATGAAGACGCAGAGCTACCTCGAGACCACCTGCTATGTGCTCATGGGGCTCACCATCCTCGTAGCCTTCAAGCCCTTCTACGACACCTGCGGGCTCCCCATCGTGCTGTGGGTCGTGGGCGAGGGCGTAGCCTACATCGTGGGAGCCGTGCTCTATAGTTTCAAGAAGGTGCCCTACATACACTCTGTGTTCCATGTCTTCGTTATCCTCGGCGACATCTGCCATATGATTGCTACTTGGATGATGCTGCAGATATTCGTATTATAAATGTTATCTCACACCCTGGTATCGGGAAAGACTTTTTCGATGGCCTGGTAAATCTCGCGCGCAGCATCGAACTGGTTGCTCTCCTGCTCGACGATTGAGGCGCACGCCTCGTTACTCCCTCCTCTCTTTGTCCTAACAAGCAGAGGTGTTGGTGATTGATTGTAATGCGCTGTTGTATTGATAAATAAAGACCGACACCCCGGGTGTGTAGGTGTCGGTCGTGAGAGAAGATAGTTTTCGGTAAATCTACATCATTACCTTTATTTATCCTTCTTGCCTGCTTTGGTAGTTACAATAATCACTCCATTACAGCCCCTGTTGCCCCATATTTTGACGGCAGATTCGGGCTTCAGCACGGTAACGTTGGCTATCTCTGCGTTGTTTATTTTGGCAAAGTCTTCCTGCGAAGTTTCTTTGCCGTCTACAATGATGAGGGGTTCAACGACTTTGGTTGCTGATGTTGCTTTAGTGGTCACCATAATCACTCCCTTGTTGCCTTTCTCTCCATACGAATTGGCAATCTCAGAACCTGGTTTGAAAACATTAACACTGACAATATCTTCCGATTTTATCATAGACAATCCCTCGTGAGTCATTTCTTTGCCGTCTACAATGAGAAGAGGTTCTGCAACTACAGAAACTGATTTGTCGTCGTTTCCCGTGAGCCTTACAATCTTGGCATCCGTATATATCACGTGATGCTTCTCCACCACGCCTTTGCCCTGCTTGTAGGCAATCATATACTTTGAGATGCGTTTGCCTTCGAGCTGCGAACCGTCAAAGTGCTCTATCGGCTGCTTGTCGATAATGTACTTGTCTATCGTGTCGTTTGCTACCTTGGCTTGGGTACCGATGGCTACGGCACAAAGTGCCGTCAATAGGATTGTTCTCATAATTTTGAATGTTTTAGTGGGTTTAATTTATTGCTAACATTGAAGTACTTCCTTCATCAGAATCTTTGTTCATGATAAACATCTTGGTGGTGCCGTCGGCCAGCGTGGCTGTCACCAGTACGCACTCCTTGATGGGCGATACCGTTACCGTCTCTACAACCTCCACATTCATCAGTTGCTGCACATATCCGGCAATATCTACGGTCGTGAAGGCCTCGCTGGGCACCTCCTCTTGCGGTAGCTGTACGTTGAGCACAAGCAGCAGGGCGATAGCAGCAGCCACGCCGCTTATCCAAGCCATACGGCGGATGATGGGTCTTGATTGCTTGGGTTTCGTCTGACTCACGATGCGGTCAAACTCCTCGGCTCCTTCCTTGGAGAGCAGCGCTTCGTTGGCGTGCTCCATCCGTATCATCTGGGCTATGGCGCGTTCATCCTCCTCAGCCTCGTTTGCGGCGTAGTATGCCGCGAGCAATGCCTCCTCGGCCACCGTCGTGTCCGCTTCGAGATACCTGGCCACGAGTGCCATGCGCGGATCTTTATCCTTTATATCCATCATAACTGACCTTTTATTAGTTCCAACATCTGTTTTCTTGCTTTCGACAGGGTAGACTTGATGCTTGTCTTGGGCTTTCCTGTGCGTGTAGCTATCTCGTCGAGCGAGAGCCCCTCGTCGTTTCTCAGGTGCAGAT
>JAZRDT010000108.1:0-21698 GCA_045660385.1 Bacteroidaceae bacterium | reverse complement strand
TGCTGAAGGTGGTGTATGCGTGAAGATTCAGCAGCCCTCTTCAGGTTCAATCGACTATATCGGTTGCATCGATACTACACACGAGCATGGTGAGGTTTACACCGCTAAGTGGGCATTCGTTCACGAGGGTAAGGCCGTAGTGATCGAGGTTGTTATCATCTTCGAAACTGCCGGTATCGAGAACATCGAGGCTATCCAGAATGCAGTTATCTACACTATTTCAGGTAAGCGCGTTCAGGGTGATGTAGATTCACTCGAAAGAGGTATTTATATCGTAAACGGCAAGAAGGTTTTCGTTAAGTAATCCTTCTCCTTATACGAGACTATAAAGAGGGTGCAAATTTGCATCCTCTTTTTTTTGTTTGCAGGGATCCATGATGCGGAGTCTCTATATGTGCCAGTACTTACATATAAGTACTCGAGTACCGAAGGCTAAGTACTGCAGTACTGACAAAGAGGTACTCGAGTACCGGACTATCAGTACTCGCACTTCGTAAGTGTCGAGATGGATGGTATATACCAAATGCACCGCTTCTTAAAAAGGTAAGAAACGGTGCATTGAGGTGTGATTCTGCGCGATTATGCGTTTGCGTGCTTTGCTTTATAGGCAAGGGCGTAGAGCCGCATCTGCTTTACCATGGCTACGAGGCCATTGCTGCGGGTGGGGGAGAGGTGCTCTTTGAGTCCTATCTCCTCGATGAAGTAGAGGTCGGCATCGGCAATCTCTTCAGCGGTATGTCCGGAGACAACCTTTATTAGTAGGCTAACGATTCCTTTTACGATAAGGGCATCGCTCTCGGCTTGGAAGATGAGTCGGCCGTCTACCTCATCTGCTTGCAACCACACGCGGCTTTGGCATCCTTCGATGAGGTTGTTGTCGGTCTTGTACTCCTCGGCCATTGCTTCCTGTTCACCGCCGAGGTCGATGAGAAGCTGGTACTTATCCATCCAATCGTCCAATTCGCTGAACTCTTCGATGATTTGGTCTTGTATTTCGTTGATGGTCATTTTGTTTGGTTTTTATATGTCAACAGTCAACAGACAACGGACTGCCTCCGGATGGTTTAGTCTTTGTTAATCGTTAAACTTTAATCGTTAAACGTTACTTCTCATTATAGATTACTTGCAACACTGTTTGTCCTACGGCACGGAGCACGATGGGGTCGATATTGTCCATCGTGTCGTCCATCGTGTGCCAAGTGGGTGCAAAGCCGGTATCAGGGTAATGTCCTATGATATCGATGCAGGGGATGCGGGCAATCTGGTTGATAGGCAGGTGGTCATCGGTGATTATTCCGCCATCGGTGTAGGGGAACCACTGACCATTGCCAATGGCGTGAGCAGCTGCCCACACCTTATCTGCGATATGTTTGGCAAAGTAGTCTGAGTAACCCTCACGATGGAAATGGGCATCCTTGCCACCTACCATATCGAGTAATATGCCATATCGAGCCATGTAGCCCTGTACATGAGGCGTACGGGCCCAATATTGTGAACCAAGACACCAAGTGTTGCTGCTTTCGGCAGATTCGTCGTCATCAGCCGCGTGAGTGCCATAGTCTTCGGCGTCGAAGAAGATGATGTCGATGCCAATCTCTGCGGGTTGTGCCTGTAATTGGCGTGCGACCTCAAGTAGTACGCCAACGCCACTGGCTCCATCGTTGGCGCCGAGGATGGGAGTGTGATGATTTTTTTTGTCGGGGTCTGCATCGGCCCAAGGACGACTATCCCAATGGGCACATAGTAGAACGCGCTTGTTTGACTCGGGCTTAAAGGAGCCAATGATGTTTCGTGCGGCAAGTATAGTTCCGTCATAGGCCCTTAAGGTGACGTGTTGCGCCTTCACTTGTGCACCGAAGCGCTCAAGTTCGCTCTCGAGCCAGTCGCCGCAGGCGCGATGCGCCTCACTATTGGGTACGCGGGGGCCGAAGGCTACCTGCTCAGCAGTGTAGTGGTAGGCACTATCTGCATGGAAGGTGGGCACTACCACAGTTGCTTGGGACTGCTCAATGGGCTTGTTCTGCTTGCCACCGCAGGCGACAAGTGACAAGGCTATAGATACTGTTAATAATATCCGCATAATCATTTCTTTATCGGAACGACTGGAATCTCCGGAAAGTCCGGTTCCTCCGAATTCCTTGGAGGAACCTCTTACTTATTCAATTTCCAGGTGCATCCCTCTTTGGTGTCCTTGATCTCGAAGCCGAGGGCGGTGAGCTCGTTGCGAATCTTGTCGCTTGTAGCCCAGTCCTTATTGGCTTTAGCGATGGCACGTTGCTCGAGGAGCATATCTACGACCTTGCCAAATGCCTCCTCGCGCCCGCTATTGTCGCCATTCTGCTGAGCCTGCAAACCGAGGATATCGAACAGGAATACAGAGAACACATCCTTCAACTCTGCCAAGTCTGCAGCGCTGATAGTAGCCTTCTTGTCGACTACCTGATTGATGAGGCGTGCACTGTCAAATAGGTGGCTGATGACGATGGGTGTATTGAGATCATCGCTCATAGCCTCGTAACACTTGGCGCGGAGATTGCTCACGTCTACTGTAGATACTTCAGAGGGTGTGATGCGTTCGAGGTTGCTCCATGCTTCGAGCAGGCGGTTGAGCCCCTTCTCTGAAGCCTGCAGTGCCTCGTTTCCGAAGTCCACCGTGCTGCGATAGTGTGCCTGCAAGATGAAGAAGCGGATGGTCATTGGACTATAGGGTTGCTCCAACAAGGGGTGTGAGCCAGCGAAGAACTCGCTCAGGTTGATGAAGTTGTTGTATGACTTACCCATCTTCTGTCCGTTGATGGTAATCATGTTGTTGTGCATCCAGTAGCGTACCATGTCGTCACCCTGACTTGCCACGCTCTGTGCTATTTCGCACTCGTGATGGGGGAATACGAGGTCCATGCCGCCTCCGTGGATGTCGAAGTGCTCGCCCAAGTATTTCTTACCCATTGCTGTACACTCGCAGTGCCAGCCGGGGAAGCCGTCGCTCCAAGGAGAGGGCCAGCGCATGATGTGTTCGGGCTGTGCCTTCTTCCACAAGGCGAAGTCTACAGGGTTGCGCTTCTCGCTCTGTCCGTCAAGGTTGTCGCGACTGGTGTTGAGCACGTCGTCGAGGTTGCGGCCCGAGAGCTTGCCGTAGCGGTGGTCACGATTGTATTTCTCTACATCGAAGTATACCGAGCCCTCGCTCTCATAGGCGTAGCCATTGTCGAGGATCTCCTTCACCAAGGCAATCTGCTCGATGATGTGACCCGATGCGTGGGGCTCAATGCTGGGAGGGAGCACGTTGAGTGCCTCCATGGCCTTGTGGTAGCGGTTCAAATAGTGTTGAACCACCTCCATGGGCTCCAATTGTTCCAGGCGTGCCTTCTTTGCTACCTTGTCTTCGCCTTCGTCAGCATCGTGCTCCAGGTGGCCAACGTCGGTGATGTTACGTACATAGCGCACCTTGTAGCCCAAGTGCTGCAAGTAACGGAAAAGGATATCGAAGGTGATAGCAGGACGAGCATGTCCCAAGTGAGCATCGCCATATACAGTAGGACCGCAAACGTACATTCCTACACGACCTTCGTGTAAGGGTTTGAACAGTTCCTTTTGTCTCGAGAGTGTATTGTAAACGAATAGTTGTTGCATAATCTTATGAAGATTTATTATTAAGATGCAAAATTAGTGTAAGGTGAGCGAAAAACCAAACTTGTTAGGCTTTTTTAGAACTGTAGCTAGTTCTCAAGTTGTACAATATTAGGTTTATGGTAGATATGCACTGATATCTTTCCCGAAATGAGCCAATTCACGTACCATGCTGCTGCTAATTGTGGCATGTTTAGGATCACTGATGAGCAGTATGGTGTCTATTCCAGTGAGCATACGATTGATGTCGGCAATATTCCGCTCATACTCGAAGTCTATCGTGTTTCGTACACCACGTATGATGAATCTTGTTCCGATTGATTGGGCAAAATCAGTTGTCAATCCCTCGTAGCTTACCACATGGATACGCGGTTCATTCTTGTATAGTGTGGAAATACGCTCTATGCGTTCTTCCAACGTGAGCATAGTACGTTTTTCGGTATTGATTCCAATCGCAATGTATAGTTCATCCACAATATCCAACGCGCGGCGAACCAGCGCGTCGTGCCCTATGGTGAAGGGATCGAACGATCCTGGGAATATGGCAGTTCTCATGACTCTTCTTCAGGTTTGTCCTCCTCTACAACGAGGTTGTCAATGATGAAGTTCTGACGTTCCATGGTGTTCTTACCCATGTAGAATTCGAGGAGTCCTGTGACAGCCTCTTTTTTGCTCAAGGTTACGCGCTCAAGACGCATATCCTCACCTATGAAATGCTTGAACTCGTCGGGGGAAATTTCACCGAGACCTTTAAATCGTGTAATCTCGGGGTTGGGTCCGAGGTCAGTAATCGCATTCTGACGCTCCTCTTCATTGTAGCAATATCGGGTGATGAAATCGCTTTTGCGGTCGGGATCATTTTCTTTTTTGTATCCTTTTATGAGGCGTTTTCTATTGCGCACACGGAAAAGCGGAGTCTGCAAGATGTAGACGTGTCCCTTCTTGATGAGGTCGGGGAAGAACTGCAGGAAAAAGGTAATCATCAGCAATCTGATGTGCATGCCGTCGACATCGGCATCGGTAGCTACGATTACCTTGTTGTAGCGCAAACCTTCAAGACCGTCTTCAATGTTAAGCGCGGCCTGAAGCAGGTTAAATTCTTCGTTCTCATATACAACCTTCTTGGTAAGTCCGAATGAGTTGAGCGGCTTACCACGCAAACTAAATACAGCTTGAGTATTTACATCACGACTTTTGGTGATAGATCCACTTGCTGAGTCGCCCTCGGTGATGAAGATGCACGACTCGTCGGTGCGGTCACCCTTGGCGTCGTTCAGGTGTATACGACAATCTCGCAGCTTGCGGTTGTGCATATTGACCTTCTTGGCCCGTTCACGGGCTATCTTTGTGACGCCTGCAATAGCCTTACGCTCCTTTTCGCTTTCCTGTATCTTCTGCAACATGGCATCGGCGACATCAGTATTGCGATGCAAGTAGTTATCTACCTCTGTTTTGATAAAGTCGCCCACAAACTTGTTAAGACTGCGGCCACCGGGTTCCATAGCCGTAGAACCAAGTTTTACTTTGGTCTGACTTTCAAATACTGGCTCCTCTACATTGATGGCTATGGCAGCTACAATACCATTGCGAATATCCGTGAACTCGTGATTCTTATTATAGAATTCCTTGATGGTGCGGGCTATATGTTCCTTGAATGCACTTTGGTGTGTGCCGCCCTGTGTGGTATGCTGGCCATTGACAAACGAGTAATATTCCTCGCCGTATTGGTCGGTATGTGTGAAGGCAATCTCTATATCCTCGGTTTTGAGATGTATGATGGGATAGAGTGTCGGTGCAGTCATGTTATCGGTAAGCAGGTCCACGAGACCATTGCGTGAGATGATGCGCTTGCCGTTGAACATGATGGTAAGGCCCGTGTTCAAGTAAGTATAGTTGCGTAACATAGTCTCGATATAGGCCGTACGGAATGAGTAGCCTACAAAGAGTGTATTGTCCGGCTCGAAGAGAATGCGTGTTCCAGTCTCCTCAGGACCGGCATCGGCTGTATTGTCGCTGATAAGATTACCCTTTTCAAATACGACTGTGCGTACCTTGCCGTCACGATATGAACTGGCTTCGAAGTGAGCGCTCAGCGCATTTACGGCCTTTACGCCCACGCCGTTGAGACCCACGCTCTTTTTAAAGGCTTTGCTGTCGTATTTACCTCCCGTATTGAGCACACTTACAGCTTCGACCAACTTCCCTTGAGGAATACCGCGTCCATAGTCGCGTACGCTGACATACTTGTGGTCAGTAACCTCTATCTCAATACGCTTTCCTGCATGCATTTTGAATTCATCGATACTATTATCGAGAATTTCCTTTAATAGGACATAGATTCCGTCGTCGTTTTGTGTGCCGTCACCCAACTTGCCGATATACATACCGGGGCGTAGGCGTACGTGTTCCATGTCACTCAAGTGGCGTATGTTGTCATCGGTATACGCTACTTGCTCTTCGATTGGCATATTTAGTTCGTCACTCATAATCCTTGGATTTATCGGGTAAAGATAACACTTTTTTATGAGATAGCGTAAAGTAAATGGGTAAAAACTATAAAAACTATAGATTCTACCCATTATATTCGTTGTTTTTTGTGGTGCTTCAGCTTTTTACAATTTCTTTGTGTATATACGGCGGCGTTTATGGTTCTCGCGTTCAAAATAGTCCCATTGCGACTGTACTTTCGTGTTATCCTCCAACTCGGGATTAGTCTCAGAAAAACGATAGCCCAAACCATAATGCACAGGGATGATGTCTTCAAATATTAGTGCAACAGCGCCTTTGCCTTGGTACTCGGGTTTAACAGCAATGAGTAACATCTCCGACATTTGCGTCTTATTCCATTTAAGTGCTTTCAGCAGGTGCCACCATCCAAGAGGAAACAGATAACCTCCTGCTTTTTGAAAGGCCTTTGCTAACGATGGGAGTACTATTCCGAAACCGATGAGTTGGTTGTCTTTGTCAAAAATTAAAGGTACCAACCGCAAATCGAGTAGAGGAAGGTATGCATCAATGTATTGCTGGATTTGCCTCTCAGAAAGAGCCGAGTAGCCATAAAGATGTGCATATGCTTCGTTGAGTAAATTGAAAATGGCAGTTCCTTGTTCACGGGCCAGTTTGCGGTGCGATGTGTATTTGACAACATGCAAACCAAACTTTTCCTTTACGATACGAGCAATGCGTGCATGTCTTTCAGGTAGGAATTGAGGTGCTGTAAGTAGATATTCAACCCAATCGGTATCTTTTACATAGCCCATGCGTTCCATGTGTATAGGATAGTAGGGATAGTTGTAGATTGTCGCAATAGTACTTATGCGGTCAAATCCTTCAACGAGCATTCCTTCGGGATCAAAATCTGTAAACCCTAATGGCCCATGGATCTCATTCATGCCGCGTTCGCGTCCCCATTTCTCTGCAGCCTCAAAAAGTTTATTTACAACCTCTTTGTCATCAATGAAATCAACCCATCCAAAGCGTACGCTTTTTTTGTTCCATGCAAAGTTGGCTTTATTGTTGATGATAGCAACAATGCGGCCTACAACCTTATCGTCGCGTAAGGCAATAAAAGGTTGTGCCTCACAAAACTCAAATGCTGCATTTTTTTTCGGGTCAAGTGTGTCGCGCACATCATTATAAAGGTCAGGAACTGCATATTCCGAATCTTTATACAATTCATAGTTGAAGCATATGAATTGCTTCATTTCTTCCTTGGTTGTGACGGCTTTTATGGTTAAGGACATAGTGAAGTCGGTTGTTAATGTTAAAAATGGCGGGTAAAGTTACATCTTTTTTGACAAAAGTGTGCAAAGAAGGTTAAAAATGTTGATAAATAGTTTCTGATGGAATGTTTTTGGTTTGTGTAGGTGTTAAAAAATATCTTTTAATAGAAAGCAGAACTTTTTGGAAGCCGTTTTTCTAGGATTGCCCATAATAATGTAGCTTATCTTTGGCCATGTGGCATAAACTTCTTATCTTTACACGCTAAAATAAATAAGACTATATTGTAAATAACTATCCATAAAATACTATGACGACAAACTTTATGACCCGATGTGTCAAGGCGGCTGGTATGGCTGTATTGGCTGCAGTTGTTCTCTTGACCTTCGCTCAATGCGATGGCATGGGAGGAGTGAAAGTGAATGGAACGACCGTGGAGGTTACCATGCCTGACAGCATGTGCCGCGTGTTTGACTTTTATGGCGACGACATCGTTCGCGTCTTCCAAGACCCCCAAGGAGGTGAGATGCGCGACCCCGTGGCCACTCCCCCGGCAAAAATACTGGTAGAGAATCCTCGCCGCGAGGTAACCAAACTCACCGTGAAGGA
Organism: Bacteroidaceae bacterium; assembly: GCA_045660385.1. GTDB lineage: Bacteria > Bacteroidota > Bacteroidia > Bacteroidales > Bacteroidaceae > UBA1189. The sequence goes on along the minus strand of JAZRDT010000108.1, from coordinate 13,742 downwards.
GAATGAAGACAAAACAATTATGACCACACCTCGCATCAAGGTAGTAGTAGACAAGGCGACGGGCCTCATGACCGTGGCTGACCGTGAGAGCAAGCGTGTAGTGTTTGAAGAGACCACTCCCGCCACCATCAAAGAGGGGGTGGCAGCGATGACCGTGAAAGCTGATGCTGAAGAGTATTTCTATGGTGGCGGTATGCAGAACGGACGCTTCTCGCATCGCGGTAAGGTGATACAGGTGATCAATTCGAATAACTGGGTGGATGGCGGTGTCACCTCACCCAATCCCTTCTATTGGTCAACAGGAGGCTATGGCGTGATGTGGTATACCTTCAAGAAGGGTCAGTACGACTTCAACTCCGAAGCCGATGGCACCGTGAAAATGCAGCACGATGGCGACTACCTCGACCTCTTCGTGATGGTCGACGAAGGTCCCGTGGCATTGCTTAACGACTACTATCAACTCACAGGTAACCCCGTATTGCTACCCAAGTTCGGATTCTACGAGGGACACCTAAATGCTTACAACCGCGACTACTGGACGGAGACTGCCGAGGGTGGCGTACCCTTCGAGGATGGCAAGCGATACAAGGAGAGTCAGAAATTCAACGGTGGCATCAGAGAGACCCTCAATGGCGAAAAGGTCGATGGCGCAGCAGCTGTGGTCGGATCTATCGCCGGAGCTGGCGAAGTGCGCGTACCCAATAATAGTAGCTATCAGTTCTCGGCACGTGCCGTGATTGACCGCTATGCAGCTCACGATATGCCCCTCGGATGGATTCTCCCCAACGATGGTTATGGTGCAGGCTACGGACAGACGGGTACCCTCGAGGGTAACATCGAGAATCTGCGTCAGTTTGGCGAATATGCGCGTCAGCATGGTGTGGAACTGGGCCTTTGGACACAATCAGACCTTTATCCCAAGGAGGGTGTGGAACCTCTATTGCAGCGCGATATCATCCGCGAAGTGCGCGACGCAGGTGTGCGTATCCTCAAAACCGATGTGGCTTGGGTAGGTCCCGGTTACTCGTTCGGACTCAATGGTGTGGCTGACGTGGCCAAGGTGATGCCCGAGTTTGGCAACGATGCACGCCCCTTCATTATCACTCTCGATGGCTGGGCAGGTACGCAGCGCTATGCAGGTCTATGGAGTGGCGACCAGACTGGTGGTAACTGGGAGTACATTCGTTTCCACATTCCCACATACCTCGGTTCAGGCCTCTCGGGTCAACCCAACGTATCATCCGACATGGATGGTATCTTCGGTGGAAAGAACGTACCCGTCAATGTGCGCGACTATGAGTGGAAGACCTTCTCGCCCATGCTTCTCAACATGGACGGCTGGGGTGCCAACGAAAAGTATCCTCACGCCTTGGGCGAGCCTGCCACATCCATCAACCGCTCATACTTGAAGTGGAAGTCTGTCCTCACCCCCTACACCTATAGTATTGCTCGCGAGGCCGTGTTTGGCATGCCTATGGTACGCGCTATGTTTCTCGACACCGAGAACGACTACACCTTGGGCAAGGCTACACAGTATCAGTATATGTTTGGCCCATGGTATCTCGTGGCTCCCATCTATCAGAACACCGCATCTGATGCTGAGGGCAACGACGTGCGTAACGGCATTTACCTCCCCGAGGGTATGTGGATCGACTACTTCAGCGGCGAACACTACAAGGGTGGACGCATCATCAACAGTTACGATGCTCCTTTGTGGAAGCAACCTCTCTTCGTGAAGGCTGGCGCTATCGTGCCTCTCACACGCCCGCACAACAATGTGAATGAGATTGACCCCACCATCCGTATTTATGACATTTACCCCTATGGTGAGAGTAGCTTCATCGAATATGACGACGATGGTCGCACGCAAGCATACCTCATGGGTGAGTTTGTAGAGACAAAGGTGAGCAGTCAGGTAAAAAAAGGCAAGGCTATTATCACTGTAGCTCCTACTACTGGCGACTTTGAAGGCTTTGAACCTGAGAAGTGTACCGAGATGCGTATCTATATGAATGCTGCTCCCAGAGCAGTGAAGGCTGCCGTGGGCGGAAAGAAAGTGGAGTTAGAGGCCGTAGCCTCGGCTGCTGAACTCATAGTGACAGACAACGCTTACTACTACGATGCTGAGCCTGAACTTAATCAGTTCGCCACACGCGGTTCTGAGGCTGCGGGGGTGAGCATTAAGGGTGCTCCCCGTCTGATGGTGAAGATTGCCGCTACCGATGTTACCGCCAACACCGTTGAGGTTACCGTAGAGGGTTATCAGTTTGAGGTAGCTGATCCCTTGGTAGCTAACACCGGCAAGCTCACTACACCCGTCATCACCTTCCTCGAAGAGAACATCGAGCCTTATGCACTCACCCCCACATGGGAGATGCAGCCCGAGGCCGACTACTACGAGATTGAGTTCGACGGAATGCTCTACTCAACCATCCGCGATAGCAAACTCCGCTTCGAGGACCTCAAAGCGGAGACTGAGTACGCCTTCCGCCTGCGTGCCGTGAATGCCGAAGGAACCACCAAGTGGGCTGAGACCAAGGTGCAGACCCTCTCTAATCCGCTCGAGTTTGCTATCCCCGGAATCAAGGCTGAGACTACCTGCAAGAACCAACCCGGACAAGATGTGGCCAAATTCTTCGACTATGACGAGGCTAGCATCTGGCACACCGACTGGAACGGAGGTGCAGTACCCTTCACTATGGAGATCGACCTCGGTGGCGTGAGTCAACTCGACAAACTCGAGTACCTCCCCCGCGAGGATGGTGGCAATGGCACACTACTCCAAGGTAGTATCTCTTATAGCGCTGACCGCAAAATATGGAGTGAGCCCATCCCCTTCACATGGGCACCCGATGGAAGCGTGAAGACCATCATCTTCGACGAGAAGGCTCCCGCACGCTATCTGAAGATGGATATAACCTCGGCTCGTGGCAACTTCGGCTCAGGCCGTGAGATGTACATCTTCAAGGTTCCTGGCACTGAAACCGTACTGCAGGGTGACATCAACCACGATGGCCGCATCGATATGGATGATTTCACCTCATACATGAACTACACCGGTTTACGTGCTGGCGATTCAGACTTTGATGGATATATCAGCGGTGGCGATATTAACAAAAACGGCCTCATCGATGCCTATGACATCTCTACGGTAGGTGTAATGACACGCGGAGGTGTTAGCACCTATGGCATGGGAACTCTCTCAGGAAGCCTCGAGCTTATTGCTCCAAAGAGCATTCGGGAGGGTGAAGAGGTGAAGGTCATCATCCGTGGTACCGACCTCAACGAGGTGAACGCATGGAGCGTAGCCATCCCTTACAATGCCAACCAGCTTACCTATGTAAACACTACCACAGCAGGCAATAAGGAGATGGAAAACCTTACTTACGACCGTCTACACAAGAGTGGGGAGAAGGCTCTCTACCCCACCTTTGTCAACACGGGAAACAAGGCTGTGCTCAGTGGAAATGGAACTCTTGTGGAGATTACATTCGTAGCACGTCAGAGCGGTGAACTCAACTTGCAGATGAAGGATGTGATGCTTGTAGATAAGAGGTTGAATACGATTGAAAAATAATAAAATGATTATGAGAAACATTAAGTACGTATTTGCGGCCTTGCTATGCCTTTCGGGTATAGCGGGTACCATGGCGCAAGTTGACGTCACCCCTATCTATCTCAAGAATGCGGGATTTGACACTAGTTATGACTATCCGATTGATGCGATCGGTAACGTGGCTCAAGAAATGCTCGATGTGGATGGATGGACCAACGACTATTCTGTTGCGTATACTATCGTAGGAACATATCAGATAGGAACGAAAAAAACATTCAATGGAGCCTCTGTTCCTGCAACGAATGTTAATGGTACTTCAGAGGGAGGCGTTCTTGCTCTTAGTACAGGATGGAATGAGTCTATCAAACTCTACCAAGAAGTGACACTTCCTAAAGGTGATTATTCGTTGGTGACGGCATACTATAACGGTTCTTCTGCAACAGCTGCGACGAGTCTTGTGGGCTGGGTTCCCTCAAGTGGTACAGGGGTAATGTCGGAGGTGAAGAACTTTCCGGCGAACCAATGGGTTGTTGATACTCTCTCCTTGAAGTTGATTATCCGTAAGTCGGGTAAGGTTCAGGTGGGTATAACTGGAGCCGACGGCGGATCGGCTAATTCGGCTAAGCTCTCAATTGACTACATAAAGATATTGTCTTATAATTGGGATGGAAGTATCTTCGAGGATGCAGTAAAAAAAGCGGTTAGACTTTACGATGATGGAACGGACAATGGAGCCGCAGCTTTGAAACTTGCGATTGATGCCGCAAATGTCGTTCTGAATGATTCGACAGCTACCCCTGATGAGCAGGTTGCTGCTACTGCAGCCATCAATGAAGCGGTGGATGTGTTTAATGCATTGCAAAATGCCTATAAGACTTTGCGTAAAGCAATTGATAAGGCTGTGTCAACTCTTGCTGACGATACGGGAATAGGTGTAGCTACGCTACAGGCTGCTATAGCTAAGGCCGAGGCTGTTTATGCTAATGCTGAGGCTACTTCAGAAGAGTTGTTGGCTGAAACTACGGCTATCAATGATGCTGTCGCCGTATACAAAAAAGTTCTTTCTGCTAAAAACACCTTCTTGAAGACCCTTGATGAGGTTGTGGCTTTGGCTGAAGGAGCTGTGGGCACAGGCTTGGCTGATTTGCAGGTTGCTATTGCTGAGGCTCAACAGGTGGCAAACAATATGGATGCTACGGCTGATGAACTTGCAGCTGCGACAGCTGCGCTTAAAGAGGCGGCTTTTGTATATCAGTTGGCAAATGGCTCGGGCGAGGCTCCTGAGGTGGAGACTCATACTTACATAGCTCGTGGCTCAACGATGGCACTTGGCCGTAGTAATGTAAGTGGTCTTTCGGCATCAGAAATTCTCGAGCAGGGTTTCTGTTGGAGTACTTCGCCTGATCCTACCGTGCTAGACAACCGATCTTCAAAATATCAAACGCAGAATGGTCGCATCTATGTAATGGAGAATCTTGAACCTTCTACTATATATTATGTGCGCGCGTATGCGATCAGCAAGACATATGCGGTAGGATATGGTAAGGCTATAAAGATTATCACACTTCCTGTGGGTAAGGTTATCTGGTCATATGACAATGGGGCTGATGCTGCTGCAAATGCTCGTATCAATGCGGCGGTAGAGGATGCTGTTTACTATTTGAACACTTGGACCAGTATCAATGGTTTGCATGCAAATGTTCATTATGGTTCAGGAACTCCGACTGCCGATTGCTCTTATGGAGGATGGATGCGTGTAGGTCCTAATGCTTCGTATCAGAGAACAGGCACCATCTTGCATGAGTTAGGTCATGCCATTGGTGTTGGTACTCACAGCATGTGGAATGGAGGCTCAACTCCTATGCGTGAGGGTAGTGGAACCGGCTATTGGACTGGCGATCGTGCTACTGCTGCCGTTCGTTTCTTTGATAATAGTACGACCTCGAAACTCAATGGTGATGGTACCCATATGTGGCCCTATGGTGTGAATGGTGCGCATGAGGATACGGGCTCTACTATGCTCTATATGAGTAATGCTGTCATCTATCAGGCACTTGGTGAAGATGGTCTGCCTCCTACAGGTGGCTTCTGTACACCGGCTTATGTGTTTGAGCAGGAGGATACCATCAAGTATTATATCAAGAGCGAGCATCAGAACTATGGCTTGTATACCTCATATCTCGTGCAGAATGAGAACGATCATCTCGTGTGGGAGACTTTGACTGCAGATGAGGCATTGGCCAACGAGCGTGCTGCCTGGTATATCACCTTCAATCCGGTGAACTGCTATTATCAGTTGCGCAATGCGGCGACGGGTGCTTATATGACCTACGCTTCTACTGGAGCCAATGGCATACGTACGGTAGCTAAGGCCGAGGCTGGAGCCAATGAAAATTTCCACCTCATGCGTTCGCGTCAGGATGTCACGATCGGTAGTGGCGATGTTGCAATGAAAGTGCGTGGCTATTGGATTATCCATCCCGAGAACAAATCCAATCCAGCAACGCTCGTTGCAGCTGCAAATGGTGCTGTTAGTACAGCATCGTTCAACCTCGGCAATAATGTGGCTATACAGCGCTGGCTGTTGCTTAGTGGCGATGAAGTGGCGCAGTTTGAGGGTGCCTACCTGGGTACTGATATCGACGAAGCCGTTATGGATGAGGCTCCCAAGAGTGTCCATGTATACAGCATTACGGGCAAATGCGTTCGTGAAAATGCCACTACCCTTGAGGGGCTTCCTGCAGGTATCTATATCGTAGGTGGCCGCAAGGTTCTCATTCCGTAATTTCTTGGGGCAATCCAGCCCTTTGCCTCTGTTATATTCTGTAGTCTGCGCATGCTTTTCTGCTGCGCAGACTATTTTTTAGGATTGGGTGAAAAATATTGAAGTAAACCTCTATTTCTCGCTTGTTTATTACTATCTTTGCATTGTTTTAGAAAAGAATGACTTTTCGTAGATAAACGTATGATAATAGGAACTATGCAAACACAGACGTCGACAGATATATTTAGATTTGAGGTAGAGAATGGTGTGTCTGAATACCATGCTATATTGCGTATCGCCAATCCTCTCTTGAATTATGCGGAGCAGGTAAATGCTTTGTTTACGGCCTATGAACAGCTTGTGTTGAAGACGTTACCTGGGACTGTTGCTGTGTTTAAGCGTTTTTTCTTGAGCGATGCGGCTAACCAAGCCAATCATTTGCAAGCGTTGCTCATCGAACATTCTGATTGTGCTGTATCTATTGTGGAACAGGCTCCTCTTGATGGTACAAAAATAGCGCTTTGGGTTTATCTGCAGAGTGGTGTGCAAACCCGAAATCTCCCTTATGGGGATTATGAGGTAAGTCATGGAGGATATCGTCATATTTGGACTGCGTCGAATTTTAATAAAGCCAGTAAGTCAGAGTATCAGATGCGTCTTCTATTCAATGATTATATCATGCGTCTTTCTGAACAGGGATGCCGCTTGGCTGATAATTGTGTCCGCACTTGGCTCTTCGTGCAGAATGTTGATGTCAATTATGCGGGCGTAGTGAAGGCTCGTAATGAGGTTTTCCATACACAAGGGCTTACTGAAAAGACTCATTTTATCGCAAGTACAGGTATTGCAGGTCGTCATGCAGATCATGAGGTACTTGTGCAAATGGATGCATATGCCGTTGAAGGTGTTCAGCCAGAGCAGATACATTACCTATATGCTCCCACTCATTTGAATCCTACTTATGAATATGGCGTTAGCTTCGAGCGTGGAACTTATGTGGATTATGGCGATCGCCGCCAAGTTTTCATCTCAGGTACTGCAAGTATTAATAATCGAGGTGAGATTGTGCATCCCGGTGATGTTTGTAAGCAGACGTTGCGTATGTGGGAGAATGTAGAGACACTTCTCGCAGAGGCTGAATGTACTTATGAACATGTAGGTCACATGATTGTGTATCTCCGTGATATGGCAGACTATGCTATGGTTGAACGTATGTTTGCAGAACGTTTCCCTCATACTCCTAAAGTTTTCCTCTTGGCTCCTGTGTGTCGTCCGGGATGGCTAATAGAGATGGAATGTATGGCTGTAAAGGCTATAGACAATAGCAATTATAGGGCGTACTGATATATCCTCACGAAGGGTCTTCTTACAACTTTTACCTAATTTTAGGTATTTTATATTTATGTATTTCGTCATACCTTTGCACTCGATTTTTTTGGAAACATTCTAAACAATAGGTATGAAGAGATTTTTATTTGTATGTTTGATGCTCGTGATGGGCATGCTTACACTTTTGGCCAACACGCCAGTACATGAGGGATATACCATTTCGGGACATGTGATCGAGAAGGATTCTGAAGAGGACATCCCATTTGCAACAATTCTTATTGTAGGTACCGATAAGGGTGCTGTATCTAACGAGGTAGGTCAATTCAAACTAACAAATCTTAATGAGGGGGAATATACGCTTCGTGTTTCGGCTGTGGGTTATAGGACCATGGAGAAAACAATCACTGTGGGTAGTGAATATATGGTAGTGGTACACTTTCCCTTGGAGGAGGAGGCTTATGTTGTGGATGAAGTAGTCGTTTCTGCTAGTCGTACAGAAGTAAGCCGTCGCGAGGCCCCTGTAGTTGTTAATATTTTAAGTCCCAAACTCTTTGAGGCAGTCAATAGCACTGATCTAGCAAAGTCGCTCAATTTTCAGTCGGGCTTGCGTGTAGAGAATAATTGTCAGAATTGCGGCTTCCCGCAAGTGCGCATCAATGGTCTTGACGGTCCCTATTCGCAGATACTTATTAACTCCCGCCCCATTATCAGTGCTTTGGGTGGCGTATATGGTTTGGAACAGATTCCGACTAACATGATCGACCGTGTTGAAGTGGTGCGTGGGGGTGGATCTGCACTTTTTGGTGCGAATGCCGTAGGTGGTACCATTAATATCATCACCAAAGATCCCATTGCTAACTCGTTTCAAGTGAATAGTACATTGTCGAATCTCGGGGGTAAGTCCTGGGAACAATATATGGGTGCTAATGTGTCGCTCGTTGCCAAGGATAACACCTATGGTATTGCCATGTATCAAAGCTATAGAAATCGTAATCCATACGACCATGATGGAGATGCATTTTCTGAACTAGGAAAGTTGAACATGAATACTTTTGGTTTCCGCGCTTACTATCGTCCCTCACAGTGGAGTCGCTTGAATGTGGAATACCATACTACCAACGAAATGCGTCGTGGAGGCAATAAGTTCGACTTGCAGCCTCACCAGACCGATATCACCGAGCAGACAGAGCATATCATCAATAGTGGTGGTGTTAGTTATGATCAATTTTGGGACGGGTATAAGCATAAGCTATCTGCCTATACGTCGGTGCAACATACGGATAGAGATAGTTACTATGGTGCGCAGCGGGATACAGCTGCTTATGGAAAAACCGAGGACCTTACGTGGGTTGCAGGCGCTATGTATGTAGGTAATTACGAGCGTTTTCTTTTTGCCCCTTCCGTATTTACGGGTGGAATAGAATATCAGAGTAATTCGTTGCATGATCGCATGTTGGGCTATCAGCGCGATATGCAGCAGGATGTACGTATAGCTAGTGCTTTTGTCCAGAATGAATGGAAGTTGCGCGACTTTACCTTGCTTGCAGGAGGACGTGTCGACAATCACAACCTAATTGAGCGTCCAATCCTAAGTCCGCGTGTGAATCTACTATATAAACCCCAAGATAGTTTTCAGGCTCGTTTGACTTATTCGACTGGTTTCCGCGCTCCGCAGGCTTACGATGAAGATCTCCACGTGACAGCTGTGGGTGGTGAGGGCGTTCTCATCAAACTGGCCGATGGCTTGCGTGAAGAACGTTCTAATAGTTATAGCGGCTCGGTCGATTATACTACAACCTTGGGGCACTGGCAGGCAAACGTACTTGTAGAAGGTTTCTACACCGGATTGAACAATGTATTTATCCTTGAGGATGTCGGTCACGATGCCAATGGATATGCAATTAAAGAACGTCGAAATGGTAGTGGGGCCCGTGTTTATGGAGCCAATCTCGATGCCAAGCTCGCCCATGGCAAGGAGGCCGTGTTCAGCCTCGGCTTCACCGCCCAACGTAGCCACTACACCGAGGCTGAGGAGTGGACCGATGGTCAGTTTACAACTCGCATGATGCGCACCCCCGACTACTACGGATACTTTACCTTTACTTCCGAGCCGGTCAAAAACTTTGATTTTTCACTGTCGGGAACCTATACCGGCTCGATGATTGTGCCTCACTATGCTGGCTACATAGAAGAGGATCGTATGGAAACGACTCCATCTTTCTTTGACCTTAACGTGAAGTTCAACTATACCTTTGTGTTGCACGACCACATCAAGCTGCAGGTCAATACCGGCGTACAAAATGTGTTGAACCATTTTCAACCCGACCTTGATCGTGGGGAATGGCGCGATTCAGGCTATTTCTATGGTCCCGGACAACCTCGCACTGTGTTTGTTGGTGTAAAGATTACAAACTAAACTATAGCTCCTTTCGAGTCATAGGAATCAATTTAACTTGTCCGTTTAGACCCGAAGGTAATGGTTCCCAATGGCCATAGCCGGTTTTTTTGTAGTTCAAGTCAACGACATTGATTTCTTTAAATCGGCGCCAGGGGATTTGTTGGCGGTCTAACTCGGCGATTCGGTTGGCTGGTAGGTTTGTTACATCTATCTCGATGATGTTATTGCCTTGCTTTATGTATTTGCCCACAGCGAGTCTGTAGGGAACGCACCATGCCGTACCTACAGACTCTCCATTAATACGTACTTGGGCACTTTCGCGTACATCCCCGAGGTCGAGTATCCATTCGTCAGGGCTCACGGAGGAAGGAGTGTTTCGAAGTTCAAAGGATAAAGTGTAGCGTCCTGTTCCCATCATTGTTGTGGCAAGAGGAGTCTCGAGTGTGGTCCATGAACAGGGTGAGTCAATGTTATATCGTTTACTTCCGACGGTGCGTTCCCCATTAACCTCGATGAAATCGAATATCCATCCATGGTCGAGGCTAAGTGCGAGTGTTTGTGGTTGCAGGTATGTCCATTTGTCTGCTGTTATGGGTGTAGCGAATGTTTGTATGATGAGGCTTTCTCCCGATTGTAGTTGTACGTACACTTGTAAACCGTCATCGGTGCGTCGTGTGGCTGCTTGTCCCTTCCTGCCGCTGATGGGGTCGAAAATCATGGCGTCTACGTCGTCTACACTTAGAGTGATCCAATTGTCTACTCCTTCGGGTTGTAGGGCACTGATGAAATAGTGGTGTCCCTTATCGTTGCAGCGGCGTATGAATTGCAGGCCATATTGGGTCTTCAATTCTTCGGGTTGTACGCCACAGAGCGCTAATGTTTCATGGTAGTCATCGCCGAGGATGATGCGTCCTTTTCTTGTCCTGTCGGTTGCGTTCAATCGGTTCAATGCATTATTGAATGCAGTTCTTCGTGCATTAAGATTGCCGTATCCAGGGACGTCTTCAGGCATGCCTCCAATAAATACGATGGTGGCACCTTGTCGCGCTAATTTCTCTAAGTGGATCAATACGTCAGCAGGCATTCGTTTTACGCCAGGTACGATGATTGCCTTGTAGCTTGCTCCTCCTGAAGTTACCAGTTGGCCGTTTGTGCAATGGGTAGTGCGTATGTAACGGTCAGAGATGTAGTCGACATCATATCCGTTGTTGCAAATCTCGTTCACTGTGGCGATGAAGGCTGGTGCCACTCTATGCATTTTATGGATATCGAATGTTAGTAGTCGTCCCTCTTGTTCATTCCAAAGGTCATAAATAGGAAGATATACTAGGAAGTCATTGTCAGGACTGCCCATCTGTAGGAATGATTGGCAGCGTGCGATGTAGTCAAAGAAGGCTGGAGCGTCCCGCCATATGCTATTGACTGGCGACATGTTGATTGATGCATAGAAGTTCCAGCCAGGCCACTCAGCTTCGCGCGGAGAATAGGGGGTGCCATGGAAGAACATATGATTTACTCCTGATACGAACATCAGGTCCATGTCGGGCTTACATTGTGATAGGGATGTACGATAATGCTCGGTAAGCCATGTGAAGGTCTCGGATGAAACCAAAGGCTTGCCACTGATGTGAGCAGCTGATGATGCATACTTAAGCATCGAAAGATCCGAGTCGTTTTTGCGGGTGAGCGAGTCGCGACGAAGGCCTTTGATGCGGAATTCGGAAAGTCCGAATCCTTCACATTCAGGAATGTCTACTGCAGCATAGGTGTCAATGAGGTTAGCGGGTGATCCATGCGCCTGATTTCGTGTGAGGCTTCCCATGCTGTGAGCCCAGTCTGTCCATTGTACAGTGAAATTTTCGAGCAGTAGGTCTGATACGGTCTCGCGATAGTCTGAAACAATGCGACAGGTGATATCGGGACGTGATGGGTCAAGAAACTCGCGGAAATAATGCTCCAACCTATAGCCGCGCAGGCGGGCAAACTGCTCTAAGAAGTCTGGTGTCCAGTCGGCCCCGTACACTTCATACGAGTCATTAAAAAAATTGTTTGGTGCCGGTGTACCGTTTTGGGCAAACGCTTTTTCGAAACGTTCGAGATATCGCTTTATGGATTCTTTTGAAAGGTGGTCAACTACGTAACCCTCACCGCCAGGAGCTGCGCGCTTTACCATTTGGCGTGTTTTCCCGACAAAGAGAGCGATTATTTCCCACTCGCCTTCGGGAGCTTGCCAATGGAGAACGCCCTTTTTATCGCATTTTTCTGTAATATCCACATGTTTGTTCCCTTGGTAAGCCATTACCTTGTTGAGTGTTGATGTTGCGACCTCTTTCTTATTTGACAAGGTGATGGGCAGTTCAACTATTTTACCTCCCGTAACAATAAATTCTTCGAAGATAGCCTTTGTGGCAGCATCCTGCAACGAGGTATCGGGACCTCCGAAGGGCCATCCCGTACCAGTGCTCATGTCAATACAAATACCGACTTCGGCGCCCTTGGCTTGTGTGTATTCAAGTGCATCCATCCATTCGGGACTGAGAAACGAACGTTCGTTGGCCTCGTTCCCTTGTACTCCATAGATAGGTGTAATCTCTAGTTCGCCCAATCCGGCGCGTGCATATTCCTCCATGTTGTAGCTTAGGTTAGCCTCGTCAACTGCACTTCCAAGCCACCACCAGCGTGCGGCAGGTTTCGCGGTAGGGGTAATGGTTGGCCATTCTTGAGCAAGCGAATGTAATGGGACGATAGTTAGCGCTGCAGCGTATAGTAGCTGTGTGAGATGTTTCCTTGTCATATTATTAGATTTTTAGAATAGTCGCATACAAAATTACATAAAAAATCCAAAATATATGGCAAAACATCCATCTTCTATGAAAAAAGTTGCTACATTTGCATCTGTCGCTCATGTGCGGCTCAATGTTAAACTTTAAAATGAAACGAAATGAAAAAGGTGTTATTGACAATGATGGCTGTTGTAGCTCTCACTATTACATCATGCTGCAACAACAAGGCAAAAGAAACTACTTGCGATAAGGCAAACACTGAGTGTGCAGAAAAGCACGAGTGTAAGAAGACTTGTGAGAAAGCCTGCGAAATGCCCGACTCATGCAAGGAAGCTTGTGAGAAAGCCTGCGAAAAGGTTGCTTGTGAAAAGGGCTCGTGCGAGCAAACATGTGATAAAGGCTCTTGCGAAAAATCTTGCGACAAGGCTGCTTGTGATAAGGATAAGGCTTGTGAAGAATCTTGTAACAACGAAAAAAAGTGCGAGAAGGCTTGCGAAAAGACATGTGACAAAGCCTGCGATCAGCAGTAATTCATACCTATATAATATATAGGAATAAAAGAGAGGACGGTTGGCTGGCCTCTCTTCTTTTTTATAGTATAGTCTCATCCTTCTTGATGACTCTCCGATAATTCTGCTTCCCTCTTGATTTATTCAAAGTCTTCTTTATTCTTCAAAAATCCCCATTTTTTTATGTTTTGCAACATATATTTATCAATTTTGCCATAAATCTTAAAATTCCCTAAAAAGAATAGTGCTTGCAAATCAGTGGTTTGCGATTTTTCTTCAAAAAATCTTGAAAAAAAGTTGTAATAAGATTTGGTCAGTAATTGAAAAGTATCTACCTTTGCATCCGCAATCGAGAGGGACACCCCTTGAGGTTGTAAGAAATAGAGTTCTTTGAAAACATTTT